>NZ_JBVVPX010000059.1:0-20925 GCF_055811375.1 Mesorhizobium sp. WSM4848
GGCGAATATGGCGACATGATCGCCATGGGTATCGTCGATCCGGTCAAGGTCGTGCGCACGGCTCTCCAGGACGCGGCCTCGGTCGCCGGCCTGCTGGTCACCACCGAAGCCATGATCGCGGAGGCTCCGAAGAAGGAGTCGGCTGGTGGCGGCATGCCAGGCGGCATGGGCGGCGGCGGCATGGGCGGCATGGGCGGCATGGATTTCTAATCCAACATTGCCTCGCATTCACGGAAAGGGCGCCGAAAGGCGCCCTTTTTGTTTGATTTATTTAGCGGGCTGCCCGGCTCAGACGGCGGCGTCAATGCGCCGTGTCAGCTCCCCTTCGGCAGGCAAGGCACCTTCAATCAGCGCAGCGACTTCATCTGCCACCGCCAGCACCGGGGCGCGGTCGCGGCTGGCGCGCGCGATCACCATCAGCCCCTCCAGCGATGATTCGACAAGCAGCGCCAGGGCGCGGGCGCGGCGCTCGGGCACCCCGGCCCTGACGAAGGCCGCCTGCAGCAGGCCTACCCATTGCTCGAAAGCCGACCGGCACAGTTCGGCCAGTTCCGGCACGTCGGCCGGCGAGTCCAGCACCACCGGTGCGATCGGACAGCCGAGCGTGAACTGGTTGTCCTCCAGCATGCGTGCGACCGACTGGTAGATGTGGTGGACAGCCACCGCCGGATCTTTTTCGGCGGCCAGCTCTTCGCCAAGCCATCGAGACACCTTGTCCACGCTGTCGCGCGTCACCTCGATGACCAATTGGTCCTTGCCGCCCGGAAAATGAAAGTAGAGCGATCCCCTTGGCGCACCGGAGGTGCTCAAGATGTCGTTGAGCGAGGTGCCGTGATAGCCGCGCTGCCTCAGCAGCAGCGCCGTCGCCTCGATGATGCGGATGCGGGTGTCGTTCGCCATGTCAACCTCTGTCAGGAGTGAGCACTATAGGCTTGCGCCGAATATGACAATCGGTCTATATAATATGTAGATCAGTCTATATATTCGACGCCATTCCATCGAGGAGAACGACAAAATGACCATCCGTGAAGCAGAGGCCCAGTGGCAGGGTTCGTTGAAAGAAGGCTCGGGCCGTCTCCGGCTCGGCAGCGGCGTCTTCGAAGGCGCCTATTCCTTCCCATCGCGCTTCGAAAACGGTCCCGGCACCAATCCCGAGGAACTGATTGCGGCGGCGCATGCCGGCTGCTTTTCAATGGCGTTGAGCGCCATTCTCGGCAGCGGCGGTCATGTCCCCGTACGGATTCACACCGTCGCCAAGGTGCATCTCGGCACGAGCACGGCCGGACCGACGCTCACCCGCATCGACCTCGAAACGGAAGCCGAGGTCCCGGGACTGGCGCCCGAGGAATTCCAGCGCCTTGCCCAATCGGCGAAAGCAACATGCCTCGTCTCGCGCGCTTTGGCCGGCGTGGCTGATATCAGGCTCAAGGCCGACCTCGTCGCGGCCGCCGCTGCGGAAAAATGAAATCAGGAGGTACCGAGATGGAACGGGATAGCATCATGGTCGTTCATCCCGACGACCAATCCAGACAGACGGCCGAGATCATGCGGCGCTTCAACGACGTGTTCCAGCTTCATGATCCGTCGGCACTCCCGGGACTGGTGGCCGAGGACTGCGTCATCGAAAACACCGTGCCGGCGCCGGATGGCGCCCGCCATGACGGCCGGGAGGCATGCTTGCGGCTGTGGTCGGCGATCGCCAGCGAACCCGGCACGCGCTTCGATATCGAGGAGACGTTCGTCGCCGGTGAGCGGGCAACGATCCGCTGGCGCTACTGGATGACCGATGGCAACTCGCTGCGCGGCGTCAACCTGATGCGCGTCGAAGGCGGGCGGATCGTCGAGGCGATGGGCTACGTCAAGGGCTGATTGCCCGGCCTTCCCCTACCGGTCCGCCAGCGCCAGCTTGGCGCCAAGCATGACGAAGGCGCCGGCGAAGCTGCGGCGCATCCAGGTCAGCACCATCGGCCGCGACACGACATGGCTGCGGATCGAGGCGGCGAAGATGCCGTAACCGACAAAGACGACGAAGGTCAAAAGCATGAAGACGGTGCTGAGCTCCAGCATCTTCGACAGCGCATGCGGTTCGGTGGTGCTGACGAATTGCGGCAGGAAGGCGAAGAAGAAGATCGACAGCTTCGGGTTGAGAATGTTGATGAGGATGCCTGAGGTGATCACCTTGCCGGCCGAGCGCGGCGCGACATCGTGCCCGACGTTCAAGCCGCCGCTCTCCTTCAGCGTGTTCCACGCCATGTAGAGCAGATAGGCGACGCCCAGATATTTCAGCGTCTCGAAGGCGAGTGCGCTGGTGTGCAGCAGCGCCGCCAGGCCGGTGATGGCGGCCGCCATATGCGGGATGATGCCGAGCGTGCAGCCGAAAGCAGCGATGATGCTGGCGCGCGCGCCACGGGAAAGCCCGGCGCTGAGCGTATAGAGAACGCCGGTGCCGGGCGAAGCCACGACAATCAGCGACGTCAACAAGAATTCGATGCTCACGGATGGTCTCCCGGCGTTGTCCCTGCGCCGGCAGCGTAGCCAGCGAACCGCGCGGGCACAAGCCGGCCCGGGGGCCGGTAGTGTCTCATTTCGAATTTCGGCTCACGACCCTTCTTTGCCCTTTGTTCGGAGGACTTCTAAGGCAAGCATTGACCCTGAAGCGACATTCGCATTGAGGTCAACAGCCAGTCTGGTTGACTGGCTGCCGCATCGGCGCATAGTCGTCGACGTACGCGATGTCCCCTTGGGGAACAGTCGTATGAGGGGAGGCAAGCCATGGAAGTCGCTGCTCGTGCCGACGTTCACGTCCCGTATATTCTCGTCCATTCCGATCGCGAGATCAGGCGTCTCAGCCATCAGGCGGGCATCATTAACCCGATCACGCGAAGAATCTTGCTGTCTGCGGGCATGAGTCCCGGGATGCGCGTGCTCGACGTCGGCTGTGGCGCGGGCGACGTTACATTCCTGGTTTCCGAGATGGTTGGCAGCGAAGGTCAGGTCATCGGCGCAGATCGGGCTCCAGCGGCCCTTGCGGCGGCGGAGGGGCGCGCGGCGGCGCATCCGATCCAGAATGTCAGCTTCCGTGAAGGCGATCCAGCAGCACTCTCGTTCGACCGACCGTTCGACGCCGTGATCGGCCGCTATGTTCTGATGTTTCAAGCCGATCCTGTGGCGATGCTGCGTGGCGTCGCTCGTCACCTCCGGCCTGGAGGGACCATCGTCTTCCATGAGCCGGATTGGGACGGCTGTCGATCCAGCCCGCCAGCGCCGACCTACGACGACTGCTGTCGATGGATCGTCGAGACGTTCCGGCGCAGCGGTATCGAGACCAATATGGGTATCAAGCTCGATGCGGCTTTCCGCGCGGCTGGATTGACCGCGCCCTCAATGCACTTGGAAGCGGTTGTTGGGGGAACCAAGAGCGGTCTCGACTGGTCAGACCAGACCGCTGAACTCATTGTCACGATGCTGCCGGAAATACAGAGCCGGGGAGTTGCGACGGCCGCTGAGGTCGATATTGAAACTTTGGGACAGCGCATGCAGCTCGAAATCGAGGCGGGTAGCGTGATCGTGAGCCGCTCCGAAGTGGGCGCCTGGTCGCGTGCCCCGACCTAGCCATGACAAGACTGGAGCGACAGGGTAGCCCGTACCAATCCTTCTCCTGGGTTCTGGGCGGCTGCCTCGCAGGAAAGACCAAGGCGAATATCCCGCTCTTGGCAACGTGCTTGTTCTGGCAGATGAACCGAACGGCGACTTCCCACCCATTCCGGGCGCGCTCCCTCGTCTGATCGCTTCCTCAGGCAAACCATGCACTGCTTGCCTTGGTATCACCACGATCGGCCTGACCTTCGATACGACCCTTCACTGCGAAAGAGACCAGTCTGGAACGCTTCTTGACGACGATGCCGTATAATCTAGAACTTGTCCTTGCGCCGTGACCACCTCCTCCCGAAGCAGGATAATCGTCATGTGTCACAAATACTTTGGATCGCAGGAGCTGACAAAAGGCGAGGTCGTGGCGCATGCCGTGTCCTGCGCCGCAGCCGTTTTCTCGGCCCGCACGGCTTTCATGATCCTTCGCTCAGGCAGAGAAATGCTTGCGGCAGCCCTCGTGCTCGGACTTTGCGCAACTGCGGCCGCTGACGACGTGCTTTTCGAAAACGTCCGCATCTTCGACGGAAAAGGCGCTGCACTTTCGGCCCCATCGAATGTGCTGGTCCAGAGCAACCTGATCGCGCGGATTTCGACAAGTCCCATCGCGGCCGAGGGCGCACAGCGCATTGCCGGCAACGGGCGAACGCTGATGCCGGGGCTGATCGATGCGCATTGGCACGCAATGCTGATTGCATCCACCCCGGCAGAGGCGATGGGCGACATCGGCTTCGCCAATCTTGCGGCCGGCGACGAGGCGACGGATACGCTGATGCGCGGCTTCACCACCGTTCGCGACGTGGGCGGGCCGGCGTTCAGCCTCAAGCGCGCGATAGATCAAGGCATCATAGCGGGACCGCGCATCTATCCGTCCGGAGCCATGATCACCGTGACCAGCGGGCATGGCGATTTCCGCCAGCTCAGCGACTTGCCTCGGACGATCGGCGGCTTGTTCACCCCCATGGAGAGGAACGGCGGCAGCATAGTCGTGGACAGCCCCGACGAGGTTCGTTTGCGTGCCCGCGAGCAATTCATGCAGGGGGCCGCGCTGCTGAAGCTGACAGCCGGCGGCGGCGTGTCGTCGCCGCACAGCCCGCTCGATGTCACCACCTTCACCGAGCCCGAACTGCGGGCCGCCGTTGAAATTGCCGAGAATTGGGGCACCTACGTCGCCGCGCACGCCTTCACCTCGGATGCGATCCGGAAGGCTGTCGCGGCTGGCGTTAAGTGCATCGAACACGGCTTCCTCATGGACGAGGCAACCGCCAAGCTGATCGCCGAAAAGGACGTTTGGCTGAGCTTGCAGCCGCTTCCCGAATTGATGAGGACAGGCCTCCGAGAGGGTTCGGTCGAGCGAGCCAAGGCCGATGAGGTGTGGCCGGGCATCGGCAGGACCTACGAACTCGCGAAGAAATACAAGATCAAGACGGCATGGGGCACCGATGTCCTGTTCTCCCGCGTGCTGGCGAAGCAGCAGGGAGCAATCCTGGCGTCGCTTGTGCGTTGGCACACGCCTGCCGAAGCGCTCGTCATGGCGACCGGGACAAATGCCGAGCTGCTCGCGCTGTCGGGCCTTCGCAATCCCTATCCGGGAAAGCTCGGTGTGATCGAAGAGGGCGCGCTCGCCGACCTCCTGCTCGTCGAAGGCAATCCGCTGGAGAACCTCGACCTGGTGGCCGATCCTGCCAACAACTTCAAAATCATCATGAAGGACGGCCTGATCTACAAAAACACGCTGACTCAGTGAGGAACGACTGAGCCGCCCGTCTCTACTCGACGCATCCGATGGCCTGCTGGCCGCAGAGCGCAGGCATTCCACAGCGAGCGACAAGGAATGGCGGCTTCCCACCCGAGGCGGAAATTCAAACTGACAGCTATCGAGGCCCGCTATAACAGCGCCGGCAGCCCATGTGCCTTGCGCGCCATCAGGCAGTCGTCGCCACCGGGCATGCAGGCGCGGCAGACGTCCGGCCGGACGTCGTAGATGCCACAAATGGTCGACTTGCCGACGTCGCCGGAAAGTGCCGAACAGCGCACGCCGTCGCAGCGCATGCCGGCTTCGTCGGCAGCCACATAGTCTTGCGGGATCCGGTCGAGCTGCGCGTCATCTTCGGTCGAGAAGCGCGGCCATTCGGCCGAATAGGAACAGCAAGCGCCACAGCTCTGGCAGTCGAAGAGAGGAGCGGCGCGCTCCTCCGATGACGAAAAATTCCCGGCGCTCGCCAAGGCGAGCAGCCCTGACGCAACGGGATTCATACCGGCGCTGCGCGGCAAGGGCGCTATTTTTTCTTCCTGGTCTTGCGCGACGCGACGTCCGCCGGCGACTTGAACAGGTCTGTCGCTGCCTCGGCGGCAACATCGGCTTTCGGCGCGGCGGCCGGCTTGGCCAGCTTTGCGGTGGCAGCGGATGCTGCCGGCTGATCCTTGGCGGAAAATTTTATGGCCATATCAATCCTCGTCGGAGAAACGCGATGATGGCGCATTCGGGTTGCGAAGGCGGCCGATCAGCGCCGAGACCGCCGTGATGTTCATTTCCTCGGGTGACCAGTTCCTGGCCTCCTCGATGTGCCGGGGTGCCAGCTCGCGATGCGTGCTGCCGCTATAGGCGGCATCCTGATGGGTGACGCGCTCATGGGTCCTGGCATTTTCGCGGACATACTCGATCAGATAGTTCGGGCATTCGGAGCGGCCACGCACGCCGAGCCTGACCTGGGCATCGCCATGGGCACGCTTGCAGCGCTCGAGCTTTTCGAGCACGCGCCGGACATACTCGACCGGCTTGTCGAGGGCTCCCACGACATCGGCGATGGTCGAATCGGCGGCGATCGCGTTTTGCGGGACGCGCTTGGTGGCCATCAGCGTTTGCCCACGCGCTTCGGCGCGGCCGCGAGCGCGGCGGCTGCAGCCAGCTCGTCAGCTTCCTTTTCCAGGCGCAGTTCGCGCAGCCGCGCGGTCTTGGCTTCCCGTGCCTGGCTGACAGCATCCTGCTCGGAAATAATGCGGTTGAGCGACATGGACTGGGTCTGGGTCTTGCTGAAGATGGATTCGGCCTGGTCGCGGGATTTCTTTGAAGTGGCGGTCAAGGTCTTTCTCCCGGTTCGGAGCGTAATGCCGAAAAATGGCGAGACCGGTCTTCGACCAGGACCACGCACAAAGCAATACGGCAGTCGGATTCAAATTTGCCGGAGCATCCTTAGCACGTTCAAGCGAACGCGCGGTGCTCTTTTCGAACTTTTGCAGCGCCCCAAACGCAAAAGGCCAGGCATTGCCTGACCTCCGCTGGAGCGCCGCGCGTCCAGTTGAACGTGCACTTCTAATTCCAGCGCATGATCCTTTCCGGTGTTTCCGGGGTCATGCGCTGGAATTAGCCGTTTACCGGTGCCAGTACATCCGTGGTCACCGGCGAGGCTGAATTCCGTTTTAGGCCGCCTTCAACTGATCAGCGGACATCTTGCCCGACTTGTTGTCGCGGACCATCTCGTAGCCGAGCTTCTGGCCCTCGACGATGTCGCGCATTCCGGCGCGCTCTACGGCCGAAATGTGGACAAAAACGTCGGCCGAGCCGTCGTCAGGCTGAATAAAACCAAAACCCTTGGTGGCGTTGAACCATTTAACTGTGCCTGTGCTCATAACGAACCCTTTCCGTGGCAAATATTCGTTCGCCGTCGTGCGAATGCACCACAGCGTTTGTCTCGATTTTGATGGGGGAAGTTCGTCAAAGGCGCGCCTGGACACGCGGATAACAAAAGTCGGTCAAACAAATATCGACGAATTGCTTTTAGACTTCTTTTGGCGCGGTGTCAATTTTTTGCTTTCGTCGTGTCGGGTAGCGCCGGAGTTGTCCGGGTTAGGTAGCACACGAGTTGTCCGGTTTTCTGTCTCCGTGAAGAGGCGGATCTGACGCTGAACCGGGCAGATCCAGCACTTAAAAAAAATTGCACGATGCCGGGAACCATTTTGGCATCCGTGCATTTTGTGTATCGTCAGCAGTTCATGAGAGCAATCTCAGGAAAGGCTGACACAAAGGACGCCTCCCGTGCAATAAAACGCGCGAGGGGCGTTCTTTTATGCCGAATAGCAATCGCATGGCGGTCAGAGCCAAAGGCCGTGGCCTGTTGATTGACCGACGAGGCAGGGCTCCGGAACCGAAAACCCAAGCCGCCCGTTTCCCAAACGGCAGATTGATTCCGGGAGATGCGGCCATGGTGAACAAGAATCAGGTTGCGGGGCTAGCCAAGCAGTTCAAGGGCTCGGTGAAGAAAGCCGCCGGCAGGGCCACCGGCAACAGGCGCGTCCAGGCTGAAGGCGTGGCCGACAAGATCGCCGGCAAAATGCAGAAGGCCTATGGCGACATCAAGGACAAGCTCAGGAAGGTGATCTGAACCCTGCTGCTTCAATTGCGATGAGGAAGCGGCCTAAAGCGCGTCGCGTTTGACCGGCCTCATGCGACGCGCTTTAGGGTTGGTGTTTTGTTTAATGCATGTCGTTATCGCAAAACCGCTGCACACTTTTGCGCGACATGCATTGGGCGGTCTGCTGTCTGCTTCCGTTGCCGTTAGAAGTTCAGGCTCTTTGAGAGAACGCTGGTGAAGGCGACCTCGCCAAGGTCGCCAACGGCTTCGCCAAGCGCCACGTCCATGCTGTCGCCGGTCACGCGCGCCAGCGCGAAGCCGCCCATATAAGCGGCCTTCGGCTTGAACAGGTCGAGCCCATCGGCGCGGTAGATCATCGCTGTCTCGTGCTGGTGGCCATGAAAGACGCCGATGACGTTGTAGCCCCTCAGCGCCGCCAGCAATGCCTGCCGGTCCGCTTCGCTCCACCAGTGCGGCGCACCAGCGCCGTCATCGTCGAAAGTTCCTTTGGCGGCATCCCACCGTTCGATCGAGAAAACATCCCAACCATAGTGCTGGAACAGGATGACGGGGCGGCCGTCCGCTGCATAGGTCGCCAGATCCTGCTTCAGCCATGGCAGGCCGGAGACCGCGCCGTGGCCGGTGTCGCCGGCAAAACGGTGCGTCTGAACGAGATGCAGGCCGCCCCAGTCCCACGAGTAGCAGTCGGTGTCGACATCGTAACTGGTCACCGGCACCGGCGGCTTGAAGAACACGCCGGCGCGATGGTTGACCTCGACATAGTCCCGCATTTCGCGGCGGTACCAGTCGACGTGGTTTGGCGGGCCGTTCTGGTCGAGATCGTGGTTGCCGAGGCCGACATAGACCGGCACATGCACGCGATCGGGGCCGACGCCCTGCTGATAACGCTGGCTGAACTGGAGCAGCTGCGTGCCTTCACTGGGCTGGATGACTTGGCCGCCGCCGTCATCGGTCATGTCGCCGCCGACCACGAGGCCGAGCGGCGTGCCGATGCGGCTGCCGGCTGAGCGCAGGCTGGTGGCGATGCCGTTGATTTCGGCGGGCCACGCCTTCTCGCTAATGCCGTTCAACGCGGCGACACTGATCAGCAAGGCGGCGTCGGTCTTGCCTTCCTGCTGGCAATTGGGGCTCAGCCCACCGTCCATGCGGCACGCATGGATATCGGCGACGAACAGGAAGGTGGCGTCGACAGGCGCAATGCGCTGCCCGGTCTGTCCGAGCGCCGGTCGCGCAAGCGCGCCGGCCGCAGCAAACCCAGCCGCCTTAGCCAGGAAGCGGCGCCGGGAGAGTGATCCTGCCGAGATGCGATTCATGGCCTGAAATTCAGCACAGCCGGCGCCCCTTCGTCCAGTTGCCGCGAACGGCATGTCGACACGCTGCCGCAGGTCTGGCATTGCTTTCAGGTCAGGACTCAACCTGCGCGGGCAAACGCTATGAAGACTATATCCATCGCGACGGCACTTACCATCCTGGCGAGCGCCGCTCATGCTGCCGAATGCATCGACGCCAAAGCCGCCAAGGCCGGCTTCGTTCTCGAAAGGCCCGGCATCCACAGCGAGTTTCGACCGGCGGCGGGTGGAATGGTGTCGGTCGCCAACGAATACCAATCCCAATCGCCGCAGACGCAGTTTCTGTTCGGCGGTCTGATCGAGGTGTTTCGCGACAGCGACACCGGTCAGCTTGCGATGATCCCGTTTTCGGATCTCAGAAAGCTGTTTCCGCTCAAGGCCGGCGCGAAAAGCAAGACCGTTTTCGTCCGCCTCGCTGCAAACAAACAGCCGAAGGGCACCGAGACGCTCGAGATCAACGTCAAAGGCAAAGAGACGTTCAGCCTGGGCGACTGCAAATACAATGTGCTCGCCGTCAGGCAGACAATCAAGAGCGAGGCCGGCAAGACCCAGGATGAATTCACCGCGCTCTACGCGCCCGACCTGCAGGCCGTTTTGGCCAGGCGCTATGACGAGGGCACCAACGCCGAAAGCGTGGTCGGCTACGAGGTCATCAAACCGCTGCCGAATTAAGTCCCGGCAGGGCAGAGGGCGACTGGCGCTCCGGCATCAAAAGGCTTTGTACTGCCGCAGCACCCTGCGACGTCGCTTCGCTCTTGCTGAGGAAACTCCCTGCTCCAGCGCGTTCAGGCAATCGCTCAGCACAGCAGAATCCTGCGTCGTCTTGGCCATCGACATGGCGCCGGAATAGGTGGCGACCGCGAGTGCGGAGAAATGCTGCGGATCGGTGTCCTGCTCCCTGCCTGCTTGCTGGTCGGCCCTGACCTTGTCGGCGATCGCCTGGCGCCACGCCGAAAAGATGCCGGCAAGGGCGGTGCGGAAATCCGGATCGGCAAGCGACAATTCATGCGCCAGGTTGTTGAGCGGGCAACCGCGCACAAAACCCTGTTGCTCCAGTTCCGCTGCCACGGCCTCGAACACGCTGCGCACGCCCTCGCGCGTCGAGCCTGCCGCCTGGACCGGCGCGATCCATGTTGCTTCGACGGCCGCGGCGACCCGCTCCTCGATCACCGCCAGGGCCAGCGCCTTCTTGGTCGGGAAGTGATGATGCAGCGCGCCGCCGGTGACGCCTGCCGCGGCCATCAAGTCGCCCAGGCTGGAAGCGTGGTAGCCGCGCGCCTGAAACGAGGCTTCGGCGACATCGAGCACACGTTTGCGCAGGCCTTCCGGGTCGTTGATGCGTTTGCCGGGCTGCGCCTTTGGGCGAGCGGTCATCTCTGCTGACATTTCCACACGATACCAGATTGACAAAACAGGACAACCGGTCTGTTTATAAACAGGATGAATGCCCTGTTTTGGAGATTGCGCGATGAGTCTGCCCCTGAATGCCGCGTCCAAATCCGGCCTCAACGCCTCGCCGGTCGTCGAGCTGAGGCAATACACGCTGAAACCCGGCCGGCGCGACACGCTGATCGGCATCTTCGACGGTCACCTGATCGAGGGTCAGGAAGCGGCAGGGATGACCATCATTGGTCAGTTTCGCGATCTCGACCGGCCTGACATGTTCGTCTGGCTGCGCGGCTTCGACGGTATGGAAGCGCGGAAAAATGCACTGACCGCCTTCTACGAGGGACCCGTGTGGGCGGCCTGGCGCGACGCCGCCAACGCTACGATGATCTCCTCCGACGACGTGCTGTTGCTGAAACCGGCATGGCCGGGCGCCGGCTTCGATCTGTCGGGCGCACAACGGGCGGCCTTGCCGGGTCACGAAAAGCCAAGCAGAGACAATCGCTTGTCGGACATTGTTGTTATCAAGATTCATCATCTGCGGCCCGGCGCCGAAGCCGACTTCGCCAGCCGCTTCGAAGCCGATGCGATTCCCGTGTTGGCGGCACTTGCCGCACGGCCGCTTGCTGCGTTTGTCACCGAGCATGCCGAAAACAGCTTTCCCCGCCTGCCGGTGCGATCAGGCGAAAACGTCTTCATCAGCGTCGCGGGTTTCGACAGCACCGACGCCCATGCCCGCCATGAAGAAGCGCCTGCCGGTTCCCCGGAGTGGCAGGCCTTCGAGCGGAAGGCCCAGTCACGTCTGGCCAGATCGACCGAGACCTTGCGCCTATCTCCAACCTCACGATCGCTGCTTCGGCGGTGAGAGGCGCTTCTTCAACCGATTTGCATTCTTGCCGCTCACAATCTCCGCTTGAAGCCATTTGTGCAACGCGATACGCCGGTGCCGAATTCGACAGACCGGAGAGACATGTGAGCGCGCCAGAGACCAGAACCGAAACCGACACGTTCGGTCCCATCGAGGTCGCCGCCGATCGTTACTGGGGCGCGCAGGCGCAGCGTTCGCTGGGCAATTTCAAAATCGGCTGGGAAAAGCAGCCGGCGTCGATCGTTCGCGCGCTCGGCATCGTCAAGCGGGCAGCGGCCGAAACTAATATGGAGCTGAAGCGGCTCGACCCGGTCATCGGCAAGGCGATCATCGAAGCCTCTCAGGAAGTCATCGACGGCAAGCTGAACGATCATTTCCCGCTGGTCGTCTGGCAGACCGGCTCGGGCACGCAATCCAACATGAACGCCAACGAGGTGATCTCCAACCGGGCGATCGAACTGCTGGGCGGTGTCATGGGATCGAAGAAACCGGTGCATCCCAACGACCACGTCAATATGAGCCAGTCGTCGAACGATACCTATCCGACGGCCATGCACATCGCCTGCGCCGAGCGCATCGTGCACGATTTGTTGCCGGCGCTCAGGCATTTGCACGCCGCGCTGGAGGCCAAGACCGAAGCATTCGCCCACATCGTCAAGATCGGCCGCACCCACACGCAGGACGCGACGCCCCTCACCCTTGGCCAGGAATTCTCAGGCTATGCCGCGCAGGTCGCCTCCTCGATCAAACGCATCGAGATGACGCTGCCCGGCCTGCAGGAACTGGCGCAAGGCGGCACGGCCGTCGGCACCGGCCTCAACGCGCCGGTCGGTTTTGCAGAGAAGGTGGCGGCGCGCATCGCCGCGATCACCGGCATCGGCTTCGTCACCGCGCCGAACAAGTTCGAGGCGCTGGCGGCGCATGATTCCATGGTGTTCTCGCATGGCGCGATCAACGCCTGCGCCGGCGCCCTGTTCAAGATTGCCAACGACATTCGTCTGCTCGGCTCCGGCCCGCGCTCCGGCCTCGGTGAACTGTCGCTGCCGGAAAACGAGCCGGGTTCATCGATCATGCCGGGCAAGGTCAACCCCACCCAGTGCGAGGCGTTGACGCAGGTCTGCATCCAGGTGTTCGGCAACAATGCGGCTGTGACCTTCGCCGGCAGCCAGGGCCATTTCGAGCTCAACGTCTACAATCCGCTGATGGCCTATAATTTCCTGCAGTCGGTGCAGCTGCTCGCCGACGCCGCTATCTCCTTCACCGACAATTGCGTCGTCGGCATCGAAGCGCGGGAAGACAACATCAAGGCCGCCCTCGACCGTTCGCTGATGCTGGTGACGGCATTGGCGCCGACCATTGGCTACGACAATGCCGCCAAGATCGCCAAGACCGCGCACAAGAACGGTACGACCTTGCGCGAGGAAGCGCTGGCCACCGGGCTGGTCAGCGAAGCCGATTACGACCGCCTGGTGCGGCCGGAGGACATGACGCATCCGGGATGATCTTGCGCTGATCGCAAAAACGTTACTGCTGTGAACGATCTGTAACCAATTCCGCATCTTTGGTGAACAGTCCACCTGATCTATCTGGGGGGACACCACAACCCCTTCCGGAGAGAGCCCACCATGTCCACCAACACGTCCGTTGCCGGTTCCGGCACTGTTTCCAACGCCTCGGCCACCATCCTGCTTGGCCGCGTCCTGCTTTCAGTCATCTTCGTGCTTTCCGGTTTCGGCAAGCTCACTGCGATCGCCGGCACCGCCGGTTACTTCGGCAGCATGGGCCTGCCGATGCCGACCGTAACGGCGATTGTCGTCGGCCTGATCGAGCTGCTCGGCGGCGTCGCTATCCTCATCGGCTTTCAGACCCGGATCACCGCCTGGGTGCTGGCGATCTTCACCGTCGCCACGGGACTGGTCGCCCACACCGGCTGGGCCGATCAGATGCAGATGATCAGCTTCATGAAGAACCTGGCGATTGCCGGCGGCTTCCTCGTGCTGGCTTCCTCGGGCGCCGGCGCCTATTCGGTCGACGCCAAGCGCGGCTGAAGCGGGCCAGGAACGATTTGCAGCAAGGGGCGCGGAATTTTCCGCGTCCCTTTTTCGTTGTCGGTTTATCCAGACTTTCGCCGGGCCGAGTGGCCTGACCCGAATTTCTGCTAAGGTCGAGGCGTCGGGGAGGAACAGGCCAACCGGCCTGGCCGACATCGGAGGTGACCAATGCCCCGCAATGCGCTGCTTCTGTTTTCCCGACTGCTGCTCGCCGCGCTATTCGTTCCGTCCGGCTTCCACGCGCTTAGCGACATTGCCGGCACATCAGGTTATTTTGACGGCCTTGGCCTGCCGCTGCCGACACTCGCAGCCTGGGCGACGGGCCTGTTCGAGCTGATCGCCGGACTGCTTATCCTCGTCGGCCTCAACACCTCGATCGTGGCGCTCCTGCTTGCCGCCTTCTGTATCGCGGCAGGCTTCATCGGCCATTATGGCCAGGGTGGCGACGATCCGATGCTGACCTTCATGCAT
The DNA here is from genome assembly GCF_055811375.1 of Mesorhizobium sp. WSM4848. Classification (NCBI taxonomy): domain Bacteria; kingdom Pseudomonadati; phylum Pseudomonadota; class Alphaproteobacteria; order Hyphomicrobiales; family Phyllobacteriaceae; genus Mesorhizobium; species Mesorhizobium sp. WSM4848. Next base: position 14,147 of record NZ_JBVVPX010000059.1, read on the forward strand.
TCGCAGATGCTGATGAAGGACATCGCCCTATCAGGCGGTTTTCTGGCGCTGGCTATGGCTGGCGCCGGCGCCTATTCGATCGATGGCCAGGGTTTTGGGATCGACGCCGACGCCACTTGATGAGACAGACTACTTCACCGAAACGCTGGAGCCGCCCTCGACCGCCAGCACCAGCCGGCGATTGGTGACCCTCGCCAGCTGTGCCAGCCGGCCGGCCGGCCGCTCGCCGTAAAGATCGGCCAGCGGGGCCGGCAGCACCAGCGCAAGCACGCCATTGCCGCGGCTCTGCCATTTCAGCCGCGGCATGACCCCCGGCATTGCCGCCGTCAGCAGGTAGACGACGCGCATCACCGCGGCCAGCACGCGGGCGCGCTCGATATAGCGCGGCGTCGCCAGCGCCTTGATTTCCGGCGCAATCGATTCGTTGAAGATGCCCTCATGACGGTAGGCGTTGGCCAGCGCCAGGAAGGCGCGGCCGGGATGGTCGACGCCGATGAAGGAGGCGTGGGCAATGATGTTGAGCGATTGCTTGCCACGATATTCGGGATGCGCACGCCAGCCGATGTCGGCAAGCAGGCAGGCGGCCTGGCGGTAGCGCGCCTCGTCGACCGTCTCCTCGATGCCGAAGGCGGCGAAGGTCTTGCCCGTCCACTCGACAAGCTCTTGCGCGTGGGTAACCGAGCGCGAACGCAGCCGGGCGAGTTCCTCCGAGGCCGAGATCAGCGGATCCGCCTTCTGCTCGGCTTTGTCGAGCAGCGAAAAGAGAAAGCCCTCGCGCACGCCCAGTGCCGAGACGATGATCTTTGACGGCTGCATCGCCGCCATGATCTCCTGCAGCACGATGGCGCCATAAGGCAGCAGCGAGCGGCGGTTCTTCGAGACGCCTTCGATACCCCTTATCTTCTCGATCTCGCCCTTGGCGACCTGCTTGAGGAAGTTCGCAGCGCTGTCGATGCCGATCTCGTAATGGTGCATGACGCTCAGCGGATAGCTGGTCATTTCCATGTACAGCCGAGCGAGGTTTCGCCAGGTGCCGCCGACGGCATAGAACGGCCTGCCCTGCCCGCCTTTCAGCAGCTTTGCCTTCGCGAGTTCGTCGCGCGCTATCTTTGCCGCCTGGGGCAGCGAGTTCTTGGCCATGTCCTGCAGGCGCAGGCCGCCCAGCGGCAGCGTGATGCCGTCGCCGATTGCCTCGCCGTCGACGTCGACCAGTTCGAGGCTGCCGCCGCCGAGGTCGCCGGCGATGCCGTTGGCCGGATGGAAGCCGGAAATGACGCCAAGTGCGGAATAGTGGGCTTCCTGGCGCCCGCTCAGCACCTGGACCTCGGTCTTGAGCACATCTTCGGCGCGGTGGATGAAATCGGGGCCGTTGACCGCCTCGCGGGCGGCGGCGGTCGCCAACACATACATACGCTCGGCGCCGGCCTGCTCGGACAGCGCGCGGAAACGCCGAAACTCCTCCATCGAGCGGGTCACCGCCTCGGGATCGAGCTTTCCGGTCGAGACGATGCCGCGACCGAGGCCGGCCAGCATCTTTTCGTTGAACAGCGTGGTCGGCGAGCGCGCCAGCCCCTCATAAACGACAAGCCGGATCGAGTTCGACCCGATGTCGATGATGGACAGCGGACGGCGGTCCTGAAGCCGGCCCTGGGACGTTGAAATCATCAGCCGGTCGCTGCGGCGTTTTTCTTGCGGCGCTTGAACTGCGCGATGCGCTTGGGCGCATGCGATTTCAGCGCATCGCCGCGTCCGGAAAGGCTCGGATTGGTCATGAAATATTCCTGCGCGTTGAACGGTTCCTCGCCCTCCTCGAGCGTGGCGCGCCGGGAGGTTCCGTCAGCCAATACGTCGAAACTTTGCTGGTTGTCCATGATGTTGCCCAGCATGATCTGGCCGAGGACTTGTTCATGCACCGTTGGATTGGTGATCGGCACCATGGTTTCGACGCGACGGTCGAGATTGCGCGGCATCAAATCGGCCGATGAGATGTAGACGACCGCCCCGTCCGACGGCAGTCCATGGCCGTTGCCGAAACAATAGATGCGGCTGTGTTCGAGGAAGCGGCCGACGATCGACTTGACCCTTATGTTTTCCGACAGGCCCGGCACCTGGGGCCTCAGGCAGCAGATGCCGCGCACGACGAGATCGATCTCGACGCCGGCGCGGCTGGCGTCATAGAGCGCGTCGATGATGATCGGGTCGACCAGCGAATTCATCTTCATCCAGATGCGGGCCGGCCTGCCGTCCAGCGCATGGGCAATTTCGTCCGAAATGTGCCTGAGGATGCGTTTGCGCAGCGTGAAGGGCGAGATGGCCAGCCGCATCTCCTCGGTCGGCTCGGCGTAGCCGGTGATGAAGTTGAACAGCTGGGCGACATCGCGGGCGATCGTCGAATCGGTGGTGAAGAAGGACAGGTCGGTGTAGATGCGCGCGGTGACGGGATGGTAGTTGCCGGTGCCGAGATGCACATAGTTGCGCAGCTTGCCGTCCTCGCGCCGCACCACCAGCGACATTTTCGCGTGGGTTTTCAGTTCGAGGAAGCCGAACACGACCTGAACGCCGGCGCGCTCGAGGTCGCGCGCCCAGCGGATGTTGGCTTCCTCGTCGAAACGCGCCTTGAGCTCGACCAGCGCGGTCACCGACTTGCCGGCCTCCGCCGCGTCGACCAAAGCGCGCACGATCGGGCTGTCGTTCGAAGTGCGATAGAGCGTCTGCTTGATCGCCACCACTTCCGGATCGGCCATCGCCTGGCGCAGGAACTGCACCACCACGTCGAAGGATTCGTAGGGGTGATGAACGATGATGTCCTTCTCGCGAATGGCGGCGAAACAGTCGCCGCCGTGCTCGCGGATGCGTTCGGGAAAGCGCGGATTGTAGGGCTTGAACTTGAGATCGTCGCGGGCGATGGCGACGATCTCGGAAATCTGGCTGAGCGCCAGCGGACCGGTGAGCACGCTGATGCGGCTCGACGAGACGCCAAGCTCGCCGGCGACGAACTCGCGCAGTTCGGCCGGCATCAGCTTATCGAATTCGATACGGATGACCGAGCCGCGACGACGACGTTTCAGCGCCGTCTCGAACAGGCGCACGAGATCCTCCGACTCCTCCTCGACCTCAATGTCGCTGTCGCGGATGATGCGGAACGTGCCGGAGCCCTTGACCTCGTAGCCGGGGAACAGCTTGCCGATATAGAGCCCGACCGCCTCTTCTAGCGGAATGAAGCGGACATGACGCTTGCGGTCAGGCAAGCGAATGAAGCGCTTCAGCGCCACCGGCAGACGCAACAGCGCGCTCATCTCCTCGCCATTCCTGCGGTGGCGCAGTTGCAATGCCATCGAGAAGCCGAGATTGGGAATGAACGGGAACGGATGCGCCGGGTCGATCGAAAGCGGTGTGAGCACCGGAAACACCTGCTCCTGGAAATGATCCTCGAGCCAGGTCTTCTCGTCCTTGGTCAGCGCATCGCGGCTGATGCTCTCGATGCCCTCCTTGTCGAGCAGCAGCATCAGCGCGGATAGGCTCTTCTGCTGGTCCTCCTGCAGGCGCTCGACCTCGCGCAGCAACTGTTCCAGCTGTTGTTCGGGGGTGCGGCCGTCCGGGCTCTTCAGCGTGATGCCTTCGCGAACCTGGCCGGCGAGACCGGCAACACGGACCATGAAGAACTCGTCGAGATTGGCAGCCGAAATCGACAGGAAACGGACACGCTCGAGCAGCGGATGATTGGCGTTCAGCGATTCCTCGAGGACGCGGCGGTTGAATTGCAGCCAGGAAAACTCGCGGTTGACGAACCGGTCCGGGTTGCCGCCCTCTGGGCTCGCCACCTCGACAGTGGTGAATTCGCTCTGCACCGGCTTTAGTTCGTTCATGGTTCCTGCTCGTTTCGCACCCGCTGGCCACAGCGTGGCGCGTCTTTCCGGACGCGCAAAGACGCTCTACCACTCATAAGCCATGCATGATCCCCAGCGAACCGAGTTCGATTTTCGGGGCCATGCCTTAACCGGCTTAGCTTATCCTGTGACAGGCTTTTACGACAGTTTGATTTCATCGATCTTGCAAAGAGACAGCTTATGATCCAGATGCAATCCAGGCTACAGCGCGGCGCGTCCTTTGGGCGTGAATCCAGGCTGCAGCGTGGCGCCTCCTTTGGACGCGCCAGGGACGCGGTGGAATTTTGATTTTGCGCATGCTCCGCGGTCATGCGGCAAATGCAGGAGACGACGATGGCAGGCGGTTCGATTCCCCATTTCCAAAACGATGCGGGCTATCCGGCAATCGACATCGGCGTCAAGGAATTCATGTGCACCGGCGCCAACCCGCCTTTCGACCATCCGCATGTGTTTCTCGACATGGGCGACGACAATGAAAAGGTCTGCCCCTATTGCTCGACGCTTTTTCGCTATTCGCCAAAGCTGAAGGCGACGGAAACGCAGCCTGCCGGATGCCTGTATATCGACCAGGCCGCCTGACGCGCACACCATCCCATGGACGACACCCGGTCCCGGCAGGTCGTTATCGCCGGAGCCGGCGTCGCCGGACTGACCGCGGCACTGGCGTTTTCCGAGCGCGGCTATCTGGTGCGGCTGTTCGAACAGGCGCCGCGCCTCGAAGCGGCCGGCGCCGGCATCCAGCTCTCGCCCAACGCGACGCGCATCCTTCGCCAGCTCGGCGTGCTCGACCGGCTGTTGCCGGCGGCGGTGCGGCCGGAGGCGGTCGTGCTCAAGGACGCCGCCACGCTGCGTGAGCTGGCGCGGGTGCCGCTTGGCGAAGCAGCCGAAAGGCGCTGGCAGGCGCCCTATCTCGTCGCTCATCGGGCTGACCTGCAAGACGCGCTGATGGCGCGCCTTGCCGAACAGCCGGACATCAGTCTCGTCACCGGCGCGCGCGTCGGCGGCATCGCCACGGGACCGCGCTATGCCACGGCTACAGTCGAGATTGCCGGCAAGACAGTCGAAGCCGGCGGCTTTCTGCTGATCGGCGCCGACGGTGTCTGGTCAGCGATCCGCGCTTTTGGCGGGCTTCCGGCCAAAAGCCGGTTTTCGGGCGAGCTTGCCTGGCGCGCTACGATCAGTGCAGACAGCGTCGCGGGAGAAGCCGTTGCGGCGGTCGGCGCCGCCAATTGCGTGACCACCTTCCTGCATCCCGGCTTCCACCTCGTCACCTATCCGGTCAGCAACGGCACGGCGTTCAACCTGGCCGCCTTCACCAGGGACGAGATCATCGCCGAGGGCTGGTCGGGCCACGCCGACCCCAATATCCTCGCCGGCGCCATGCGTGGCACGGCGCCAGCACTGGCCCGGCTTGCCGAGGACGCCGGCCCGTGGACCGCATGGCCGATCCATACGGTCGACCAAGCACAGCCATGGACGACGCCCGCCGGCATCGCCCTGATCGGCGACGCGGCGCATGCGATGACGCCGTTTGCGGCGCAGGGCGCGGCGATGGCGATCGAGGATGCCGCAACCCTTGCCGGCTTTGTCGCCGCCTCGCCTGCCGATCCCGGGAGCGCGCTTGCCGCCTGGGAAAAGGTGCGGCGCCCGCGCATCGCCAAGGTCGCCCGCCGCGGTGCCGTCAACCGGCTCGCCTGGCATGCAGCGGGGCCGGTGGCCGTCGCGCGCAACCTGTTCCTGAAGTGGCGCTCGCCGGAAAGGCTCGCGGCCGATCTCGACTGGCTCTATGGCTGGAACCCGCCGGAAGTTGGCGATCGGCGATGAGAGCTCGATAGGCTGGCGGGACAGCGCCCCCCTCTGTCCTGCCGGACATCTCCCCCCACAGGGCCCTGTTTGTACCGGGGACAAGGTGGACAGGTGTTCGGAGACATGGTGGACACATCATGAGGTCGGTTTGCTGGGGCAAGTGACAGCCTCGTCGAGGGGTCTGACTGATCTGTCTGTCGGTTAGTGTTAGTCGCAGATCGATGGTGGTGATCCGATAGGCGCAGTAGTACAGGCTGAAGATGCCGTCCTGGTCGGAGGCGCGAAGGGCGACCGGTTCGCCGCGCAGGGCTTTGCTGATGCGCCATGGCCGGTTCTTGAAGCTGATGAAGCCATCGCTGTCGACCTTGCGAACATGGTCGCCAGGTGCGTATTCGATGGGCGGCAGTATGTCTGGAAAGGGTCGCGAGCTCGGCCGATAGCGTTGCCCCGGCGTAGCCATGCCGATGCCCTCGTGGGGCCGCTCATGATTATAGCGGGGCCTGAACTCGTCGAAAGCTCGCTGGCACTGGTCGAGGTCACGAAAGCTACGCCCGTTCATCACTTCAGCCTTGAGGCTGCGGTGGAAGCGTTCTTCCTTGCCTTGGGTTTGCGGATGGCGTGGCCTGCCATGCAGGACACGGATGCCCAGCCGCATCAACCAAACGCCGAAGCCGGTATAAGGATCGCCGCCCGGATCACCCCAGGGCGGACCGTTATCCATCAGCATGGCGAGCGGCAGGCCATAGCGGCGGAACGCCCCTTCCAGTTCCCGGCGTACTGTCGGCCCCCGCTCGTCGCCACAGGCCGACAGCACGATGTTGTAGCGCGAGTGATCGTCGATTGCAGTGAGAGGGTGGCAACGTCCCGTATGGGTCGCAAAGTGACCTTTGAAGTCCATCTGCCAGAGTTCATTGGGACTGTCCCGCTCGAAGCGCTGATGCGGACCTGGATGTTGGAGGGCGGACTCAGTCAGCCGGCCGTGTCGGCGCAGGATCTCGGTGATGGTGCTCGGGGACTGTCAGGAATTCTGTGCGCGAGGCCCGCTTTCGTCATTGGCTGACGAACCTCTCGCCGAAGACGACGGCG
>NZ_JBVVPX010000060.1:0-19619 GCF_055811375.1 Mesorhizobium sp. WSM4848
GAGCGGTGTGAATCGAGAGGTTCACGCACCGTTCTGCGAGAGGCCGGCAGGTGAAATTCCTCCGGCCTACTCACCCCTGGACCAAGACCAACATGGCTCCGCTCCGGGGCTGGGCGCCGCGCGGCCAGCGCCTGAAAGCCAAGGTGCCGCATCGACGCTGGAAGACCATGACCTTCCTGGCTGCCCTGCGCCACGACCGCGTCGACGCCCCATGGCTCATCGACGGGCCGATCAACGGCGAGCGCTTCCGGCTCTATGTCGAGAAGGTGCTCCTGCCCACCCTCAAGCCGGGCGACATCGTCGTCATCGACAATCTCGGCTCACACAAGGGCAAGGCCGTCCGGCACGCCATCCGCAAAGCCGGCGCCAAGCTCTTCTTCCTGCCCAAATACTCGCCGGACCTGAATCCAATCGAGCTGCTCTTCGCCAAGCTCAAGCACCTGCTGCGAAGGGCCGCCAGACGCACCACCGACGCCGTCTGCAGCGCCATCGGCCAAATCCTCGACACCGTCACATCAAAGGAATGCGCCAACTACTTCACCGAGGCCGGCTATGTCCCAACCTAAAATCATCGCGCTCTAGGCTGAAGCTTGAGCCGAGGCCGGGCGCGAAGTGGTTAGGGTTCGCAGCGCCCGGCCTCGGCGTTAGAAAGGGACACTGACATGACCAAGGACCAAAGATCATCCGCGCCAAGGTGGGGCTGCTGGAGCTGGCCAAACAGCTCGGCAATCTCAGCCCGGCCTGCAAGATGATCGGCTATTCGCGCGACAGCTTCTACCGCTTCAAGGAGCTTTACGAGACCGGCGGCGAACTGGCGCTGCAGGAACTGACGCGCAGGAAGCCGCTGTTGGCCAACTGCACGCCGCCCGAGGTCGAGGCAATCATCCTCGAGCTGATGCTGGAATATCCCGCCTATGAGCAGACCCCCATCGCCAACGAAATGCGCAAGGTCGGCCACTCGGTCTCGCCGTCGGGCGTCCGCGGGGTGTGGCAGCGTCACGATCTGGAGACGATGAAGAAGCGGCTGAAGGCGCTGGAGGCCAAGGTCGCCCAGGACGGTATCGTGCTCACCGAGAGCCAATTGGCGGCGCTGGAAAAGGCCAAGCTGGACAAGGAGGCGCATGGTGAGTTCGACCGTGAATGCCCGGGCTATTGCGGCGGCCAGGACACCTTCCACGTCGGCAACATGAAGGGGGTCGGACGCATCTACCAGCAGACCTTCCTCGACACCTATTCGAAGGTCGCCTTCGCCAAGCTCTATAACCGCAAGACGCCGATCACCGCCGCCGATCTCCTCAACGACCGCGTGGTGCCGTTCTTCGACGCCCATGAAGTGAAGCTAAGCCGGGTGCTGACCGACCGCGGCACCGAATATTGCGGCAATTCCGAACACCACGAGTACGAGCTCTATCTGGCGGTCGAGGACGTGGATCATTCCCGCACCAAGACCAAGAACCCGCAGACCAATGGCATCGTTGAACGCTTCCACAAGACGGTGCTGGACGAGTTCTACCGGGTCGCCTTCAGGAAGAAGATATACGGCTCGATCGAGGAGCTGCAGGCCGATTTGGAGGAGTGGGTCAGAAGTTACAATGAGCAGCGCCCACCACATCAGTCCCGCTGGTGCTTCGGCAAGACACCGATGCAGAGCTTCCTTGACACGGCCCCGCTGGCGAAGGAGAGAATGATCGCTGCCTGATCCTACCGGACAGGCAAAACCGACCATTCTCAGACGCCAACTGTCCGATCAAGTGCAAACTTCTACACGAGAGATGACTGCAACCAGAGCCCCTGGTCCCACGTCATAATGCCTATCTCATCTCGCTTCGCTATTGAAAGACAAGGGTCTTCCGATCCGAATCTGACGATGGCGGCTCCTTGGAGCACGACGTGATCCGCTCGATCAGAATCTTCAATATTCCCTCGTTTGATAACCCAGGGTGCGCCCATGCAATATTGCTGGGCAGGGATGATGCCGGCGCGAATCTGGCGAAGGACCGTCGCAGGGCTCAGATTGAGTATGCTGGCGGCTTCAGTCAACGTGACCCTCGCCGCGCTCGGCCCATTCGCCATCCCTGTAGACCGCGATGTCGTGTGTATTGCGGAAGCCCCGCACACGCGACTGTGTCCATCCATTCGATCGACCTGTCGGCTTTCCCATCCGGTTGAGCATGCCGGCAATGGCCTTGTCAGGCATCATTCGTGCGCAGGCGCGGATCAACTCCACCGTCTCAGGCTCGACGGACCAACGCGTCTGACCCCGCCGGTTCTTTCTCACCGTCAGGCTGGTGTGATCGCCACCCTGCCAATGCGCATTGCCTCGTTTGCTCACGAAATGGTGTTTGGCAGAACTTCACCGGGAACGGCCTTCCGGCAATGACAGATGCGGTCGCCACCGTAGGGAACATCCTGGTGAGCAACGGAAGAACTGCTCGGGGGTCGTCTCAAACGGAGGCAATTTCGGTCGGTTGGAAATGATCGAGGGCGCCATTGGGTCGCCGACAACGCCTCGAAGGCGGAGAAGGCGCGGATTTCCTTATCTTCGTCTACCTGCCGCTTGCCAAGGATCAGTCCGTGCGGAAAGCTGGCTCTACGAGGGGGCGCGAGAAAACCGGCCCCCCCGGTTCGCCTGCCCGCTTCCGGTTTGTCGATTTCTGCCATGGCGCTGTCGGAAAAACATCTGCGATTCGGGGTTGGTGGCTGACAGATCGTGACATCTGCGCCAATTGATGCAATTTCGCCTAATTTTCGCCGTGGCGGCGCAGTTTGCGTCGGCTAGCGGGACCGACACCGAAATGGACCTGAAAGGCGCGTGAGAAATGGCTGCGGTTGGAAAAGCCCGTGGCAAGCGCCACCTCGACGAGCGGGAGGTTCGACTGTTGCAAAATCTCGTCGGCCTTCTCCAACCGCACACACCGGTAGAACTGCATCACGCTTTGTCCCAGCTGTTCATTTGTCAGCCGCTCCAGTTGCCGCGCCCCGATACAGCTCAGATGGGCCAGATCGTCCAGCTTCAGCGGGTCGGCGATGTGGCTCGTCATCAGCTCGACCATGGCGACCAGCGCGGGATGGCGAAGATCGTACTTCCGTACCGGGTCCAGCTGCTGCGGGGCCTCGGCCTGCCGGATGCCCGTGTGAATGAACCAGTCGCTCACCGCGCGCGCCAGTTCCACACCATGATCGGAGGCGATCAGCGCGTGGGCCATGTCCAGCGGGGCCATGCCACCCGCGCAAGTGAAGCGATCGCGATCAATGACGAAGAGCCGCCGCTCGATGAGCGCCTCTGGATAGATTTCGCGCATCGCATCGATGTGTCGCCAGTGGATCGTGAACCGGCGTGACGCCATTACGCCGGCGGCAGCCAGGATGGCCGCTCCGCCTGAGATCCCGCCCAAGCGCACTCCCGACCGGGCGAGACGGCGCAGCCAAGCCAGGATCCTGTCGTCCCGATAGCTCAGCGGGGTGCCGCCGGCCACGACGAAGAGAATATCGAAATCGCTGACTACTTTTGAAACAGGCACTGTCTCGAACGCGCCCGAGACGGAACTACGCATCCACCCGCCCTGGGCCGAGAGGAAGCTGAGATCGTAAAGCTGCCGCCCGCTGAGCAGGTTGGCAGCGCGCAGCGGTTCCACCGCAGAGGCGGCGGACATAAGGGCATAGCCTGGGATCAGCAGAAACCCATAGCGCCGTGGGCTGCCGTGATCTCCGTCAGTCATCCCATGAGAAATCCTTTCGTCCACTCGTCCGGACGACGTGTCCGACAGAAGCACACAAAAGTCAATTTTGAAAACACCTCACTGCGGTTGCCGTGACATAGTCTCGGCAGTCTAAGGAGTTTTCGCTATGAGGTTTTCTGGCTTCCGCGTCTTTGCTGAAGCGCTCAAGGGGCATACTGGGTGGCGGCCGCTCTGGCGTAACCCCGACCCAAAGCCTGCCTACGACTACGTGATCGTCGGCGGGGGCGGTCACGGCTTGGCGACGGCCTATTACCTGGCCAGGAGCTTCGGGCGATCCCGTATCGCCGTGCTGGAGAAGGGTTGGCTCGGATCCGGGAACGTCGGGCGAAACACGACGATCATCCGGTCGAACTACCTGCTTGCCGGCAACGAGCCCTTCTACGAGTTCTCGATGAAGCTCTGGGAAGGACTGGAGCAGGAGCTAAACTTCAACGCGATGGTCTCCCAGCGAGGCATCATCAACCTCTTTCACACGGATGCGCAACGCGATGTCTTCCGGCGCCGCGGCAATGCGATGATGCTGGCGGGTGCGGGCGCTCGGCTGTTAGGCCGAGAGGAACTGCGCGCCATTTTTTCGTTCCTGAACTACGACAGCGCGCGGTTCCCGATCAAAGGCGGTCTGATGCAGCCGCGTGCAGGCACCGCGCGGCACGACGGCGTGGCCTGGGGCTATGCTCGCGGCGCCGACTGCCAAGGCGTGGACCTGATCCAGAATTGCGAGGTGACGGGTTTCCGGGTCGATCGCGGCAAAGTGCGTGGCGTGGAGACTTCGCGCGGCTATATCGCCGCTGACAAAGTCGGCGTGGCGGTAGCGGGGTCCTCAGGCCGCGTCATGGCTAAGGCCGAAATGCGGCTTCCGATCGAAAGCCATGTCCTGCAGGCCTTCGTCACGGAGGGACTCAAGCCCACCATTCCGGGTGTGATCACCTTCGGGGCAGGGCATTTCTACATCAGCCAGTCGGACAAGGGCGGGCTTGTGTTCGGCGGTGACATCGACGGTTACAATTCTTATGCGCAACGCGGCAACCTGCCGGCGATAGAGGACGTCGCCGAAAGCGGCATGGCGCTGATGCCGATGATTGGGCGGGCGCGGCTCCTGCGCATGTGGGGCGGCGTCGTGGACATGTCGATGGACGGCTCGCCGATCATCGACCGCACGCATATCGAAGGTCTCTTTTTCAACGGCGGCTGGTGCTATGGCGGCTTCAAAGCGACGCCAGCCAGCGGTTATGCCTTCGCCCATCTTCTTGCCACCGGCTCCCCTCACGAAACCGCGCGCGCCTACCGATTCGACCGGTTTGCACGCGGCTATGTGATCGATGAGCGCGGCGCCGGTGCGCAGCCTAACCTGCATTGAGACCGTTCGATGCTGATTCCTCATCCACTTTTAGGCCCGCGCGCTGCGCAGGAATTCACCTATCTGGGAGACGCGCGGCTCATCGACCGTCCGGATCCATCTGCGCCTGGTGCCGAGGCCGCCTTTTGCGATTACGTCTTCCTGCGCGACAACCCGGCGGGCGTGCACCGCGAGCTGTGGGTCCACGAGCAGGGCGACCGGTCTTGGCTGGTGGTCACGCGCGACACTGTCACGCATGAAATCCTCGGTGCGGAATTGGCACGTGATGTCGCGCTTGCGCGGAAGAGGAGCGGAAAATGACCCGACTGTCCGGCGGGCTAGTCAACCGCTCGCAAACGCTGAACCTTACTTTCGACGGCAAACGGTACCAGGGCCATCCCGGCGACACACTCGCCTCGGCGCTTCTGGCCAGTGACGTGCGCCTAATGGGTCGCAGCTTCAAATATCATCGTCCGCGCGGGGTACTCTCGGCCGGCTCGGAGGAGCCGAATGCCCTGGTCAAGCTGCGCGCAGGGGCACGGCAGGAGCCAAACACGCGTGCCACGGTCGTGGAGCTGTTTGAAGGGCTTACGGCACGAAGCCAGAACCGCTGGCCTTCACTCGGCTTCGATGCGCTGGCGGTGAATGATCTGCTGTCGCCGTTCTTCCCAGCCGGATTCTACTACAAAACCTTCATGTGGCCGAAAGCCTTTTGGGAGAAGCTCTACGAGCCCGCGATCCGTAAGGCCGCGGGTCTCGGGAGCCTCTCAATGCGACCGGACCCGGATAACTACGACAAGGGCTTCCTCCATTGCGACCTTTTGGTCATAGGCGGGGGGGCGGCCGGACTGGCGGCGGCACTGACGGCGGCGCGCTCCGGTGCGCGTGTGATACTGGCAGATGAGGATTTCCGTTTGGGCGGGCGGCTCCTGGCCGAGACGGAAACGCTGGACGGAGCGCAAGCCACCGACTGGATCTCAACGTTGGAGGCTGAATTCGAGAGCCTGCCGAATATTCGCGTGATGCGTCGCACCACTGTTTTCGGGTTTTTTGATCACGGCGTCTACGGTGCGGTGGAACGGGTCTCGGATCACCTTCCTGAGCCTGGCGACCGTGTGCGCCAGACACTCTGGCGTATCACGGCGAAACGCGCGGTACTGGCGGCGGGCGCTACGGAGCGGCCTATTGCCTTTGCCGACAATGACCGTCCGGGAATCATGCTGGCCGGCGCCATGCGGGCTTACGCCAATCGCTGGGCGGCCTGTCCGACCGAGACGATCACCGTATTTACCAATAACAACGACGGCCATCGCACGGCACGCGATCTTGCCTCCAAGGGCGTCCATGTTGCGGCCGTTATCGATGCGCGCCCCGAGGCAAGGGCTTCAGGCGATTACCGTGTGATCAGAGGTGGCGTGGTCACCGGCTCTCGCGGGCGGCTCGGGCTTACTGCGATCGAGATTCACGCGAACGGCCGCCGCGAATGGATCGAGTGCGGCGCGCTAGGTGTTTCGGGCGGTTGGAATCCGAATGTTCATCTCTTTTCGCATCATCGTGGTCGGCCTGTTTGGAATGAACCGCTGCAGGCGTTCCTGCCTGGGGAGGATGGACCTTTGGGATTGATTCCGGCAGGTGCGGCGGCGGGCCATTTTTCTACAGCCAAGACACTTCGCTCGGGCGCGGAGGCAGCACTACGCGCGCTGGACGAACTCGGATTTCCGGGATCACTGCCCATCCTACCGCGCTCGGAGGGTTCAGGCTACGGGATCGCGCCGATTTTTCAAGTGCCGAGCAAGAAGCGTGCCTGGGTCGATTTCCAGAATGACGTGACAGTGAAGGACATCAAGCTCGCCCATGCCGAGAACCTGCGGCCGGTAGAGCATTTGAAACGCTACACGACTCTGGGCATGGCGACGGACCAAGGCAAAACCGCAAACCTGATCGGGCTTGCCGTTATGGCGGAGCTGACCGGGAAGTCGATCCCAGAAACTGGAACAACGATTTTCCGACCACCTTACACGTCAGTGACGCTCTCGGTCCTGGGCGGCGGCGATATAGGGCCACATTTCCGCCCGCGGCGCCTGACGCCGACTCATGGTTGGGCCCAAGCGCAAGGTGCAGTATTCGTTGAGTCCGGTCAGTGGATGCGAGCCGAATATTTCCCCCGTCAGGGGGAATCGCATCGGCGCCAGAGCGTGGATCGCGAGACCAAGGCTGTGCGCAGCGCGGTGGGCCTCTGCGACGTCTCGACACTCGGCAAAGTCGATGTGCAGGGCGCCGATGCGGGGGAATTTCTCGATAGGCTCTACAGCAACGTAATGACCACGCTGAAGGTCGGTCGTGTGCGCTACGGGCTGATGCTGCGCGAAGACGGCTTTGCCTATGATGACGGTACCTGCGCCCGGCTGGCCGAGGATCACTATGTGGTCACTACGACCACCGCCAACGCCGGGCTGGTCTACCGCAACATGGAGTTCGCCCGGCAATGCCTGTGGCCGGACCTCGATGTGCAGATCATCTCCACGACTGACGCCTGGGCGCAAATCGCCGTCGCGGGCCCGAGATCGCGCGCCCTGCTCGGCAGCATCGTGGACGGGTTCGATCTGTCGAACGAGGCCTTCCCCTTCATGGCCTGCGCAGAGCTGACCGTTTGCGGCGGCCTGCGCGCGAGGCTCTTCCGCATCTCCTTCTCGGGCGAACTTGCCTTCGAAATTGCGGTACCAACCCGCTATGGCCATGCGCTGATGGGACGCCTAATGGAGTTGGGTGCCGATCTGGGAGCGACGCCCTACGGGGTCGAAGCGCTATCAGTGCTGCGAATCGAAAAGGGCCACATCGGTGGGGCCGAACTGAACGGCCAGACCACAGCGGCGATGCTTGGGCTCGGCAAGATGGTGTCGCAGCAGAAGGACTCCATCGGCGCGATCATGTCCCGGCGTGAAGGCCTGACGGGCGACATGCGCCGCCTGGTGGGACTCCAGCCCGTCGGGCGTGCTGGCAAGGTGGTCAGCGGCGCGCATCTCTTCGCCGAGAGGGCAACACAAAATCTCGATACCGATCAGGGCTGGATCACCTCGGCCTGCTACAGCCCCCTTATCGGGTCAATGATCGGGCTCGGGTTTCTGGAAAACGGCGATCAGCGGATAGGCGAGGTGATCGTCGCCGCGAACCTGCTCGAGGGCGAAAGTGAGCTCCTGCGCGTCATGCCGGCGCAATTCGTCGATCCTGAAGGAGCACGTCTGCGTGACTGACCTGAGAACCAACACGGCGCTGGGCGTCGGGCTACCCCGCCTGATGTCGTTCGGGGCGTTGGAGATTCGCGAGAACTTTGATCTGGCGCTTGCCTCTCTGGCGTTGCGCCGTGATGCCACAGAGCCCGCGCCCTTCGGGCTGCATCTTCCGGGGCCGGGCGGCTGGGTCGCAGGGCAGGGGGTGGCAGCCCTCTGGATGGGGCCGGATCAATGGATGATCGAGGCGGAGGGCCGCGCCGAGGAGAATTTCGCTGCCGATCTGAAGCGGACCGCGCCCGACTGTGCGGCGATCGAGCAGACCGATGCCTGGGTCGCGTTCGAGATTGTCTCGCGGGCCCGTACAGCGCCTCTCGAGGCACTGCTGTCGAAGCTCGTTAACATCGATCTCGCGGATTTTGGTCCGGGCCGCGCAACACGTACCGGCATTGAGCATATGAGCTGTTTCATCATCCGCCGCAGCGACGCGCATGTCGCCTTGCTGGGCGCGCGCTCGTCCGCCGGTTCGCTCTGGCACACGCTGGAAACGGCGGCGAAACGGCTGAAGGAGAAGGTGGCGTGACCGGTCAGATCATCGACGGATAGCGTTCGCGGCGCAGCTCGCCCATACAGTCGCCGCCCGCTGCCGTGGCTACGGGGTACCGGGGTTGACCTTATGAGCCCTGTCCACGCCCGGCATCCTACCTGAGGCGTCGAAAGAATCTGTTCTGCACACCCGAGAAAAGCGATATGGAAAAATACTGCCTCACGGTCACCTGCAAGTCAAAGTGCGGGATCGTCGCCGCCATTGCAGGCTACCTCGCCGGGAGTGGCTGCAATATCACCGACAGCTCGCAATTCGATGATGCACAGACCGGCAACTTCTTCATGCGCGTGAGCTTCATTTCCGAAGAGGGCATTTGTCTTGACACGCTGCGCAACGGGTTTGCCGATACTGCCGAGGTGTTCGGAATGGATTTTGCCTTCCACGACGAGAGCCGCAAGATCAAGGTGATCATCATGGTCTCGCGCTTCGGCCATTGCCTCAACGACCTTCTGTACCGCTGGCGCATCGGAGCGCTGCCCGTCAACATTGTCGCGGTGATCTCCAACCATTTGGACTATCAGAAGCTGGTCGTGAACCACGATATCCCGTTCCACTACAGCAAAGTGACAAAGGATAATAAGCGCGAAGCCGAAACGCAGCAGATGCGAATCGTCGAGGGGACCGGCGCAGAACTGGTTGTACTCGCTCGCTATATGCAAGTGCTGTCGGATGAGATGTGCGAGAAGATGTCTGGCCGCATCATCAACATCCATCACTCTTTCCTGCCCTCTTTCAAAGGAGCGAACCCGTACAAACAGGCCTTCGAACGTGGAGTGAAGCTCATCGGAGCGACCTCGCATTATGTGACTGCCGATCTCGACGAGGGGCCGATCATCGAGCAGGACACGGTGCGCGTCACCCACGCCCAGAGCCCGTCGGACTATATATCGCTCGGGCGCGACGTCGAAAGCCAGGTTCTCGCACGTGCGATCCATGCGCACATCCACCGCCGTATCTTCCTCAATGGTAACAAGACGGTGGTCTTCCCCGCTTCGCCAGGCTCCTATGCTTCGGAACGGATGGGATAAGCGCACGAATGTAGCGTCATGGCGACGTGCGGCTCGCTTCCCCGATTAGCTTTCTCAGGCAGTTCTCTATCGACTCTGACGATCATTGCGGGACGCCTCAGGCAGTTCCGCCAAAGTAGAAGCGCGTGGCCGCGTCCCCTTCGTCCTTCAGGCGCTCGACGGTTCGCTTGCGGGGGCTTCGCACGGGGAACTTGCCGAAGCGTTGATCGGCGAACAGCGGGTCCAGGCTGACTGGTCAGATCCGCACGATCATCTGCGCGACCGCATCCGCCGCGCGATACGGCGGGCCCTGCGCTCATCGTTGGCGGGTATAGGAATTTCCTTGCTCTAAGGGCGTCGCGGAGCGCATCGCGATGGCCGCGCATCGAACATGGAAACGCGGTAGCCTAAATGTTCGCTGGGCAGGGCTTTGGTCGTGGTGCAGGACGTCGCGGCCGCTTTCTTCGGCGGAAAGCTCCGTCCGATAGGTTGTCCCGGCGGGAGCCGACTTGGCGCAGCGTCAGCATCGATGTCATTCGGGCGCCCGGCTGCGGTAAGCACCTGTTGGTGGTAGCTCTGGATCTTGCTGCAGAGCCGCTCTAGGCTAGGCCGCTGGCCTCGATCTGCTCGGCGGTTCTTTCCTTGGCGGTGCAGACGGCTCTCGGCTGGCGAACCCGGTAAGAGGCCATGGTGACATCAGGCGAGCCCCGCGTCGAGCTGTTCAACCTCCGACATGCCGTCGCCGCGGCTTGCTAGGTCGCGAATATACATGCTTCCGACCCTTGTGATGACGTTGGAACATCCACCCGGGACACGATTTCAGCGTGTCCGTCTTGCTGCGCCTTCCAAAGCATGCCCACGGCCGCCGTTGACCTGCCAGTACAGACGCAATCAGCGCATGCTTTTTTACACGAGCAGGCTTGGCAACCTATACCTTCATCCCGCTCTCGTGGGGACGCCGTGATTGGGTCTGACAAGTAGAGCGTGTCGCCGCCCGTTCACTCTCGTTCCGAGAACAACTCCTTATAACCGGTCGTCACTGTCAATACCGGGTGAAATTTTCCCAAAGGTGCCGAAGTAAAATTCCCCAATTATGCCGTCTCGTTTCCATCTGATAGCGCCGGTCCGAAATCAACCGTGATAAGTCGCGTGTCCGTGCTGGCCTTCACTGCACGGTCGACGGTGATGACCTGATCGTCTCCGTTTGCAATTTCCAGCGAGACACTTGATTCGAGTACCTCGATGCGTTTTTCGTCGTCAGTGTTCAAATACGTCGTCATCGCATGCGGCAAAGGAATCTCGCCTCGCGGGCTCAGCATCCGCTCCAGACCCAAAGCGTACAGCGTGACTTGCATGCAGGTTGACGCCTTTGGTATTGTCGGCCCACAGTACGGTCAGCCCCGAAGCGAACGGAATGTCGGCGCCATAGACGCCGTCCGATGTCACCGCCCGAAGCCGCAGACGTCGAAAACGCATCGTCATAGCAAATCCTCAGACGCCATACACGCTTCATCAGTACATCATGAGACCTGTGCGCGGGTGTCTGGACTGGCGGGCTAATCTGTGATTCCCTCAATCTGAACAATGGATTGAGGATGCGATGGGACGTCGGCGCATTGGTCAGGAAAAGTTCGGTTTCGCCGTTGGTCGCGGCCAGCATTCGTCTTTGGATGCGCTTGCCAAACTGGTTGACTGGGTGCCGATCGATCAGGCCCTTGGTGTGATTTCCTGCTCTGCGAAGGGCGAGCCTGCCTGGCCGCCAATGGCCTTGTTCAAGGCGATGCTGCTGTCGATCTGGTACGACTTGTCCGACGTCAAGCTTACCGAGGCGCTGGACGACAGAGGATCGTTCCGACGGTTCTGCGGGTTCTCGGCTTCAGAGCCGACATCTGAGCGAACGGCTTTCGTGCGTTTTCGAAAGGCCCTTGTGGCCCGTGGTCTGGACAAGACCCTGTTCGACGAGATCACCCGCATCAAGGCCAAAGCAGGTGAAGACCGGCACGCTTGTCGATGCGACGATCATCGCCTCGGCCAGTGAGAATGATGAAGAGGGCCATTGGGTCAAGCATAAGGGCCGACCAGCGGTTCATGGCTTCAAAGCGCATGTCGGTGCCGACGCCGATACGGCCCTGGTCGAGGAGATCGCCGTCACGCCCGCCAACATCAATGACGGCAAGGCCGGTCCCGATGCCTTGCCGGACGATCCGGGCGAGGTATTTGCCGACAGCGCCTATCGCGGCGACCATTTCGGGGACGCCATGCGCGCCAAGGGCGGGATCCCTCGTATTGTCGCCACCGGCATGTGGGGGCGCGACGAAGCCGAAACACTGGCGCGCCTTGAGGCCTGGAACCAACCGATCCATCGCATTCGTGGCCGGATCGAGAAGATCTTTGGAACCTGGAAGCGAAGCTATGGGCTTTCCCGCACGCGATGGCGAGGGCTCGCCAAGGCCGGCGTTCAAATCCGCCTCACCGCCATCGCCTACAATATGAAACGCAGTTTGAAGATCATCGCTATGGCCGGGTAGCCGGCAAAAACACCACTGTCGCTCACCGGAGAGCGTCACAAGCCACAGCCGACGACGTTGGCGCCGATATCTTTCCGCCCCTTACCCTGGAAGCCGAAAAGATCCGCGCACAGGTCCCCTCTAAGTCTAAAGCATGTCCTGTTTAATCCGGTTCATATCCTGCGGCTTTGAAGTAGTTGGCACATTCGGCTGGGGGTGAAGAGGTCGACGACCGCGCCGACCGAGCCTTGATGGTTCTCTCGGCCTTTGCTCGCAGCAGCGCCTTGAGTTTGGCGAAGGCGTTCTCAATGGGATTGAAGTCGGGCCTGTAGGGCGGCAGGTAGAGCAGGCTCGCGCCTGCGGCCCAATCGCGTCCTTCGTAGAGAAGCCCTCGCAAACGGCGGTCGCCGCCTCGGGATATATGGCCGTCATAATCGACTTCTCCGGATTGGTAGCGGCGTGTCGTCAGACCTATCCAGGCGCGCCGATGAGGGATCGACATGAGTATGCGGCATGCCTGACTCTGACGTGCATCTGCGACGAGCTTGCCCCCAAGCTCGGCGGCACGGATGCGAATGCCGCGCCATGCGTCCAACATCGTCGGCACGATAAGAGCAAGTTCCTCGTGATCGATAAGAAGGCGCCGAACGTTTTCTCGAACGTGGTTCCCTTACCTGCGGGAACGAGCAGGGAAGAGCGAAGAGCAACAAGCCGCAGCCATTGTGTTTCGCGTCCGCGATCTTGTGGTGCGCCAGCGGACCCAAACCATCAATGCGATACGGGGCCATCTTTGCCGAATTTGGGCTGATGGCTGCACAGGGCGTCTTGGGGCCGACACAATCGGACCCCGTTCAACATCATCACTCTGAGGGACAGCCGCCTTCCTGGCTATGAGAGGGGCGCCGGCCCATTACGGCATCTAGAACGCCCTTCCTCCGGAAGACTCCTTTTGAACGGTTTGGGCGCTGTGTTTGGACATGTTTCAGCTTGTGCTTGATTGTTGATTGGTTTCGCAAGAGGGGAGGGTGGCCTCTTCATCGGCGACTCATTCCTGCGCGACGCTCACGCCACGGCGCACCATTGACCGGTGACGATCACTGACCGGTCGGACCGGCGCTGAATCTCACAACCCTCAGAAAATTCATCGAGACGCTCCGCGCCCCGGCAATTAAACCGGTTGCAACAATTCCTTCAAGTAAAGTTACAGAATCTTTGCGACCGCAAATCGCTGACGATGCTATTCACTATTCACTACAAAGCTCGAGATCGGCACGGCTGAAAAGTTTTTGCCATTGTACGGCTCGGCCCCCCTACAACCCCCAACGTCGGAGTCAGCGGCCATGGCAAGAAGAGCGCTCATACTGGTTGAAGGTTCAAGGTCTAATGGTCCGTTATACGTCCAAGCGGCCCTGCGTCTTGGCCTTCATCCAATCACGCTGTCCGCTGATCCAGATCAATACGACTATCTTGCGGCGGAAGGAATTGAGGCAATCGGCGTCGATACAGATGATCTTGATGCGCTGATCCGCGCATGTTCCCTGCTACGTGCAACCTATGACATTGCTGGCATTACGTCCGTCGGGGACTCGTTCTATGCGACAGTTGGCAAGCTCTGCCGCCATTTCGATCTACCGGGACCGGACCCCGTATCCATTGAACGATGCTGCGACAAATTCACTCAACGTCAGCTTCTCGCGCAGGCCGGCGTTCCAGTACCTGCTTTTCGCGTGGCAGCGAATGCAACAGACGTGCAATGTTCTGCCGTTGAGATCGGATTGCCGGTGATTGTTAAGCCAGCTGTAGGCAGCGGCAGCCGCGGTGTTCGATTGTGCGGCAACGTCGATGAGTTAGCCGAACATACGGCCTTTCTGTTGGACGGGGAACACAGATGGCGGTCTTCGCCGAGAATACTCGTGGAAGAATTCGCACAAGGCTCCCATTATATCGCCCATATAATGGGAAGTGGTGTCATTGGGATTGAAGCCGTTGACTTCGACCGTCTACCCCATTTTGTCTTTCGTCAGGGCATCTTTCCAGCACCGCTTACTGATGACCAACAGAAACGCATGGCCGATGTCTCGATGAGCTGTTTGCGCGCTCTCAGCCTTGGCTGGGGGCCAACGTGTATTGAACTCCGGTGGACGAAGGTTGGTCCAGTCGTCATTGAAGTCAATCCGCGCCTTGGTGGCCTTCCTCAACACATTCAGCTGGCTTGCGGTGTTGATCTCATTACCGAGCATATCAAGCTTGTTATTGGTGATGAATGGAATTTGCGCAAAACGCATTCGCAGGTTGCGGCCTGGCGGAACCTACTTCCTGATCGCGATGGCACCCTCGATTGGATCGACAACGGCAGGCTGGCCGCCGCGGTACCAGGTGTCGCCGAGGTCAAGTGCTATGTTGAACCCAAGACGCCGATCGTCAGGAAAGGTGATTCCCGAGACTGTATGGGATATGTCGTGGCCGTTTCATCCAACCTTGCTCAGACAGCGGCGATACTTCAGCGTGCCGTCGACACAATCGAGTGGTCGATTACACCATTTTCGAGCTGACCTAAACCCTAATCTCCTTCGGGGCTGAGGGAGAGCCTTGTGATGCTTCGATAACTTCTCTTTGACCCACTGTGGGGCATCTGCGCCCATCCTCCACTTTTCGGCGGCATCGGCTCGGCATCGGCGCGGTAGATCTTTTTGAGTGCGCTGGCGACGCTCTTGCGGTCTTTCCAGGACACAAAGTCGATGGAGTGGCGCAGCAGGTGGCCCCGAGGTTGGGAATCACAGTCAGTTCTAAATGCGCTACGGTGGTATTGCCCGTCGCGTCCGAGGTTTGATCAGAAGTCGGCATCCGAAGAACATTGAAATGCATTCAATTTTAGGGCGGGCAGGCGTGACGTCATCGGTCGAGTGAGGAGGAAGTGGCGTCGATCGACTGACCAGCTAAACCGTCTCGATTGCTTTGCGACACAAGAAAAGCGACACCGTCAGGAGATCTGAAATGCCAAAAAAATTCGAGACCGCACCCAACGTTGCATTGCTTGGCCCACAATCGAACAAATTGTTTGCCCGAGGCCGAGCGGTTTTTCCGGGTGGCATTACCCGCGCTAGTGTTGAACGCGATCCGACGCCGCGCTATATTCTGAAGGGCGACGGCGCATATCTGATTGATGTTGACGGACAACGTTTTCTGGACCTCAGCAACAATTTCACTACGCTGATCCATGGGCATGGTTTTCTTCCGGCGCTTGATGCGGTGGCGCGTCTCCTTCGCGACGGTACCTGCTTTTCCAATCCCACCGCTCATGAGATCGACTTGGCAGAACTGCTGGTTGACCGCATTCCGGCGGTTGAACAAATCCGCTTCGTCAACACCGGCACCGAGGCGGTGATGTTCGCCATCAAGGCGGCGCGCGCATTCACCGGACGCCCGGGCATTGCCAAAACAGAAGGCGCCTATCACGGCTCTTATGACTGGGCCGAGGCGGATCAGGGAGGTACGCCCGCAACATGGGGATCGCCGGATGCGCCTCTCGCCGTGCCGGCCTATGCAGGCACACCGGCATCCGTTGCTGATGAGGTCGTCATTCTTCGATTCAATGATGCCGACGGTGCG
Organism: Mesorhizobium sp. WSM4848; assembly: GCF_055811375.1. Classification (NCBI taxonomy): domain Bacteria; kingdom Pseudomonadati; phylum Pseudomonadota; class Alphaproteobacteria; order Hyphomicrobiales; family Phyllobacteriaceae; genus Mesorhizobium; species Mesorhizobium sp. WSM4848. The sequence continues at coordinate 16,034 of NZ_JBVVPX010000060.1, forward strand.
CGCCGCAGGATCACAGCTGCCGCCGATCGCCTAGCCTGTATCCTGCTCGATCCAATGCCGAGCGGCGGTGGCCTTCTCCCGCCTGATCCCGGCTTCATCGCCACTGTCGTCGAAACCGCGCGCCAACATGGCATTCTCGTGGTTTGCGACGAAGTGCTCAATCTTCGCCAAGGCTATCGTGGCGCCTCCGCACGTTACGGGATCGAGCCCGATCTGATCGCCGCCGGCAAGATCATCGGTGGAGGATTCCCGATCGGTGCTATTGGCGGATCGCGCCGCGTGATGGGTGTCTTCGACGGATCGGCCGGACGGGCCAAAGTGGCGCAGGCTGGCACCTTCTCGGCAAATCCTATCTCAATGGTCGCCGGTCGCGTCAGTATGGAAGCAATGACCGAAGTAGCATTCGCCCGCCTGGACGAAATGGGGAATCGGCTCCGCACTGCACTCGCCGCCGCCATCAGCCGCCATCAGGCTCCCTATGTCATCAGCGGCGCAGCGTCGCTCTTTCGCATCCACCCCAAACAAACGCTTCCGCGCGACTATCGCGAAGCCTACCCGTCGACTGATGAGGCAGGCGCGTTGAAAGCAATAAGCCGTTTCTTCCGCAGTGAGGGTATCCTTTTTAATGCCGACACTTCGGCCTCGCTATCTACGGCAATGTCTGATGCCGATATCGACAAGATAGCCTACGTGTTCGAACGGTTCCTGGCCACAGCGCCAGCTTCGGGAAGAGGCCCGCTGAGGGCCTGTGAGGACCGCGATTGAAGCAACCCGATGGCGGGCAGGCTTTCGAGTAGAACTCCCGGACTTCCGATTGTGATCAGCGCATTCGTAATGCCGGAAGCACCAGCCAAAAGAGGAGGAACAGAAGATGACCAATACTAGACGCGACTTGATCAAGGCAAGCCTGGCCGCCGGAGCGGCGTTATCAATGCCGTCGATCCTTCGATCCCTTTCTATCGACGCCCGTTTCCGATGGAGTTGCCCCTATTTGACCGGACAGTCGGCTATTGAGTTTGTGCTCGGATGAACTCCCTTGGGGAGCGCATTGTGAGCCCTGAATGAGGATGTTTCGTTGTAGTCCTCGAACCATCCGGCGATTTTGCCGAGTGCGGTGACCGCATCCGGCAAAGGATTGACGCGAGCATGGCGTGCGCACCTTCGTCGACTCCTGTCCGATCGAACTCGGTCGCGACGTCATGATGATGAAGGAGGTTTCTGAAAAATCCGGCATCCACATAGTCAGCACCACGGGATTTTACCACGAGGAAAAGGGGCTACCGATTTACTGGCGCGCCCGCACCGCCGATGAGATCGCCGAGCTTTACGTCCGCGAGATCACCTACGGCATCGCCGATACGGGTGTGAAGGCTGGCGCCATCAAGGTGTCGACGGGCGCACCCGTTGTCACCGAGCATGAGAAGAAGTTCCTCGCCGCCGCTTGCATCGCGCAGAAGGTGACCGGAGTACCGATCATCACCCACACCGAGGAAGGCTACGCAGGCCCTGAACAGCAGCAGCTGTTCACGGCCGGAGGGGTTGCCGCCCATCGCTCCTGATCGACCATAGCTGCTGTAACCCAGATTCCGCCTACCATCGCCGCATCATAGAGGCTGGGTCTTACATCGGTTCGATCAGATCGGGATGTCCCATCGGCCTGACAACGTCCGTGCCGACGATTTGGCGAAGTTCGTGCGCGACGGCTTTCGTGCGCAGATCATCATGAGTATGGACCGCCTCTGCGGCAGACTAGGCAAACCAGCTCACCGCCGATGAGATCGCCGAGATGGAATACCTGAAGTCGCAGGGCCTCTACGAGGCCCACACGTACATGTTCACCAATTTTATCCCGATGCTGCACGCTCGCGGCGTCAGTCACGGGGACATCGTCTCGATCCTGGAGGACAACCCGCGACGACTGTTTGCTGGTGAGATTCTGCCGGACAGGGCGACAAACTAACGATTCGGCGCACCTGCCTGCCGTGCCCCATCTTCTTGGCTTTGGTTTGTAGCGTTTTCATGTATATTGATTTTATACTGTTTAAACAGATATGCAGATGTAATTGGGAAGGCGATGTCACGTTGTCTGTATATGAACGCGTTGAAAATTCCCTTTAACTGATCCTTGATCAAGCGAAAGAAGTGTGCATCATGACTGAATCTCCCAAGGCCCAAGCCAGACCGAATTATGCAGCCGATCGAACCAGCCCTCATGCACGATAGGGTCTACGCATCTTTGTCGAATGCCGTGATGGCAGGACGGTTCATTCCAGGTCATCATCCGGGGGTCGCCGCGCAATTCGTCGCCTAGTCGCGCTAGAGCATTTATCTCGTTGCCGAACCGGGCTGTACAGGTGCCAGAATTTTCTCTGGAGACGGTACGAGATCTTTGTCGAGTGCGACTGGGGATCGAAGGACTGGCCACAGAATGGGCAGCCGAAAATGCAACGGCAAAGCTTGTAAACCTCCTGCGGAAGTTGCTGCGCCGGGAGATCGAATGTGCAGGCAAGTCGGATTTCAGCGAGATGCTCGACGCTAATCGAGCATTCCATTTTACAATAGATGAGGCGGCTGGATCCGAGAAGCTGCTCCCCTGCATGCAAATGCTTTGGTTGCAGATAGGCCCTATTTTGGGGCCCTTAATGGCCATCCGAGTCTCGGCCGCTATCACGATGAACATGACCGTATAATCGAACGGCTAGAAGAGCGGGATGGACCGGACGCCAAGGCTTCCATTTCGCGCCATACTATCATGGCTGCGAAAGACATAATCGCGGCATGGCCAAAGGATGCTGCCTCAGGGCACAGCGGCGCACGGCATGTTTAGTTTTCATCTCGCCTCATCTGAAATTAACTCGGCCCAGCGATCGAGGAAGGCTTCAAAAGTCGAGACCGCGTAGGCAAGATCATTTCATCCCGATGGGCAAAGACAGAGCAATGAAACCGCGTCGAGCGGAGCAGATCCCATTTAGAAGAAAATCGAGAACAGGGATTTAAGCGCCGCTGCTTGCTTCCGCTAACAGGTTTCTCTGAATTGGGGTCGTTGAGGTCAAGCTCCTCCTGATACTTTTCCGGACCATGTCGCCCTGCGGGTCACTCGCTTCTCTGCGGATTCCGACGTGAAGCCGGCCGCCATTCCGATCAAACACCGGCCAGCATTCCGGTATGGAGCCGGCCACCATTCCAACCAAAGACCGGCCGGTTTTCGGCACTGAAGATTGCCTCCTGGGTCAGCAACTTTGGCATCGATTACCTCGCGATGAACGGGGACATTTTGATGCCGGCAAAGAGAAGGCTGACCATGAGACAGTTGAGACAAATGCTTCGGCTTGCCGGAAGCGGGACCAGCTCCCGCGAGATTGCGGTCGTGCTGGGAATAGCACGCAGTACGGTGCAGGATAATCTGCAGCGCGCAGCGGCAATCGGGTTGAGCGGGCCCCTGCCAGGCGAACTGACCGATGACGCGCTTGAGAACAAACTCTTCGCTCGCAATGGCGTCAAACAGGGCACGCGGCGGCGCACAGAGCCGAACTGTGCCCATCTTGCCGTCGAGCTCAAGAAGCCGGGCGTCACGCTCCTCATCTTG
>NZ_JBVVPX010000061.1:0-17419 GCF_055811375.1 Mesorhizobium sp. WSM4848
TCAAGGTGGATGTTGAATCACCGGAGAAGCTCGTCGTCACATCACAATCGATTCATCGATCACGGGACGTGCTCTAGGCATGTTTTCACGCACTGCCTGGCGCAGACTCTCGATCAGTTCCGTGCCGAAGCAGTCGGCCCGGGCCTGTTTGGTCGTCCTAGCCACCGCTAATTGCGTTTTCTGTTCGGGCGTCTGCTCTGCCGTGGGGGCGTTTGCGTGGGCACAGATCATGGTCGCCACTCCTCTGTCAGCATCAGGTCAACGGCCCGCAAAACCGCTATGCCTGCCCCTTCCGGGATAGCAAAGCGCATCTTCAGTAAGGCGCCACCGGCTTGATGCTGCAAGACCATCGCCACGACATAATACCAGCAGGTTCGTTCCCAGGCATTGGGCCGTGAATTCCCTGATTTATCAGCGTCGGCGTCAACCGGCAGGGCCAGCTCATGTGGAGGTCCGCCTCGATACCAGAGCCGACTTGAGGGAGTTCTCGCACGGCAAATGCGTCAACTACCAAATGCCGTAGTTTCGGCGTTCAGCCGAAAACCTTAGACAAGATCGCGTCAACCCACTCTCTCATTACGCTCGGCTAGATCAGGGACTCATCATGAATACCGACGCTTTCGCCACGTATGAATCTAACGTTCGTCGTTATTGCCGGTCGTTTCCGACAGTATTTACGAAAGCTCTCGGGGCGACAATCTGGGATGAGTCCGGTAAGCCTCATATCGACTTCATTGTGGGGTCTGGCGCACTTAACTACGGACATAACAACCCCACTATCATTGCCCCAGCAATAGAATATATGATCGGTGATAACATTCTTCTGTCGCTTGACATGTATACGGCGGCAAAGCGTGACTTCATTGAAGCGCTTGTCGAATCGATCCTGAAGCCCAGAGGGCTTTCGTACAAGATACAGTTTCCTGGGCCGACCGGCACAAACGCCAACGAAGCGGCACTGGCCCTGGCGCGAAAATATACCGGTCGCTCAAGTGTCATGGCCTTCACAAACTCATACCATGGCATGTCGCTTGGCTCCCTAGCGGTGTCGGGCTCGGCGTCTACGAGAGAGCTGGGAGGCGTCGCACGCCACGATGTGATCCGTGTGCCTTATGACGGCTATGCAAACCAGGCTTTCGATTCTGCGAGTTACATCGACTGCGTTTTGAGCGATCCGGGAAGCGGCATAGAAAAACCTGCCGCAATCATTTTGGAGCCTATCCAAGCAGAAGGCGGCATGAACACCGCATCCGCAGCTTGGCTCACAGAAATTCAGCGCATCTGCCGCAAGCACGGCGTTGTTTTCATCGTTGACGACATTCAGGCAGGATCGGGTCGGACCGGTGATTTCTTCTCGTTCGAGTTCGCAAAAATCGAACCGGATATAGTGTGTCTTTCCAAATCCCTAAGCGGTTCAGGTAGTCCGTTGTCCATTGTTCTCATTCGACCCGACTTGGACATATGGAAACCCGGAGAACATAGCGGGACCTTCAGAGGCAACAATTTCGCCTTCGTGACGGCAGGGGCCATGTGCAAAATGTGGTCCGACATCCGGTTTACTGCTGGCGTCGAGCGGACAGCGGTCAAGCTGCAAGCGCACCTTGACCGCCTCGTCGCCAAGTTTCCCAAGTGCATTGAACAGAAGCGCGGCCGCGGTCTGATGGCCGGCCTCAAGTGCAGTTCATCGGCCGCTGTGAGCCGTGTACACGATATCGCGTTCGAAAACGGCCTGCTTATCGAATCCTCAGGGCCAGATCGCGACGTTATCAAAGTTCTCCCGCCGATAACCATCACCGATGACGAGCTCGATCATGGCATCGCCGTCCTTGATCACGCACTACAGGAGCAAGACAATGTCTAGTCAGATATCTCAAGCGCCGGCCATCTCCCCAGTTTCTGTCAGAGAACGCACCGGCTCGATCAGCACTGCTGACATCATCTCAGTCATGACAGGCGAGACCACCGCTCTGTACATGAAGCAAGCTTTCAGCACTGAGGTCGCCGAGGAGATCACTGCCAACTTCAGTGGCAGCACCGGTCTCAAGGAGCGCAAAGATGGAGTGCCCGGACAATATGTCGGCGCATCGCACTACAGAAAGGACGCAGCCACGTATTTCGCAGAGGCCGAAAATGCGCGACCGTACGTGGAGGCCCTGTTTAAGAATTTGGTGGACCCGGTCCGAGCAATATTCGGCGCGTTGAAGCGCGAGCTTCACAACCAGGGCATTGAATTGCGACTGGCCCGTTCAGAACACGGTCAGGCCAATGTTTGTCGTGCTATCAGCTGGACCGGCAGCGGCACATTTTCGTTGGATCCTCACGACGATGTCGCTCAAGTCTTGCGTGCTGGCAATGATTACGAGCTTTCTTCGGTGGCGCACAACACTGTCGCAGCACTCAACTTCTATCCCAGCATGCCCGAGGAAGGCGGCAATCTGAGGCTCTGGAGCCATAAGCCGACAGTTGCGGACCGAATAGCGCAGGGTGTGGAGACCACTGGCTATCCCTATTCAGCAGCTTATCTCGATGGCCTTCCTTGTCGCGAATTTCAGCTCAAGGCGGGGGATATCGCCCTGATCGATGGCGGTTTCGTTCACGGGGTCACCGGTCAATCAGGTAACGGAAAGCGTCGCCTCGTGCTGAACAGCTTTTTCGGGTTTGCGCGTCCGGATCTTGTGCTGTGGTGGACCTGACCTCGGACGCCGCGGCGATTGACCGGATTTCGACCGGGCGCGCAGCACTAGCAGGCTGTTGAAGAAGGATCGCATTTGGCTTTGAGGATTGCCTCGTCGCCGTTGTGATAGGCGAATGTGATCTCGATCGAACCGTCGTCGAGCAATTCCGCGGAGCCGTCGCCGGTGACCTCGTCCATCTCGTCGAAGCCGATCCATGTAAAGAAGACCGTTGAAGGGCCGTAGCCGAGGTCGAGACCGGCCTGCAGAGCGCCGAAGGCGATCTCGCCGTGGTTGTCGGCTTCGATGGTGATCGTGGCTGGTCCGCCGAGATCGAGATAGCCGCGATCCCATATATCAGCCTCGACGATGCGCCAGCGGCCGATCAGTTGGCAGCCTGCCGGAATGCCGGCACCGTCAGCAGCTTCGGAAGCCGCACCAGATTGTACGCGGCGGCAGCGAAGGTGAAGGCCCACCCGACGCGGTCGCGCCCCCGGAACTTTGTCTTGTCCTGCCCGGCGACCGTCTTGATCCAGCCGAATGCCTCTTCGATGCGCTGGCTGACACCATAGCCGGCGTGCCGTGTCGTGCGGCCGTCGATCGCCGAACTGCGCCCGCTTGTTCTGCGCCACGTGCGGCGTCACCTTCATCGAGCGCAGTTCATTGACGAAGTCTTCCGCATCATAGGCCTTATCGGCACCGAGCGTGATCGCCTGCGGCCGGTCGGCATGCGGCTCAATCATCTGCAGTGCCGCCACCCGCTCAGCATGGCCGTCGGCGAATGTCAGGCAGGCGTCGACCAAAAGGCCGTGGCGGTTCTCCATCAGCCCATGCCCCATGAAGCAGAGCTTTGCTTCCTTGCCGCGTCCCTTGCGGTAGAGCCTGGCGTCGGGATCGGTGGTTGAAGCATGCGTCTCGTTGGACCGTTTCTGCCCGTGGAAATCCGCTTCAACATTGCGCCCGCCGTCGGCAGGTGGCTCACCCGCCCCACCTTTCAGCTTGACGCTCTTCATCGAAGCCCACGCCTGGATCAGGGTACCGTCGACCGAGAAGTGATCGCTCGAAAGAAGTCTCTTCACCCTTGGATGGGCCAACCGCAGCAAGGAACTTAGCCGCAATGTTACCCTCAAGCAGCCGGTCCCGGTTCTTCGAGAACACCGAATGGTCCCAGGCCGGATCGTCGACGCCGATCCCGACAAACCAGCGAAACAGGAGATCATATTCCAGCCGCTCCATCAGCAGCCGTTCCAGCGGATCGAGTAGAATGCCTGCAAAAGCATCGCCCTCAAGAGCTTCTCCGGCGGGATCGAGGGTCGCCCGATTGGCGAATACAGCGCCGCGAAATCCTCCGCCAGCGCCGACAGCGCCTCGTTCACGATCCCCAGGATCGCGCGGAGCGATGGTTTCGCCGAACCCGCGCCTCAAGATCCACGTAGCTGAACAGCCCGCCAGTCCGACTATCGCTGCCCCGCACGATTCATCCTCCGAATCCCTTCAGAGAAATGAATCACGACCGCGGCCCAAGGGCGAGCGCCTTTTTTCAACATCCTGCTAGAAAGGAGGTCAAAGACAATGTCAAAAAGAGCGCTCATCCTGGTTGAAGGCACAAGGAGCAACGGCCTTCTCTACGCGAAAGCAGCCCAACGTCTTGGGCTTTTCCCAATTACACTAGCGGCCGATCCCGATCGACACGAATATCTTGCCGGGGCTGGCATCACGAGCGCTGACGAGCTGGTTTATGCAACCGTTGGCAAGCTTTGCCGGTATTTCGATCTGCCGGGACCGAACCCCACATCGATCGAGCGATGTTGCGACAAATTTGTTCAACGTCAGCTCCTTGAGCGGGCCGGCGTTGCAATACCTTTATCGCCTGGCAACGAATGCGAAGGAGGTAGAAAGGGCTGTCGCGGAGATCGGCCTTCCCGTGGTTCTCAAGCCAATCGTAGGCCACGGCAGCATCGGGGTCCGATTGTGCCGCAACACCAATGAGCTGGCCGAACATACAACCCATTTGCCGCGGATCCTGGTCGAAGAATTCGCACAAGGACCACACTTTAGCGCCGATATAATGGGGACTCAAGCCATTGGGATCTGTGCTGTTGAAGGCGGCCCCCCACCGCATTTCGTCTCATGGGTACACTCACCCGGCTTCGCTGACTGATTTGAGGAATATAAATGCACCGCCCATGTTTCACTCAGCTGTATACTAGCTCTCAATCTTGGCTGGGGGCCCTCGGTCGTTGAGCTAAAGTGGACGGAGCGTGGCCCAATAGTGATTGAAGTCAATCCGCGTCTTGCGGGTGGGGCCAACCCTCGACTGGTTCATCGGAGTTACGGCATCGATCTCGTGACCGAACATGTCAAGCTTGTCATCGGCGAGGAATGGGATTTGCGGAGAACGCATTCACAAGCGGCGGGCGTGCGGTTCCTGGCCACTGATCGCGATGGCACTCTGGATGGGATTGCTGGTGGCTCATGCAGCTGCGGTACCAAGTGTCATCGAGGTCGACTTGTATGTTGAACCCACGACGCCGATTGTGAGGAAAGGCGATTACCGAGACCGAATGGGACATGTCATCGCCGCTTCACCAAGCCAAGCTCGGACTGCCGCAATACTTCAGTATGCCGTCGACTTAATTAGTTGGTCGATCTCGCCATTTCCGACCCTGGGCGAACACTGACAATGATCCGCCTCTGCATCTCCGTCACCAGCGAAATTGCCCCAGCCAAGAACGGATCGCGCAGAACGTTGGTGCGATCGAGAGCAGGAGAGTGGGAGTTTTTAGGCCTTTGTGAGCTGGGCAAGGTAAAGCGTCGGCGCTCATCTCCGCGGCTATACTAAGCGGCGCGTTGCGGGCTACTGTCGTCCAACGCGCTGCGGGTAGTCGGAACCGAAGACGCTGTACTTGCCGCACTGATTGATAAAAAAATAGTCATGTCGAAAATCATATTTGAAAAGATCGCCTTGGTCGGCATCGGCCTGATCGGCTCGTCGCTCGCGCGAGTCATCCGCCGCGAAGGCCTGGCCGGCCATATCGACATTGCGACACGCAGCGCCGAAACTCTGAAGCGCGCCGAGGAGTTGAAGCTCGGCGATGGCTACACGACAAATGCGAAGGAGGCGATGCGCGATGCCGACCTGGTCATCGTCTCGGTGCCGGTCGGGTCCTCCGGTGCCGTGGCCCAAGAAATCGCACCGGCGCTGAAGAGGGGTGCGATCCTCACCGATGTCGGCTCGACCAAGACCTCCGTCATTGCACAGATGCAGCCGCATGTGCCCGATGGCGTCCATTTCATCCCCGGCCATCCGCTGGCGGGGACGGAAAAATCCGGTCCCGATGCCGGGTTTTGCCGACCTGTTCGACAATCGCTGGTGCATCTTCACGCCGCTGTCGGACACCGATCCGGTCGCCTTGGAACGGCTGTCGGAATTCTGGCGCCGCTGCGGCGCCAACAATCGACACGATGGACCCGAGGCATCACGATATGACGCTCGCCATCGTCTAGCATTTGCCGCACATCGTCGCTTACAACATCGTCGGCACCGGCGATCTGGAATCGCTGACTAAGACGGAAGTCATCAAATATTCCGCCTCCGGTTTTCGCGACTTCAGGCGTCTGGCCGCCTCCGATCCGACTATGTGGCGCGACGTCCGTCTGCACAACAAGGGCGCCATCCTCGAAATGCTGGCGCGGTTCTCGGAAGAGCTGGCGTTCCTGCAGCGCGCGATCCGCTGGGGTGATGGCAACAAGCTCTTCGACCTGTTCACCCGGACGCGCGCCATGCGCCGCTCGGTTGTTGAGTCGAGGCAGGATGTTGACCTGGCGGATTTCGGCCGCCACGCAGGTGGTGATCCGCAGGTCACGCACGAGCAGCAGTACCAGGCTACCTACCGCAGCCGCGGCGACCCCGTATGTATCTTGATCCAAGAGTCGGACGGAGGAATCTCACCTGCCGCCCAGCGCGGCCTGAGGAACTTGTCCCGATTCCGGTTATCCGGCGAGCCACCGACAGTGTCCTGAAGGTTGTTCAAAAGGTCTGGAGAGAGAATGGCGACTGCTCTGAGGGAGAGCGGTCATGGCACGCTGGTGAGCTTGCAGTCACGGATACCCGCGGATTGGGAAGTGCCATGACTAATTGAGAACTGAGGAGAGGCGAGTGAAAGCGTCGCTGTTGTCGGATGAGGACGGCGTTCGCAAGGTATTGCAGACCGCAGTGCTAGAGGATCTGGAGCTCGAGAGGACGGAGGCGATCGGGGCCGCGAAAGGGAGCGGCCCGCAAAGCGGGTGGTTACCGCTCGGATGGCCCGGGACCTTCACTTCATACCGCAATGCGCCAACCACGCGAATGCCGCAAGATATGAACTGGGTGAAACAGAACATGCTCAACCCGAGCACCAGAGCCGCCGACGCAGGCGCACCACCAGCTTTGTCAGCATTAGGCCCGTCGATTCGGCAGCGTCTGCCATGGGGCATCGTGTTGTTCAATACGCGAGGCTACATTCCTCGCTCGCCTAGGAGCCCCGGCAGGTATTGCGGGAGAGACTCTAATCGTCGCCGGACGGCAGTTCAGTGGCTGTCGCCGCTTCCTCAATTTCAATAATTCCGAAGCTTACCGCCTTGATGGCAGCGACCGTTCTGCTACCCGTGCCCAATTTTCTCATCACGTTCTTCATATGAAAATTCACCGTGTTTTCGGATATACCTAGTATTTTACCTATTTCCCACGACGATTTACCTCTGGCGGTCCACAATATGCACTCTTGTTCCCTAGTGGAAAGATCGGGAATTTCTTCGATCGGGGGGCGTTCCATAGTCTCTGCTCCGCAGCCATTTGCACTGAACATTCTCAATAGTGCACAAAGCATGCCAGCTCTCTGGCTTGGCCCGGCGCGTCGTCTTTCGCGCGTTGGATCAAAGCTCTAGCACAGAGTTGCCTCTGCGAGAGTTATGTCAATTGGAGTTGTGTTTCGTTGTTTTTACATGGCGCAACGTAATGAAAGAGAACACTTGTCTTTTTGAATGGGATTTCTCCTGGCCGATAGCCGTACAGGACGGGCAATGCCGCGTTTCGGCTGATTTGACAATCAAAATGACAACCTCAGTTTCGTGTCTTGTGACTTGAACCGACGGTGCCTGGCTGGTTTGGGGGCCTTTTTGGACCGACCGGACGCTGCGTGCGAGCTTCGCCATCTGAAACAAGATTTGGATTTCGCCGTTGGGGAGATACTCCAGTTCGCCCGGGTGACTTCTGAGCTACGTCCAAGCTGGCAGAGGTCCCCTATAACGATGCTCAGTGGCAAAGCATGCTACACGGGACCACCATTCTGATGCTCACGAATGGGTAAGCTCGGGTGTTGGAAACTTGCCATTCACCGGGACGAGAAGACCTCGTGCTCTCTCGGTTCCGACCAGAGTGTTGCAAGTTGTCCATCATAGAACGTCGGCTAATACGACAGTACTCTCATTGAGCGCTCGCAACGCGGAAGTACGAAGCCTCTTCAAGAGCTCGTATCTCGTCAGCCAAACGAGCCAATCGTCATCAACTATCCCGTGCGCCGGCAAGCGCAGGACTGATCCGTGTGGCTCCTGATGTAGATACCCATATTGATCGACTACGCCTCTTTCTATGTGCCAGTCGGCAACGAGCGCATAGATGAAGTCGGGCGCCCATTTAGCCCAAGCCAGTCCAAATGCGATACGACCGATAAAAGTAGAGAGACCTCGGCCTCTATAGTCCTCGCGCAACCAGATGTCGCCATGGTAGGCGACCAGCCCGCTTATGCTGCGTGCGGTGGGCGCGTCGCAGCGAGACGAGGAACCGGGCCCGGCCTTTACGATAGGATCCGTGAACCAGGCTCTCAACGACCCAAGGTGCTCAGCAACGTCGGTATTTGACAGATGATCTAAACGCATCGCTTGGACGTGCGCTACTCTTCCCTCCCGATCCCGCCCGACGATCCAAAAGGCCTTTCCAGGCGGAAGATCAGAGCAGTCGGGACGGAAGCTTGGGTACGTCGGTGACTTCCCGGGAAGTGTGCTGGTTATCCCAACGTACTCCTCAAAATTGTCGCCCATCGTAATGTGAAGGCCCACTTTGCGCGCCAACTTGTCTGCCGCACAGATGCATCTCGAAAGCTCTAAGATGGTGACGTTGCTCTGCATGTCGATGCACCCCGATCAATGCGCTGAACACGCCATGGCTTCTACAGTTTGCGGGAAAGCACCGACACCACCGCATCTGGTAGTTGACGCGTCCGCTTTTTGGCGGAGTGGCTTTTTAGCAAAAGCAAAAGCGGGTGCACTACACATAGGAATCGTCCCAGGATGGGGTGGCTCGTCCGAGTGCCCGCGTTAAAAGAACCGCGGTCGCACACAGTCCCCGTTCAGCGATGGCACAACGTGCCCGCCGCGAGCAGGGGACTGTGAGAACATTCTGCAGGTCGCATACGCCCGGTGACTGGCAAGATAGCCGCTAACTTTGCGAACTCGCTGGGTAGTAGCGACAGCTGCGGATCGCTGCGCGGTGATCGTGCGTCGGCGAAGACGGCTCGTTGCGGCCTCGGGAATTTCCCTATTTGACAGGTCGAATGAAATTGCGATCTCTCGGAGAGGAGTTCTCCTGCTCGGTTTCGCTGATCACGCCACCGTAGCGACGTTCATTCCATGCTTATCTATCTTGGCTGATTCTCGGCCTCTCGCCAACTACTAGAATGTGATCTGGATTTCCTGCGGTACCAGCAAGTATTTTGCTGCATGACGAGTGATCCCTTTTTGGGGAGTGCTGATCGCGCCGTTGTCCCTCGTCTAAGCATCATACGATGGTGGGAGGCTTGTGTTGGTTTTTGATTATATCGTGATCGGTGGCGGTTCCGCTGGATCCGTGATGGCGAGCAGGCTATCCGCCGATGGACGTCGCGTGCTGCTTATCGAGGCCGGTCCTGATACGCCCCCGAATGCCGTCCCTGATGACATCCTGGACGGCAATCCAACACGTGCTTACTTCAATCCTGATTATCAATGGCCTTCACTCGACGCGACCACGGTTCGGGATGGCCGGAAGCCCATTCATTACGAGCAGGCCCGGGTCATGGGCGGCGGCTCCAGCATCAATGCCCAAGTCGCCAACCGCGGTGGTCCCGAAGACTACGATGACTGGGCCGCAAGCGGTGCAGCGGGCTGGAGTTGGGATGAGGTTCTACCATATTTCCGTCGCCTAGAATGTGATCTGGATTTTGGCGGTGAATTTCACGGCAGGGCTGGTCCCCTGCCAATCAGACGAGTGCGGCAATCAGATTGGTCCGGCTTTATCCGAGCAGTGTCGAAAGCGTATGAAAACGAGGGCCTTCATTTCAGGCCGGACTTTAACGGTGAATTTGGTGACGGATACTCGGTTGTTCCCTTGACCAATCGAAACGGGCATCGCGTTTCCGCTGCGATGGCCTACTTGTCCGAGAGTGTTCGCTCTCGACACAATCTGAAAATCTTGCCCGAAACGACGGTTGTGCGGCTGGCCTTTTCAGGACGCGCCATAACTGGCGTCGAGGCGGAGAACAAGTTCGGACGGCCGTCGTATCGCGCTTCGACCGTGATTCTCTGCGCCGGAGCCATTCACTCGCCCGCCATATTGATGCGCTCCGGGATTGGCCCTGCCGAGCAACTGACAAAACTCGGTATTCCGGTGGTTGCGGACGTAAGAGGTGTGGGCCAGAACCTTCAAGAACATCCAGGGATCGCCGTTTCAGCGTATTTGAAAGTGGCCGATCGCATGGCACCCAATGTGAGCGGCCACATTCAGATGCATGCTCGTTACTCATCGGGCTACAATGGGTGTCCTTCGACAGACATGGCAGTATCGGCGGTTGCCAAGTCGGCCTGGCACCCGCTCGGCAAGCGCCTCGGCTCCCTTTACGTATGGGTCAACCGCACCTATTCGGCAGGAGCCATCGTGCTCAAGGACCGCTCTCATGCCGTTGAGCCAGAGGTAGATTTCAACTGGCTGAGCGACCAGCGGGATGCCGAGCGACTGAAGCGGGGATTCCGTTTCGTGGCCCGCCTTCTGCAGCAAGATTCCGTGTCGGGCGTTGGGCTCGACCCGTTCCCGTCAGCTTGGAACGCGCGAGCGAAGCAGGTTAGCAAGGTAAATTGCATCAATTACGGGCTTACGTCGGTGTTGGCTCTGCTTATGGACAGTTCACCGAGCTTGCGCCGCGCCCTCATTAGGCATGTCATGACCGATGGACATAGCATTTCAGATCTGATCAATAACGAGGAGCATCTGGATCGGTTTGTCCGACAGAACGTGACCGGCAATTGGCATCCAACGTCGAGTTGCAGGATAGGGCCAGCCTCGGACCCTGTTGCGGTGACCGATCCGTCGGGCCGGGTTCGTGGCGTTTCGGGCTTGAGGATTGCCGACGCTTCGGTAATGCCATTCTGCCCCCGCGCCAATACAAACCTTCCAACGATCATGGTAGCTGAGAAGATGGCTGATGCCATTTTGAAGGAAGGCCGGGAATGTTCAGCGAAGGGGTGAATCAAACCTTCATGGATGGAAGCGGCGGGATTCGTCTTTCGCCAAGCGGATAGGTGCTGATGAGCTGTCAAATGCCAAACAATTCCCGAAGTTGTAGAATTTGCCCATGCTTGCTGTTCCGCATTGCCAACCCACTGAAGCGTGGCGGTCGTGGCGGGCAGTCGTGCGTATTGAGATCGCAAGGGTGAGAGGGCTGCGGTCCACGAGGTCCAGACCGCGACCAGCGTGAAATCTGGGCAGATCCGCACATGTCGTCGAACAGGCATTTGCTGTGCTTGCCCCTTGCACTCGAGGGTATATGCGTTGTCTGCTGCGATTGTTCAAGGACGGTTAAACAATTGTGACAGTTATCGAGCCTAGTATTTACATATTTTCTGTTGATACTTCTGAAATTATAAGAGATATTCGTCGCGATAGAGAACAGATTTATGATCGCAGCGCAAAATGGGCACCGAATCGACGAAGGAGCGACTATGATTACTCTACCGCGAATCTCATTGGCGAAACTGTCATCTGATGCAACGCGAAGTGAAGAGCAACAGCGCTTACGCACGGCGTGCGAGGAGTACGGGTTCTTCTACCTTATCGAGCACGGAATCCCGAAGGAGCAGATCGCAAAAGCGATCGACACTTCCCGGCGTTTCTTCGCGTTGCCACTGGGTACGAAGGAACGCTATGGTCACGCGTTTCAAAAGGTCCAGCCCGCCACCGCCCGTGGATACAGTCCGTTGCACGGTGAAATGCTACATCCAGATGCCGGCCCGGATCTAAAGGAAATATTCGACCTCGGGATCGAGAATGAAAGCGACCGGCGTCCATTCGCCGGACGCACACGCCTTCCGGACGATGCCTTGGCTCCTGGTTTCGCGCGAAGCTTGCTTGCTTTGCAGGCTACCGTGCTCAATGGGGTTGTGCCGCAGCTCGGGAACGCGCTGGCCGACCTGCTCGATATGGAAAAAGGCTGGTTCCAACGTCATTTCAGCCCTCCGACGGTTCTGCAACGCGTGATTCGGTACCCGTCTACTGGCGGCGCGGCCGCTAAGCATACCGACAATGGCTTTTTCACGCTCCTGCTCCAGGAGGAACTCCCTACCCGCTCCTTGCAGGTGTGGTTCCACGGGCGTTGGATCCCGGCGCCGAGCCTCCCCGACAGTCTCGTGGTCAATCTGGGCGACATGCTTCAGGTCTTGAGCGATAACCGGTTCAAGAGTACGCCGCATCAAGTGGTGCACAGTGGTCCGGCCGAACGAATTTCCCTGCCCTTCTTTATCTATCCCGACATCGATGCTCGCCTAGCTTCGCGGCAAGGCAATCACACCTTTGGTGTCGCGGAGATGATGCTGAGAAATTACGAATCTATATGGGAAAAGGGGAATGGGGCCGGGCGCGCGCGCGAGTTGCAGTAGGTATCGGTTTTGAAACGTGAGTAGACTGCGGCGTCAAAGGTATCACACGCTCACGTGATGCCCTAGAAGAACTCTCTGAGTGCGGGCCGTGGCATTTAACGCGGCGGCCTCAAATGAGGCACGTTGGGATTGCCAGATTCTTTAGATTGCGCCAAATGAGATATAGCGCTGCGCTGAGGCGAGGATTTCTGACGCGGAAACTGAGCGATTAATCTGGAGAACTACTTCGCTACCCGAAGGCCGCTTTCCAGAGGGTCATCTGTCAGGCATCCGCTCGCTCGCCGCAGACTGAAGCCGATCTTTTGTGGTCCTCTTCTTTGAAGCGCTAGTCTCGCCTGACCAGGTCAACGTCAAGGTCGATAAGGCGCATTTCGAGATCCTGATAACTTCGATGACATGAGAAAAGCTAATGTGCGCGAGGCATGATTTCGACAACGCGTTAGAAGTAACTCAGAATTGGATCAGCGATCTGATGTGGAGACTTCGCTGGCATGATCGCGAGCGGGTCTACCAAGCTCTGATTGCGACACTGCACGCATTGCGCGACTGCCTGGATCGTGAGCACGCCGTTTATATCGGCGCACGGTTGCCAGCTTTGCTTCGCGGCTTTTACTACGAGGGTTGGGATCCCTGCCGCCGCGCCAAAGCCGGAAACCGGAACTCTTTTCTCGAACGGATCCACGTCGGCGTCCAGCGAGACCCGGTGGTCGATCCGGAAGCGGTTGCCCGCTTAGTGCTGGCCCAATTTGTCGACCGTTTGCCGAGAGCAGAGGTCGAGCGTGCCAAGGCTGCCACACCAACAGTGCTGCACAACCTTTGGCCAGTCTGAGACGTCTGCCCCATGAGCGTCCAGCTCCGCTTGGGACCGTTCTCGACCGGGAAACCAATTTGGCTGTGCTTCCTGACAAATCCGCAACTAAGCAACCTAGGCAATCGGGGCAACGCATTGAGATCTGGTGTCGGCAAATCTCTGATATCCTTGACGGGTTTCCCTCGCCCCGCATTGGCTGCTGTAGCTGCAGTCATTCGCGGGCTCTAGAGGATGTAGCCCTTGGCTGTAGCGTGTCCGACCGATTGATCACCGTAGTGCAAGGCTAGATCGTCGGCCTATATGCACCCACAGCGAGATGAACGTCGTCTCACAGTGTGTTTTCGATGGGGTCAGTGGCGAAAGAGGAATGCAGAAGGCGCCAGATGGACAGGTGGAAACACGACGAAACCAGGAATGGTCCCTTGAGACGTGCAGTCCTGAGGGGGATGGCTGCAATCGGCATAGCGGCGATGGCAATCGCCTCGGTTGCCGGTTCGATTTCGGCGCAGTCGCTGCTGGAGAAGATCAAAAACGGAGAGACGGTCCGGATCGGCTTCTCCAACGAGGTTCCCTGGGCCTATCCCGGCGAGAGCAAGCCGCTCGGCTTCGTCAATGCGATGACGCTGGACATGCTGAAGAGGCTGGGCACGACCAAGGTCGAGCCGGTCGTGACCGAATGGGGCTCGCTCATTCCCGGCCTGCAGGCGGGTCGCTTCGACATCATCACGGGCGGCATGTATATCCTGCCGGAGCGCTGCCGCAACGTGCTGTTCACCGAACCGATCGTCAAGGCCACCGACGCGCTGATTGTTCCGGCTGGCAATCCGGAAGGACTGCACTCCTATCAGGATGTACACGACAGGGGCCTCACCTTCGTCACCGGCGCCGGCTACAGCGAAATCGGGCTCATGCGCAAACTCGGCGTCCCCGACGACAAGATCATGCAGGTCGCCGGCCCGGCGGAAATCCTGCAGGCGGTGAAGGCCGGCCGCGCCGCCGCGGGTTCGGGCGCTTACTTCACCATGATGGAGTTCACAGACAAAGACGACAGCGTCGATCTGGTCCCGGCAGGTAACAACTATTATTCGGGCCTCGCGTTCCTACCCAACCAGCAGGCGGAGGTCGATGCCTTCAACGCCATACTGAAAGACTATATTGGTTCGGACGAAATGATGGCGTCGGTCGGCAAATACGGCTACCCCAAAGACACCCTGCCGGACGGCACCACGGCCGCCGAGCTCTGCAAGGCTTGAAGCCAGGCCGGGAATTGCCATCCATGCGTCTCACTGCCTCCCCGACCCCGGCCGGGGAGCGCCCAGCGGGGGGGAAGGACATGAGCGAGTTCGCGCTCGGATTCAGCGTGGCGGCGCTCGCCAAGGGCGTCATGATCACCCTCGTGGTAACCCTCGCCTCATCTCTGGTGGCGATCGTCCTGGGGCTGATCGTTGGCCTGATCCGGATCTCGCGCCTTCGGCCGCTGCGCTGGTTCGGCGTCGCCTATATCGAATTCTTCCGCGGAACGTCGATGCTGGTGCAGGTCTACTGGTGGTTCTTTGTGCTGCCTATCTTCGGGGTCGCGTTGTCACCCTGGACCGTGGCAATCTTCGGTATCGGCATGAATGTGTCCGGTTACGGCGCCGAGTTGGTCCGCGCCGCCATCCAGGGCGTCGACCGCGGCCAGTATGAAGCGAGCATCGCGCTCAATTTCCCGCGGCTCACCGAGATGCGGCGTATCTTGCTGCCGCAGGCGATCCGCGCCATGCTGCCCGCCTGGGGCAACCTGTTGATCGATCTGCTTAAGAGTACCTCGCTGATCTTCTTCATCACCATTACCGAGCTCACCACCGCCGCCAAGCTGGCAGCCGACGCCACCGGTAACTACCTGCTGTTCTTCGCGGTGGCGCTGTTCGGCTATTACGTCATCGCGCGCGCCCTCATCACGCCCTTCGTGCGCTGGCTGGAACGCCGCTTCTCGCGCGGCTTCGTGCGGGAGGCGCAGGCATGAGCCTCTGGGACTGGTTCTACGTCTGGGAGGCATTCCCGTATCTCTATCGGGGGGCGATTGTCACGGTTGAAGCCACGCTGCTCGGCTTCGCGATCGCGCTGGTGCTGGGCCTAGTCTTCGCGCTGATCCGCCAATCGCCGAACCGCTACATTTCCACAGCCATGGCGGAGATCGTGGAGTTCATTCGCTCCACGCCGCTGCTGCTGCAGGTGTTCTTCGTTTATTTCGTCGGCCCACAGTTCAGCATCGTCATCCCTGCCTGGACAGTTGGCATCGGCGTGCTCGGCATCCATTACGCCGCTTATTGCTCGGAGTGCTACCGCGGCGGTATCGAGAACGTGGAAGGGGGCCAATGGGAGGCCTGCACAGCGCTCAACCTGTCGCGGACGCGGTCTTGGTGCGCCATCATCCTGCCGCAGGCGATCCCACCCATCGTGCCCGCCCTGGGCAACTACTTCATCGGTATGTTCAAGGACACGCCGATCCTGGCGGCCATCGCGATCCTCGAGATGCTGCAGCAGGCGAAGAATTTCGGCGCCAACAGCTACCGCTACGTCGAGGCGATCACCATGGTCGGCTTCTTCTACCTCGTGTTCAGCCTGGTCGCTTCCGCGATCGTGCAGTCGGTGAGCTTCTGGCTCAACCGCCGCTACCATCTGCAGTAGGAGGTCCGTCATGAGCGAAACCATAGTCCGCTTGGAAAACGACACTAAGCGCTATAGCTTTCTGGAGGAATTCAATCTCGACATCGC
Source organism: Mesorhizobium sp. WSM4848 (assembly GCF_055811375.1). Lineage (NCBI taxonomy): Bacteria > Pseudomonadati > Pseudomonadota > Alphaproteobacteria > Hyphomicrobiales > Phyllobacteriaceae > Mesorhizobium > Mesorhizobium sp. WSM4848. The sequence continues at coordinate 16,183 of NZ_JBVVPX010000061.1, forward strand.
GCGCAACGAGAAAGTCATGAGCGAACCTATGGTCCGTTTTGAGAACGTCGCAAAACGCTACGGCGTGCTTAGCGTGCTGAACGACCTCAATCTCGACATCGCGCGCAACGAGAAGGTGTGCATCATCGGTCCCTCCGGCTCGGGCAAGACCACTGTGCTGCGCACGCTGATGACACTGGAGCGCATCGACGGAGGGGTGATTTGGGCCGATGGGGAATCACTCACGCACATGCAGAAGAACGGCCAGATGGTGCCGGCGAGCGAGCGTCATCTGCGGCGCGTGCGCGGCAAGGTCGGCATGGTGTTCCAGCACTTCAACCTGTTCCCCCACATGACGGCGCTGCAGAACTGCATGGAGGCGCCGGTCTCGGTGCTTGGGCTCTCCAAGCAGGAGGCTGAGTCTCGAGCGGCGGAGCTGCTCGACATGGTCGGGCTTGGCGACAAGAAGAACCATTTCCCGATCCAGCTCTCGGGCGGCCAGAAGCAGCGCGTTGCCATCGCCCGCGCGCTAGCTATGCGGCCCAAGGTGATGCTGTTCGACGAGGTGACATCGGCGCTCGACCCGGAGCTCGTCGGGGAGGTGCTTAACGTCATCCGCAAGCTCGGCGCCGAGCACGACCTCACCATGCTGATGGTCACGCACCAGATGGGCTTCGCCAAGGAGTTCTCCGACCGCGTCTGCTTCTTTTACGGCGGCAAGATTGCCGAACAGGGCACGCCCGACCAGCTCTTCGGCAATCCGCTGAACGAGCGGACGCGGCAGTTCCTCAGTGCCGTGCTGGAAGCGGGATAGCATACTCGTTACCTCCCTTTGTGATAGGGGAATCGCACATGAGTAGAAAAGGACTCTTGCGGTGTGCGATTCTGACGGAGGTCCTGACAACAGGAGGTCGCGATGGTGTCTTGGATGTAGTTCGGCGAGGTTCCGGACTCGCGAGACTTGACCGCGCAGCCGATGCACCTCTACTTCGCTCATCCCAAGCCTCCCGCCCAATTGCGCAACAGGCTCTTCATGCGTGAGCCCGCTCGCATTGTCTCCTGGCCCAGGTTGACTCGGGCCCGCCGTGACGAAGCTCCGAGAGCACTCTCATCGATGAATTTGGGGAACATGACGTGCTAGATCCGTACAGCTCGGTTGGTCTACTGTGGCTACAAGCACTGAACACCCTCCGCCCGGAGCGGTGGCTCGTTCAGTGCTAGAAGGTAAGGTCCAGCCGCTAGTCTTTGACGAAAAGCT
>NZ_JBVVPX010000062.1:0-17217 GCF_055811375.1 Mesorhizobium sp. WSM4848
TGGAAGCCTCTTGAATCACGCCAACCTACGCCGTGCCACAAATTACAACTCGCCGTTAACCTGAACTCGTTGCCCTGCGACCTCTGGTAGCATCTTCGCCTGCTCGGCGGGCTCTCCGCGCCGATGAGCATCGTTGGCGTTTTCTCCGACACCGATAAATTCTTGCTGCCCCAATCCGGCAAAACGCTCCGCCCGGCTCTATCAACGAAGGAACCAACCTCGTTCCCCAATGGTTGTTGCGGCGAAACAAGCACAGGGAAAACCGATGTCAGGCACCCGTGAATGGCTCGTCCAGTGGCTCAAGGATGCGCATGCGATGGAGGAGCAGGCCGAAACCATGCTGAACGGCCAGCTCAATCGGCTGGAGAGTTATCCCGAGCTCAGCGAGCGCATCAGGCTGCACCTCGATGAGACGAAGGGACACGCCGCGCGCCTTGGAACCTGCTTGGAACAACTGGGCGAAGATACATCCGCGCTGAAGGACGCCGGCGGCAAGCTGCTGGCGATGGCGCAGTCCCTAAGCGGCGTCTTCGCCGGCGACGAGGTGATGAAAGGCTCACTGGCGAGCTACACCTTCGAGCACATGGAGATCGCATCCTACACGGTCCTCATTGCAACCGCCGAGTCCCTCGGCGAAACGGAGATCGCCCGGGCCTGCGAACAAAATCTGCGTGAAGAGGAGGCGATGGCCGAGTGGCTCCAAAACAAGCTGCCCGCGACTACGGAGCAGTTCCTGGCTCGCTCGGCGTCGGACAGCGACCATGCCAAGCGATGACGACAGCAGGCCGGCGAGCAACGTGAAGCGACCTTCGGTCTGGCGGGCTTACAGCTATGCCTGGATTACCCTCGGCTTCTTCATCATCTCGCTTGTCGGCCACTGGGTTTTCGGCTGGTTCGCCTATCTCGACGAGCAGCGAGCGCTTGGCCAACCGCCCGAGTTCGGCGGCTATCTGATCGAGATGAGCCGCGACACGCTCGAGAACTGGCAGTCGGAATTTCTGCAGCTGCTCTGGCAGGTCGGTGGCCTAGCGTTCCTGCTCTTCGTCGGATCGCCGCAATCGAAGGAGAGTACCGACCGTATGGAGGCCAAGATCGACGCGCTTCTCAGGCTTGTCGATCCGGAGAAGGGCAAGGAGGCGATTCGCGAGCTGGACCTGCAGTATGACGGCCGCCACACCGACCAGCCGCACGCCCACCGGAACTAAATCTGGGAGCTGGAGATGTGGCTCGGAGCCGATCATACGTCGGCTCGGGCCGGCGGGCTTCCTCTATGCCGTGGCCAAATGAAGCCGCTCGAAATCCTCGAAGAACTCGCCATAGTCGCAGGTTATTTCCTCGCCCGCCGCAATGGCGCGGATCGCAGTTGCCCCGCCATACCGAGAAAAGTCCGTGTTCGGCCTTTCGGAATGGTTCATGAAGCGGCCATTGTCGACTTCATAGACGATGAATCCGGGCCGGTCCGGGCTTGGATAGGCGTATCTGTCGAGCAATTCCCTGAGGTAGGGCGGTGCCGTCTTATATTTTTCAATCGGGATCAACCGGTCGAAATCCGGATCGAGCCGCCAGATCGACGCTCCCTTCCTGATCGGCTCGGCGGCAAACACGCCGACGCCCTGGATTGCGCTAGCAGCGATGTAAGTCCTGATCAGCAGCATGTTTTAAGCCCGTCTTCGAACAGCATTCTCCGAACAGAAAACGCAATCGCCAAATCGCGCCAAGAAAGCAAGCCGGGTTTTCACGCCCTTGCATTGTTCGCCGACGCGAAGCGCCTCACGTCCGATTGATCGAGACGCCGCCATCGGCAAACAGCGCCGTTCCGGTGGTGAAGCTCGACGCATCCGACGCCAGATAGAGCGCCGAGCGGGCGATCTCCTCAGGCTGCGCCATCCGCTTCAGGGCGTGGATGCCTTCGACGAAAGCCCGGGCCTCGGGTGTGGTCGTCGTCGCGCCCGGCGTGTCGGTGCCGCCGGGCAGCAATGCGTTGACGCGCAAACCTTGTGCTCCGTATTCAACTGCCAGAACCTGCGTCAGCCCGATCAGGCCGGCCTTGGCGGCCGCGTAAGCGGCCATACCCGGCATGCCGGCGGTTCGGCCGACGAAGCTTGAGGTGAAGATCAGCGAGCCGCCACCGCGCTCCAGTAGCGCCGGCACCTGGTATTTCGCACCGATAAAGGCGCCGGTCAGATTGATGTCGATGGTCTCGTGCCACGTCTTCAGCGACATGTCGGGAACCGGTCCCATCTGGCCGACGGAGCCAGCATTGTTGAAGGCGATGTCGAGACCGCCAAACCGGCCCACCGCAAGCTCGACAAGGCCCTTGGCATAGGCTTCGTCCCTAATGTCGCCGGCAAGAGCAATGGCCGTGCCGTCGGCCTGCTCGATTTCCGCAACGAGCGCGTCCAGCTCTGCCTGGCGACGGGCAGCGACGACCAGCTTGGCGCCTTCCTCGGCAAAGAGTTTTGCGGTGGCGCGGCCGATACCGGAGCTGGCACCGGTGACGATGGCGATCTTGCTGGCGAGCGTGAGCATTTTTGGCGTCCTTTTTCTTCGCGCCAGCTTTGCCGGCAATCGGCTGCTTGGTCGCAGATCGAGGCAAAGCGAGCCACCCGATACCTGCGAAGGCGTCCGGATGCGTCGTTCGGCTCGTTGCTTCGACAGGTCTTTTTGGCCGTGGCGCAAAACGGCAAGCGCCGTCGCAAACAGCGCAAGGCTGGCAGCGCGGTTTCGCTAGTGATACACCTCGCGCGCCGGGGCTCGATTGGATGTCCGGCCGCTATCTGCGAGGCTGGAACGTTGAAGAAATACTCGGTATTCGCCATCGCCCGCGAGGCCATGCGCGGCCACAAGGGCTGGGAGGAACAGTGGTCCTCGCCAGAGCCGAAGAAGGAATACGACGTCATCATCGTCGGCGCCGGCGGCCATGGCCTGGCCACCGCCTACTACCTCGCCACGGTGCACGGCATCACCAATGTCGCGGTGCTGGAGAAGGGTTGGCTCGGCGGCGGCAATACCGGCCGCAACACCACCATCATCCGCTCCAACTATCTCTATGACGAGAGCGCCGGCATCTACGACCACGCGCTGAAGTTGTGGGACGGGCTCAGCCAGGAACTCAACTACAACGTCATGTATTCGCCGCGCGGCGTCATGATGCTGGCCCACAATGTCCACGACATCCAGGTCTTGAAACGCCACGTCCATGCCAATCGTCTGAACGGCATCGACAATGAATGGCTGACGCCGGAAGCCGCCAAGCAATTCTGCCCGCCGCTCAACATTTCGCGCACTGCCCGCTATCCGGTGATGGGCGCCACCCTGCAGCGTCGCGGCGGCACGGCGCGTCACGATGCCGTTGCCTGGGGCTATGCGCGCGGCGCCTCGGCGCGCGGCGTCCACATCATCCAGAACTGCGAAGTCACCGGCGTCAAGCGGGCGCCGAACGGTGCGGTCGCCGGCGTTGAGACGACGCGCGGCTTCATCGGCGCCAAAAAGGTCGGCGTCGTTGCCGCCGGCCATTCGTCGGTCATCATGAACATGGCCGGCGTGCGCATGCCGCTGGAAAGCTATCCGCTGCAGGCGCTGGTGTCAGAGCCGGTCAAGCCGGTCTTCCCCTGCGTGGTGATGTCGAACACCGTGCACGCCTATATCTCGCAGTCCGACAAGGGCGAACTGGTCATCGGCGCCGGCACCGACCAGTATATCTCCTATTCGCAGACCGGCGGCCTGCACATCCTGCAGCACACGCTCGACGCCATCTGCGAGATGTTCCCGATGTTCACGCGCATGAAGATGCTGCGTTCGTGGGGCGGCATCGTCGACGTGACGCCCGACCGCTCGCCGATCCTGGCCAAGACGCCGGTGCCCGGCCTCTATGTCAATTGCGGCTGGGGCACGGGCGGCTTCAAGGCGACGCCGGGCTCGGGCCATGTCTTTGCCCATACCATCGCCAGGGACGATCCGCATCCGATCAACGCCCCCTTCACCATCGAGCGCTTCCGCACCGGTCGCCTGATCGACGAGGCGGCGGCGGCGGCGGTGGCCCACTGATGATGGCTCCCTTCGTGACGTTGGGTCAGTGGCTTTGCGATCAACCGGCTGGCGCCCGCGTCGGCCACGGCGAATTGTAGGAACAACCATGCTTCTCATCCGCTGCCCCTATTGCGAGGAAGAGCGTCCGGAACTCGAATTCCGCAACGCCGGCGAGGCGCATATCGCGCGTTCGGCGGATATGGCCGCGACAAGCGACGACGATTTCGAAAAGTTCTTCTTCATCCGCTCGAATCCCAAAGGCATCATCTATGAGCGCTGGCGGCACATGCATGGCTGCGCGCGGTTCTTCAACGCCGTGCGTGACACCGTCAGCGACAGGTTCCTGATGACCTACAAGGCCGGCGAGCCGAAGCCGGCGAAGCTGCCGGGAGCCTCCGAATGATCGCGACGTTCCGCATTCCCGGCGCCGGGCGCCTCAAGCAGGCAGAGACCGCTCGGTTCAGCTTCGACGGCCAGTCCTATGCCGGCGTCGAGGGCGAAACGCTGGCCTCGGCGCTGCTCGCCAACGGCGTCCATCTGGTCGGCCGTTCGTTCAAATATCACCGGCCGCGCGGCTTCCTGTCCGCCGGGGCGGAAGAGCCCAACGCGCTGGTTGAGATCAAGCGCGACTCCGCCAGGAGGACACCCAATGTTCGCGCCACCGTGCAGGAGCTCTATGACGGGCTGACGGCACAGTCGCAGAACCGCTGGCCGTCGCTGGCCTTCGACGTCAGCGCGCTCGGCGACATCGCCTCGCCGCTGCTTTCGGCGGGCTTCTACTACAAGACCTTCATGTGGCCGAAGTCCGCCTGGAAAAACTTTTACGAGCCCAGGATCAGGGCTGCGGCAGGGCTTGGCGTCGCTCCCGACCAGCCGGATCCCGACCATTATTCGGCGCGCTTTGCCCATTGCGACGTGCTGGTGCTGGGCGGAGGGGCTGCTGGCATCGCCGCCGCACTTGCCGCGGCCGAAACCGGCGTGCGCGTCATCCTTGCCGACGAGCAGGTGGATTTCGGCGGCAGCCTGCGCTTCGAAAGCGGCGCCAGGATCGACGGCCAGGACGGTTTTGCCTGGGCGCAAGGCGCAGTCGCGACGCTCAAGGCCATGGACAATGTCCGCGTGCTGTCGCGCACCACGGCCTTCGGCTATTACGCGCAGAATTTCGTCGGGCTGGTAGAGCGCGTCAGCGACCATCTGCAGAACCCCGGCCGCGAGCTGCCGCGGGAGCGGCTGTGGCAGGTTCGCGCCAAACGTGTGGTGCTGGCGACCGGCGCCATCGAGCGACACATGGTGTTTGCCGACAACGATCGGCCCGGCATCATGCTGGCGTCGGCGGCGCGCACGTATCTCAACCATTTTGGCGTCGCGGTCGGCAGGAATGTCGGCGTCTATACCGCCAATGATTCCGCCTATGCGGCGGCAATCGACCTGAAGAAGGCCGGCGTCGGCGTGGCGGCGATAATCGACCTGCGCGACAATCCGACCGGGGCGCTGATCGATGAGGCGAGGGCGCTCGGCATCGAGGTCAATTTCGGCCGCGCGGTGATCCGCGCCGGCGGCAAATTGCGCGTCTCCTCGATGACCGTGCAGCCGAAGAATGGCGGCGGCGAGCGCACCATCCCGGTCGACGCGATCCTGATGTCGGCCGGCTGGACACCGTCGGTGCATCTGTTCTCGCAGTCACGCGGCAAGGTTGCCTTCAACGACGAGACCAAGCGTTTCGTGCCCGGCACCTACGCGCAGGATTGCGTGTCGGTCGGCGCCTGCAACGGTACGGACGGGCTGCCGGCGACGATCGACGAAGCCTATGCGGCGGGCGCCAAAGCGGCGAAAGATGCCAGCGTCAAGAATGCAGGGGCCAACACCCTCAAGGGGACCAAGCCGAAGGTCGACGCCAGCGAGAGCTGGTCGCGCGGCATGCTGGGTGCGGCGCCCGGCGCCGGGCCAGATACGACGGTCAAGGCCTTCGTCGACTTCCAGAACGACGTCACCGCCAAGGACATTCGCCAGGCGGTGCATGAAGGCATGCGCTCGATCGAGCACGTCAAGCGCTTCACCACCAACGGCATGGCGACCGACCAGGGCAAGACCTCGAACATGCACGGTCTGGCCATCGCCGCCGAGACGCTGGGCAAGCCGATCCCGCAAGTTGGCCTGACGACGTTCCGGGCGCCTTACACGCCGGTGACCTTCGGTTCGATCGTCGGGCACGCGCGGGGTCCGCTCTTCGAACCGACCCGCAAGACGGCGATCCATCCGTGGGCCGAGGCTCAAGGCGCTGTGTTCGAGGATGTCGGCCAATGGAAGCGCGCCTGGTATTTTCCCAAAGCAGGCGAGGACATGCACGCCGCCGTCGATCATGAGTGTGTCACGGTGCGCAAGACGGCCGGCCTTTTCGACGCCTCGACGCTGGGCAAGATCGAGGTGGTCGGGCCGGATGCGGCGAAGTTCATGGAACTGCTCTATACCAATCCGTGGGAGAAACTGGAGCCCGGCCGTTGCCGCTATGGCATCATGCTGCGCGAGGATGGGTTCATCTATGACGACGGTGTGGTTGGAAGACTGGCGCCGGACCGGTTCCATGTGACGACGACGACAGGCGGTGCGCCGCGCGTCATGAACCATATGGAGGATTACCTCCAGACCGAGTTTCCGCATCTCAACGTCTGGCTGACCTCGATCACCGAGCAGTGGGCGGTGATCGCCGTGCAGGGACCGAAGTCGCGGGAGATCATCGCGCCGCTGGTCGAGGGCATCGACATGTCGGACGGGGCGCTGCCGCATATGTCAGTGCGCGAAGGCAAGATCTGCGGGGTGCCGACAAGGCTGTTCCGCATGTCGTTCACCGGCGAGCGCGGCTTCGAGGTCAACGTGCCGGCCGACTACGGCCAGGCCGTCTGGGAAGCGCTGTGGACCGATGGCCAGAAGCATGGCGCCTGTGCCTATGGCACCGAGGCGATGCACGTGCTGCGTGCCGAAAAGGGTTACATCATCGTCGGCCAGGACACCGACGGCACGGTGACGCCAAACGATGCCGGTCTCGACTGGGCGGTCGGCAAGAAGAAGACCGATTTCGTCGGTATCAGGGGCATGGCTCGGCCCGACCTGGTCGCCAAGGGCCGCAAGCAGCTTGTCGGCCTGAAGACCAAAGACCCAAAAGTGGTGCTGGAAGAAGGCGCGCAGATCGTCGGCGATCCGAAGCAGGCGATCCCGATGACCATGATCGGCCATGTCACCTCGAGCTATTGGTCGGAAAATTGCGGCCGCTCGATCGCCCTGGCCCTGGTTGCCGGCGGCCGCGACCGGATGGGTGACACGCTCTACGTGCCGATGCCCAATGCGACGATCGAGGTGGAGGTCACCGGCATGGTGTTCTTCGACGAGAAGGGGGAGCGCCTCAATGGCTAAGGCTGTTGCGAAGAAATCTGCAGCCGCTGCGCCGTCGGTCGAACGCCGGCCGGCTCTCGTCGGTCAGGAGCTTTCCGTAACCGGCGTTACGCTTGCTGTGTTGCCGCCGGCGCAGCGTATTTCGCTGCGCGCACCGGACGCCTCTGTCGCGGCGCTTTCGAAGGCGCTTGGCGTGGGCCTGCCGCGGAAGCCCAAATCCTCGGCGGCAAAGGCCGGGCGCACGGCATTGTGGCTTGGGCCGGACGAATGGCTGGTCATCGACGAGGTGGGAAAAGACCCGCTCGCCGACTGCGCCGAGGTTACAGTGCTGCATTCGGCGGTCGGCATCTCGCATCGCAACGTTGCCATCTCGGTCATCGGCCCAGCGGCGGCGGCGACGATCAATTCAGGTTGTCCGCAGGATCTGTCGCTGGACGTCTTTCCGGTGGGCGCGGCGTCGCGCACCATCCTGGGCAAGGCCGAGATCGTGCTGTTGCGCACCGCAGCCGACGCGTTCCGGGTTGAATGCTGGCGCTCTTTTTCCGATTATGTCTTTACTTTCCTGTCGGAGGCGGCCGGCGACGCCGCGGCTTAGGAATGTTCGCTGGGCTCGACCGTTTGCCGGAGCGAGTCGAGGAGCCAGAGCAAGTCGGGGGAGAAATGTCGATGCCGTCGAAATCCGCGCCGAATCCAGCGGCTCAGAAGACGCCGGCCGTGCGCTCGTTCGAACACGAGCAGCACAAAGAACCAAACATTGAAGAGGAACTCGAGGAAGGGCTCGAGGACACGTTTCCGGCCAGCGATCCGGTGTCGATCACCGGGACTTCGATTCCCGGTGCTCCTGCAAGACCTGGCAAGGCCAAGTTCGTGGCCGGAATGAAGAAGCGCAGGAAATAACATCCATCAGGCTCCGGCGAGCCGGGTCGCCGGCCACGAGAGCGGGCGGTCAGGATTTCCTGTCGCCCTTTTCGAATGTCAGAACGTGCTGGGCACGATCCACGGGTCGATGTCGATGCCGAGCCGCGGGTCCTTGCTTTCCGTTGAGCCCTTGTGGGTAGCCGCGCCTGCCTTCTCGACCGATCCGGTCGCGCCGCAATCGAGCTTGATGCTGGTGTCGGCGCAGGCCGCGGCCGGCGCCTGTTTGCCGAGTTGACTCTGGTCGGCGAAGGCAGCGCCCGAGAAAGCAAGCAGTGCCGCGAGGGTGAGGATTGTCTTTTTCATGGCCTGTCTCCGGGCTGGATGGCTGAAATCTTTTTGTACATGTACGACATAGTGTACATATACGGCCGGTGAATATGAAGTTCAAGTCGGAAATTGTACAAGTACGAAAATTTTGACAACGAGCGTGACGCTTGCCCGCCGGGTCGCGATCCAAGCCACCAGGTGACCCACACGCATAGGTTGATTCACCAGCCCTTCGCCCCGCTTCGCTTGCCTGTCAGCTATCCGAAACCGAACAAAAACCCTTCAGCAGTTGACCGGCGTCTCGGTCAGCGGCGGCACGTCCTGCGTGGCCAGCGCGGCAAGCGTGAAGTCGCACATCCGCTTCACGAACGCCTGCTGGTCGCCGAACGGATAGAAGGGAAAGGTGATCAGCAGCGAGATCGTGCCGTGGCCGACCGCCCACAGCATGGTGGCGATGGCGCGCGGATCGCCCTTCAGCTTGCCGGCGGCCACGCAGGCCTCGACCCTCTTGATCAGCACCTTCATCAACGGGTTGCCCTCCTGCATCTCGGCGAAGGTCTTGCCTTCCGGGGGCTTGACCTTCTCGGTCATGAATATCGTGCGATACTCGTTGGGGTTGCCAAGGCCGAAGGCCGCATATTCGGTCATCACCACTTGCAGCGCCTCGATCGGATCGTCGGCCGGGTGATCCTCGATACGCGCTGCCAGAGTCTTGAACGCGTCCTCGGCCAACGCGAACAAGATGTCCTGCTTGTCGGCAAAATAGGAATAAACCGACATCGGCGCATATCCGACACGCTTGGCCAGCTTGCGGATGGTGAGGCCTTCATAGCCTTCTTCCTGGACGAGTTTGTGCGCGGCGTCGACAAGTTCGGAGCGCAGTTCGGCCTTTTGTTTCTCGCGGCGTGTCTGGACGCTAAGCGGCAATTTTCGCCTGCCTTTATCTGTTAGCGGCGGTGAGTGGCTGGCTAAACTATATACGCTGTACGGAATCGGACAAGGCGCGGTCAAAAATCGGCGCCCTTCTCAGCTATTTTTCGCCCAAACATCGATCACAAGTGTTACCCGGGCAGAACGACGCGACATCGGACCGTTACAACCAGAGGTTAGCTGCGGCCCGGCCAAGAGAGTTAGTTGCTAGGGCCGATACGACCATGACCGAGCTTTCGTCCAGTGCACTAAGCGTGGATCCGCGGCACATGAAGATCATCTCTGCCGAGGCTCGCTGAGCCGTTCAGGCCGCTTCTGGCTCGCGCTCGATCAATGTCAGCGTCAGCCAGCGCGCGGTCAGCGCCGGCTTTTTCGAGCCCTCGATCTCGATCGTCACGTCATGCGCGGTCTGCACCCAACCCGACGGCCTGACCTTGACGTCGGCCAGCACAAAACGGGTGCGGATGCGCGCGCCGGTCTTCACCGGCGCCAGGAAGCGCAGCGAATCAAAACCATGGTTGACCCCCATCTTGCTGTTTTCGAGCGGCGGCATGGTCTCGAAGGTCATCGCCGACAGAAGCGAAAGCGACAGAAAACCATGCGCGATGGTGCCGCCGAACGGCGTCTCGCGCTTGGCGCGCTCCGGGTCGCAATGGATGAACTGGTGGTCGTCGGTGGCATCGGCGAACTGGTCGATCATGCGCTGCGAGACCACCCGCCACGGCGAGACGCCGACCTCTTTGCCGACGCTGGCCAGAAGCACATCGAGACTGATCGGTTCCACGCTGATGTCCTCCATTTCAACCGTCCGGAGCGCGAGCGGCTTCATTCCTTGAACAGTGTCAGCCCATGCTGCACCGACTGCCCGCCATCGATCGGCAGGATGGCGCCGGTGACATAGCTGCCGGCACGGCTGCACAAATAGAGCGTCGCGCCGGCAATGTCATCCGGCGCGCCGATGCGACGAAGCGGAACATGGCCGCCGACTTGTCTTGCCTGTTCCTCGCTCGCGGTGGCGAAAGCGGTCATCCGGCTCTGGAAGGGGCCGGGGGCGAACGCATTGACGGTGATGCGGCGGGCGGCGAACTCGATCGCCAAGATGCGCGTCAGATGGTGAACAGCAGCCTTCGAGGCAGAGTAAGAGTAGGCGTCGTCGGCCAGCGGCTGCGTGCCCATCACCGAACCCAGATTGATCACCCTGGCCGGATCGGCATCGCTGGCGGCGGCCTCGAGCAGCGGCAGAAGCTCGCGCGTCAGGTGGAAGACCGCAGTGACGTTGACGCCGAACACCTTGGCCCAGGCATGGTAGGGAAAACTTTCCAGCGGCGCGCCCCAGGAGACGCCGGCATTGTTGACCAGGATGTTCAGCCGCTCGGTCCGCGCCTTGACCTCGTCGACCAGCGCCGCGATGCCAGCCTCGCTGGAGACATCGCCGGCAAAGCCCTCGGCCCGGCCGGAGCCGCCGAGGCCGTTCAGTTCGCCGGCAACCCTGATACAATCCTCGCCCTTGCGCGAGGCGATCATCACGGTGGCGCCGGCCCTGACCAAAGCGGTCGCCGCCATACGACCGATGCCGGTCGCAGCCCCGGTGACCAGCGCGGTCTTGCCGGCCACCGAAAACAGCTCGTCCAGATAGCTCATCGCAATTCCTCCGCGCGCCCGTGCCTCGCCCAGCAAAAGGCTGCCATGGTCAGGGCCGCAAACCTCTTCAGGCAAATGATAGTGCCCAATTTGTATTGGAGATCAACTTGTTGAAGTCGGCGCCGCCCCTCATCGCCCTGCCGGGCACTTCTCCCCGTATAGTGACGGGGAGAAGGAGCTGACCGCAACGCCGGCGCACATTCTGCAACGTTGGACATTGGCGAAATCATCGATACAGCGCCCTCTCCCCGTCACTATACGGGGAGAGGATGCCGGCAGGCAGGTGAGGGGCAGCGCAAACGCTCGGAATGAGCGGCCATTGGTCTAAGCTGAAGCGATTGTCCTGCCGGTGTGCGCTGCGGTTTCTACGCCTGAGGAAATCCGTATACTGTCTGCTTACTTCGATCGCGGGGCGAGAAGGCCGAAATGACGCTCAAACTCGAATATGACCCGGAAGCCAATGCTGCCTACATTCGTTTCTCCTCGGAGGCGATCCAGGAAAGCGAGGAAGCCTCCGCAGGCATAGTCCTCGACTATGATGCTGAAGGTCACATCGTCGGGATGGAGGTGCTGGATGCCCGAGAACACCTTCCCGCCGCGATCCTAAAGGCGGCCTGACCTACTCAGCCGGCTCGACATTGGTGTAGGCGGCTTGTTCGAGCTCGCGCTTCAGCCGCGACGCCTCTTCCACCTTCGGCGTGACGAAGCGGCCGAGCAGGAGATAGGCGACCGGCGTCAGGAACAGCGTCGAGACGGTGGCCAGACCCAGGCCGCCGACGATCACCCAGCCGAGCGCGATGCGCGCCTCGGCGCCGGCGCCGCTCGCCAGCACCAGCGGCACGCCGCCGAGCACGGTGCAGATCATCGTCATCATCACCGGCCGCAGCCGGATGGTGGAGGCCTGCTCGATCGCCTCGCGCACGCCGAGCCCGCGGTCGCGCAACTGATTGGCGAACTCGACGATCAGAATGCCGTTCTTGGCCATGACGCCGACCAGCAGCACCAGGCCGATCTGGCTGTAGGCGTTGAGGCTGGTGCCGCTGAGCAAAAGGGCAAAGATCGCGCAGGCGAGGCCGAGCGGCACCGTCGCCATGATGATGACCGCGCTGACGAAGCTCTCGAACTGAGCGGCGAGCACCAAAAGGATGATGACCAGCGAGAAACCGAAGATGGTGATCATGGCGCTGTTGGTCTCGCCCAGCGTCGCCGCCTCGGCCAAGGGGACGATGCGGCTGCCCGGCGGCAGAAGCGGCGTGGCGATTGCCTCGGCGCGGGTGAGCGCCTGGCCGAGCGCGAAATCGCCGCTGAGGTTGGAGGTGATCGCCACCGACGGCTGCTGCTGCTCGCGGGTCAGCGAGGGCGGTACGGCTCGCTCGGTCAAAGTGGCGATGGTCGACATCGGCACGAAGCGGCCGTCGGCCGTCTTCAGGAAGATGTTCTCCAAATCGGTCGGATCGTTGATCGGGTTGGTCGTCGAGACGAGCTTCACGCCGTAGCTGCGATCGGCGATATAGACGTCGACGACATCATTGCCGTCGAGCATGGCCTGGAAGGAATCGGCCAGCCTGGTGATGTCGATGCCGAGGTCGGAAGCGCGCTCGCGGTCGATGGCGACGGAAAGCTGGGGCTGCGTCGGGTCGACAGAGAGCCGCGGCGACTGGAAGCCGGGGCCCTTCTGCATTTCCGCGATGATCTTCACCGCAGCGTTGCCGAGCGCCGCGCGGTTGTTGCCGACCAGCGCGAACTGCAGGCCGTTGCCGGCGCCGCGAATACCGAGGCTGTTGGGCTGCATCGGAAAGACGCGCACGCTCGGCACCTGCCGGGTGCGCCGGCTGATGTCGGCCATGATCTGCTGCTGGCTGCGGTCGCGCTCGTCCCATGGCGCCAGCGTCATCACCATGAAGCCGGCATTGTAGGCGCCGTTCCGGCCGGCGCTCTCGAACGTATTGCGGATTTCGCCGGAATCGCGCAGCGGCTGGATCAGTTTTTCGATCTTCTGCATCTGCTGCGTCGTGTAGTCGAGGCTGACGCCTTGCGGCGCGTCGACGCGCATGAGCACGACGGCACGATCCTCGGTCGGCGTCAGTTCCTGGCGAATCGTGCCGAACAGCGTGAAGGCGGTGGCTGCAAACAGCAGCGCGACCAGGAGCACGATCCACGGCGCATCGAGGCAGGTGCGCAGGCAGCGCCGGTAGAGCCTGTTCAGCGCGCCGCCGATGCGGGCGCCGATGCCGCTGCCGCCTTCGTGATGAAGCGGCGCGACCGACAGCATGCGCGAGGCAAGCATCGGACAAAGGGTCAGCGCCACGACGGCGGACAGAAGCACCGATATTGCGAGAACGAAGCCGAATTCGCGAAACAGGCCGCCGGTCTGGCCGGGCAGGAAGGAGATCGGCACGAACACGGCGACCAGCGTCAGCGTCGTGGCGATGACGGCGAAGAACACTTCCTGGGCGCCAAGCACGGCCGCGGCGCGTGGCCCCATGCCTTCGTTGCGTCGTCGCACGATATTTTCCAGAACGACGATGGCGTCATCGACGACCAGGCCCGTCGCCAGCACCAGGGCGAGCAGCGTCAATATGTTGACCGAGAAGCCGGCGAGATAGATGGCGGCGATCGTCCCGATCATGGCGACCGGCATCGCAAGCCCCGGAATGAGCGTCGCGCGCCAGTCGAGGAGAAACACGTAGATGACGATCAGCACGATTGAGACGGACAGGCCGAGTGCGATCTCGACCTCATGCACCGCGCCGTTGACGAAGACCGCATCGTCGCTGGTGACCTTGATCGACATGCCCTGAGGTAGATCCGCCTGCAGCGCGGCGACCGCGGCCCTGACGCCGGTCGAAATATCCAGCGTGTTCGATTCCGCCTGGCGGATGATGCCGAGACCGATGCCGGTCTTGCCGTTCGAACGCAATGTGGTCTGGCCGATGTCGGGGCCGAGCGTGACGGTGGCGACGTCGCGGATGCGGGTCGTGCCGCCGATGATGATGTTTTCGAACTCCTCCGGCGTGGTCACGTCCGCCGTCGGACGCACGATCAGGTCCTGGTTGGTCGTGGTGATCGAACCGGCCGGCGAATCGAAAGCGACCGAAGCCAGCGCTGTCCTCAGGTCGGCAACGGTGAAGCCCAGGCTGGCAAGTTTGTTCTGGTCGACATCGATGCGGAAGATCTTGTCGCGGTCGCCATAGACCTGGACGTCGGCAACGCCGGGCACGGCGGCAAGCTCGTCCTCGATCTGGTCCTGGACCAGCACCGTCATGTCCTGCACCGACATGGTGTCGGAGGTGACAGCCAGCCGCATCACCGGTTCGGAATTGGCGTCGGCCTTGACGATGCGCGGCGCATCCGCCGTGTCAGGCATCTGGTCGACGACGCGGCCAACGGCGTCGCGCACATCGGAGGCGGCGACGTCGAGGTTGACCCCGTCGTTGAATTCGATGGTGACGCGGCTCGTGCCGAAGGACGAGGTGGACGAGATCGACTTTACGCCGGAGACGCGGCCGACCGCGCCCTCGATCACGTCGGTCAGTTCGCGGTCGACGGTTTCGGATGCGGCGCCTTCAAAGGTCGTGTTAACGGTGATGACGGGGCGGTCGACATCCGGCAGTTCGCGGATCTCGACGCCGTAGAAGGCGGCAAGGCCGGCAACCGCGATCAATGTGTTCAGCACGAAGGCCATCACCGGCCTGCGGATGAACAGCGCAGTGAAGCCTGTGTCGCCGGCGGCGTTGTTGGTTGCGGTCATCAGCCGTCGGCGTCCGCGGCGCGCTGTTCTTCGCCGGCGATGCGGACCTCGCCGCCTTCGCTGACGCTCTGGGTGCCTTCGGTCACCACCATGTCGCCGCTGACGATCGGGGCGTCGATCAGCACGGTCTCGGTGTTGCGCTGGATGATGCGCACGGCCACCCGCTTGGCCTTGCCGTCCACAATGGCCCAGATATAGGCGCCGTCCGAACCCCACTGGATCGCCAGCGGACTGACCGCCGGATAGCTGTCGCCGGGGAATTTCATGGAGATCTGGAAGGACATGCCGGCACGCAGCGAATCGGCCGGGTTGGCGATCTTTGCCTTGACCAGGAGGGTACGGCTGGCTTCATCGATGTGATTGTCGATAGCGGAAACCGTACCGGTATAGGCTTTGTTGGGATTGGCAATCGGCGTCGCCGACAATTGCGCGCCGATCTTGACGGCGGCGGCGAAGCGCTCCGGCACCCAGAATTCGACCAGTATGCTGGAGCGGTCGTCGAGGGTGGCAACCGCCGACTGGCTGGTCACATAGTTGCCGGCTGATATCGGCAGGATGCCGACGACACCGGCGATCGGTGCGACGATCGAGCGGCGCTGCAAGGCCAGTTCCGCATCGCGAAGCGCCAGCTTGGCATTGGCCAGCACCACTTCGGCATCGGCAACGGCGACGGCTGTCGCAGCGTTGGAAGCCCGCAGCGATTTGACCCGGACGAGCCTGGCCTGCGCGTCCTGCAAAGCAACCTTGGCGCGGTCCTGTGCGATCACCTCGGTGTCGGAATCGAGGGTGGCGATCACCTGCCCCTTTTCGACATGCGCGCCGGACTCGACCAGGAATTCTACGAGGCGGCCGGAACTGTAGGGATTGACCGTCACCGAGGCGTTGGCGCGGCCGGTGCCGATCGCCTGCAGGCGATCGTTGATGATGGCGGCGGACGCCGGCAATGCAACGATGGTCACCCGCTGGCCGGCGGCGTTGCGGCTGCCTGCTTGCCCGGCGTTATCGACGGTGCCCGTTGGTGGCGTTGCGGCATAAGCCCAGTCGATGCCCCAGCGGGCCAGCACATCCGGCGCGCCTGGAAAAAAGCGAACCCAGGCGGCCGCAGCCGCGACGAGGATCACAAGTGCAAAAACGATCTGTTTCCAGGTGGCCATCGGCGCTCCGGTTGGCAAATATACCGCCTACGGTTCCCAAGGTGAAGTAGTCGCGACGGCACCCTCCGACACAGGGGATGGCCCGTCGATATCAAAGCTTTATGGCAATTCTCCCGCTCGCTTGCACATTAAATCGGCGTAACGTTGATAAGGGCCTCGGCTGGGCTCACTGGCCGATCGACGCGGGCGGCCACGATGCGCTGGCCGTTTCGATCGCCGCCTCGAGGCCACGCCGACGGCGCCGCTCGGCAGGTCGTCCATCGGATCCCGTCTGCGTGCCCGCGGAGATTTTTTATGTCGCGTGTGCGCCGCCGGGTACGACGACGCCGGACATCGCGATTCCGGCGGTTGCCGGATCTTCCTTCAGCGCCGCGTCCGCGAGCGAGACCACGCCCACCAGGCGCTTGTCGCGATTGAGGACAGGCAACCGCCTGACCTGGATGTCACCCATATTCTGGGCGACGTGCTCGATATCTTCGTCCTCGAAGCAGTATTTGACATCCTTGGTCATCACGTCGCGGACCGTGGCATTGCCGTCCTTGCCCTCGGCGAGCGCACGCACGACGATGTCACGGTCGGTGATCGTTCCGACGAGTCGGTCGTTTTCTCCGACGGGCAGGAACCCGACATCGTCGACCGCCATGCGTCTCGCGATTTTCTGCAACGACTCGTCAGGACTGGCGAGATGAACGTTGGGGGTCATTATCTCAGCGACTTTCATGGTGAATCTCCCTGTTCGCGCGCAGAACGGCACCGGCGCCGGCGATCGTCGAGCGATATTGGTCTGGAGAACGTGTTGAGGGCCTCAGGCCTGTCGCGCTGCGACTGTCACCCATCTCTCGGGAAGGGCATCCGGCTATGGATAACCGAGAACGAGCATTGCTGTCGTAATTCCATCCCTGCAGCCAACATGGATCGAGCTGGCTGAAACCGGGGAACGCCGCACGATGCCAAGCCGGCAATGGAATTAGCAGGTTCTTTCACCAAAAGGTGCTTGACACGAAACCGATGCTTCCCATATACGCCTCACCAACGAGGGCGGTGCGCCGCTGGCGACGAAGCGGTTCGCTTCTAGATCTGCCCTCTGCGAAATTCAAGAGAGCCGCGTGAGCGACACTCGAACGGCCCCGAAGCCAAAAG
>NZ_JBVVPX010000063.1:0-16878 GCF_055811375.1 Mesorhizobium sp. WSM4848
ATACCCAATTCTCCATGCCGTCCGAGACGGCATAATTGGGGAATTTTACTTCGGCACTTTTGGGAAAATTTCACCCGCTATTGACAGATACCAGTCTGGAGAAGTTGACAGGGTCGGTCGCATCACCAAAGTGGGTGACAGTGAGACGCGAACGGCCTTGTTCGAGGCGGCCAACGTCATCCTGCGCCCGACGACCCGATGGTCGAGCATGAAGGCTTTGGCAATGAAGATCGCCAATCGACAGGGTGCCCGACGTGCGAAGGTCGCGCTCGCCAGACGAATGGCAGTCACCCTTCACCGCATGTGGGTTGACGAACAGGATTTCCGTTGGTCGGCAGCTTAGGCTGAGCCGTCCACGGGATAGCGAGCGCTCGATGCAGGGCGCGGTCCGGACGAGTTCGCATGATCTGTCGTTGCCGGTTCCCGAGCACGCCGAAGAGCTTTGAACCGATCGGACCCACGGACACCATTATGCCGGCGGCTGCGTGCCGACCGCGAACAGAAGCAAAGAACCTGCATCGAACGTCACGCCTTGACTGGAGGACACCGAATACAGAAGCAGATCATCGGGATTTTGAAGGAGCACGAGGCCGGAGTTTCGGTGGCAGATCTGTGCCGCAAGCACGGTGTCAGCGACGCCAGCATATACAAATGGAAGGGAAGTATGGCTGCATGGACGTGTCGGAAGCGAAGCGGCTGAAGACGCTGGAGATGCGAACGCTCGTCTGAAGCGGCTCCTGGCGGACGCCATGCTCGACAATGCCGCTTTGAAAGATCTGCTCGGAAAAAAATGGTGACGCCCGCTGCCGAGCAAGAGGCTGTCGCGCATCTTCGAACGGCATTCGAGATGAGCGAGCGGCGGGCGTGCAAGACCATCGGCAGCTGCCGGATGACGGTTCGCTACAAGGCGAGCCGTGGCGACGACGGTGACCTGCGGGAGCGGATGAAGGCGATCGCGCATGAGCGCGCCGGCGCTTCGGCTATCGCCGCCTGCACGTGCTGCTGCGGCGGGAAGGTTATGTGGTCAATCACAAGCGTCTGTTCCGCATCTATCGCGAGGAGAAGCTTGCCGTTCGGCGCCGTGGCGGCCGCAAGCGAGCCATTGGAACGCGGGCACCGATGATGGTCCCTGTTGCACCCAACGACCGTTGGTCACTGGACTTCGTGTCGGATCAGCTGACCGATGGCCGTCGGTTCCGGATATTGACCGTCGTAGACGACTGCACGCGCGAGTGCCTGGGGTTGGTCGCGAATACGTCTCTGTCCGGCGTGAGGGTTGCCCGCGAACTCGATCGGCTCATGATCGAACGCGGCAAGCCGAAGATGGTCGTCAGTGACAATGGCAGCGAACTGACCAGCAATGCGATCCTTGCCTGGGCCGATGCAAGCCGCGTGGACTGGCATTATATCGCGCCGGGCAAGCCAATGCAGAACGGCTTCATCGAGAGCTTCATGTATAGACGGCCCCGCGGGCGCAAGTGGTTTTGAGACAGATGACATTCGGTGGGTGCGTTCATGTATTCGGCCTGTTCATGCGACCACTACATGTCGCTGGCCCTGATGCTCGCCTCGCGGACCTCTTCGAAAGCAATCGCAAGGCTATCGATGCGGTGTCGCTCCTTGCGGGATGATTAGACCGTACTCCGCCAGATGGGCTCGGATCGCGCACGCGACCATTGTCCGCTGCCGCACTAGGAGGCCGCGGGCTCGGTGCAACATCAGGAATGCCTGATCTTGCTCGGACTTGATCGGCACAAACCGCATGCCAGGTCGAGAGACAGCCTCACAGATGGCCGCAGCATCCGCAGCGTCGTTCTTCGCTCCCCGGCGAACGTAGGACGGTGGAATGAGCCGCACGTCGTGTCCGACCTTTCTGATCTCCCGAGCCCAATAGTGACCGGAGGCGCAAGCCTCGATACCGACAAGCACGGTGACAATACGCCAAAGAACGGCAGAACATCCTTCCGGGACAATTTCTTGCTCTGCAGCGTATTGCCTGCTCTGTCGGAAACGTGAACGTGAAACACGTGCTTTGCTAGATCAAAGCCAATGGTTGCTGGTTCCATTTTGTAGTCTCCCTGTTCGGTGAAATGCGGGACCATCATACGGTCCCGTTGGCGGGAGCGGGGCCGTCTTCCCCATCAACGGCCGCCTCCGTGACGAACTGCTGAACGAGATGCCGTTCACCACATTGGCACAGGCTCGCGCGGTCTTGGCCAGTTGGCGGACAGATTACAACTTCAATCGCCCACATTCGCGGCTCGGATGGCAAACCCCCTTCGAGTTCGCCCACACCTTCACCCCACGACGGGACACAGCGCTGCGCACGATGATCAACTCCGCGCCTGTGCTGATCCGAAGGAGATGAGAATGCCTGAAACGATGCTAGCCCTTTCCGGTAAAGAGATGATCGTGGCCTTCGGGGATGAGCAGCATTGCCGTCGGTTGCTGGAAAGCATGGTGTGGCCGGATAGTCGGATTTTGCCCGGCCTGTGGTTACAAGCGTTCGATCGCGCTTGCTGGTCGCGATACCGGCAAGCGGCGTGCGCGACCGGGTCTCTATCAATGCTCCAGCGGCGATTGCCGGTTCCAGTTCACCGTGACGACCTATACCCCGCTGCATTCGACCAAGCTGCCCTTGCGTGTCTGGTTGAAGGCCATGTGGCTGCTGCAATTGGATAAGGGCTTGTCCTCGGTACGGCTCGCCGAAATCCTTGGAGTGAGCCGGCCGACGGCCTGGCGGATGGGTCACGCACTTCGGCTGATGGGTCACGCACTTCGGCTGATGGTGGCGCGGGAAAGCATGCTCGACGGCACGGTTGAGATCGACCATTTCCATCTCGCGGGAAGTCCCCGAAAGCGGCCGGATGACCCACCTCCGGGACGGGGCCGGAAAGGTCAGGCGAATATGGAGAAGGCGCCGCTTATGGCCATGGTGCAGCGGCCGACCCACGTCACGCCCGGCGCTCCGGCGGTGACGCGCGTGCCGCGGTCGTGACCGGTCTCTGAGCGCGAGCAAGCGAACGCGTCATTGAAGCACAGATCGAATCGAGAGCTCATTTGATGAGCGACGAGTGGAAAGCATTCATGGCCATTGGTGAGAGCTTTGCCAAGCACGAGACCGTGAAGCATTCCAATGGTGAGTATGTTCGCGACGCCGTCCACGTCAATTCGGTAGAGGGCTTCAACTCCCGCGTCCGCCGGACCATCGCCGGCGTCTTTCATCATATCAGCCCGCAGCATGCCGACTTTCTTTCCACGAGGTTGGCTTCCGATGGTCACAGCGCGTGGAGTCCGGGAGCGCCGTTCGGAAAACCCGGCATGGTCAAGAAGTCTTGAGGACCATCTGGTCGCGCGTGCCGCCGGCGCTGCAGCTACTGAGCGTCTTTCGCGCCGCCACGGGGCGTCAGATGCGCCGAAGCCTGGGTGGAGGAATCATCATCAAATCATCGTAGCTGCCTTTGGTTGTTAAAGGCCGCATACGTTTTCGCACTGCTCTGTTCTGACCCCATAATTAACCGCCGCCGCAAATAACTGTTTCTGGATTTCGCCGAGCTGTTTTCCATGCGATAGTCGGGCAGTGGTCAAGTTAACCTGCCCCATCAAGGAGATCTACATGCCCCAAACCGTAATCGCCACCTGTGCGTTTCCGGGTACATACGACGTGAACAAAAACCTCGACCTACACCTATCCTATATTAAGGAAGCTTCTTGTGCTGGCGCTTCCCTAGTCGTCTTTCCCGAGACGAGCTTGCATGGCTACCCCGAGATACTGGATCGGGGCAAGCTTGAAGACGTCATCACGAAAGCTCAGCGCACAGCCGAGTCTGTCCCGGATGGCCCATCAGTGCAACGCCTAATAACCGCTGCCATGAAGCACAATATCCATGTTGTCTTTGGCCTCACTGAGGCTAGCACGCAGCCCGGCATCCTTTACAATACCCTAATCCTCGCGGGGCCGCAGGGATATATCGGGTCTTATCGCAAGGTCCATCTGACGCATGAGGAGAAATTTATCTTTCGGCCGGGTGACGAATGGCCAGTTTTTGATACGGCCCTTGGCAAAGTCGGCCTTCTGATCTGCTATGACAAATCGTGGCCCGAGGGGTGTCGAGAACTTACCCTGTCGGGGGCCGAACTGCTGGTAATAAGTTCCGCGTGGAGCGCAAATCCTGGTCATGGCGACCGCGAAAACAACTCCGCTGTGCGCAGGTACGACTTATACGACCGTGTGCGAGCTTTAGAAAACAGCCGCTGGCTTATCTCATCAAATTTCGTTGGTGAACATGGTGGATCGAACTTCATTGGCTTCAGCCAGATTGTCGATCCGCTCGGCGGCATCCTTGTAAGCAGCGGACTTGACCACATTGGATTGGTCACAGCGGAGATAGATATCTGTGCCGGACTTGCCGGCGCTTCAGCGTTTTATTGCGGGCCGCGCCTCATTAGGGACCGTCGCGCCGATACTTACATGGTGCTCAATGGTTCCTTACCAGTCGTGGTGGACGGCTGATAGATCACTTCGGCACTAGAAGCCCGACGTGAGCGCTGAGCAGTTGTCGAATGCTTCAAGAGAGGTCCGGCCCAGATGACCATCCTCTGGTCGGGTAGTGGCTCTGCCGCGCGCCCTAGATCTGCAGACCGGTGCTGTCCACCAGGCCAACGACGCAACGTTCCACGCCCACCGATCGTGGCAATCCGGTGTCCAATGTGATTGCGCAAACGGCTTGAAGCCTATCTTACCCGCCTGCACAATTCAGCGCTTCCTTCGACAGACCGCGTATAGCGTTGAACGGTCGAAACCGGCGGGAAGCGGTCCGGCAATGCCCGCCACTGGCAGCCGGTCCAAGCGGTATAGAAGAGCGCGTCAACGACCGCCCGAAGTTCGGTCGTTCGCGGTCGTCCCGTCGCCTTCGCTCGCGGTAGGAACGGCTCGATCAACTCCCATTGGTTGTCCGTCAACGCGTTTGCATTCCGTGTCCCGCGCGGCAATATTGCAGCCGGGTGGTCGTCCAACCCATCTCGTGATCTCGCTCAAGCCTAGACAACTCAAGCGAATCACAACAGACGGGACCACTCAACCGGATTCCCCGCTCAATCCCGACTTTCGGGTCAGGCTGTCAGATCGTGAGGCTCACGTGGTAATCGGTGAGGAAATCCTGCAGGGCCAGGATTTGCTCTACCGCCCTGAAGTTGTCGGTCGCATCGAGCAACGCCAGGGACCTGTTGACGGACAACAGCGGTGCCACTGCCGCATTGCTGTCATTCAGCAGGGCGGTGAACCGCGTGCGTAGCAATTTGTCGTAGGTGGCATCCTGGATAGCCGGATACGCGCTCTTCACTCGCTGCACCACCGATTGCGGGATGAGGTCTGCGGTGGCGGCCCGCAGCAGACTCTTTTCGCGCCCGTCGAAAGTCTTGTGGGCCCATGGGGTGCCGAACACATACTCAACGAGGCGGTGGTCGCAGAAAGGGACCCGCACCTCGAGACCTGAAGCCATGCTCATCCGGTCCTTGCGGTCGAGCAGCAGCGGCAAGTAACGCGTCAGGAAGAGGTAGCAGATCTCGCGCATGCGACGTTCGTGCGGATCGGCCGGGGCCGGCCCGGTCAGAGCCGGTACTTCAGCAAGTGCCCTGCGGTACTGCTCGTCGATGTAGCCCGGGACGTCGAGTTTCTCGACAAGGCCAGGATCTAAGCACCGCCTCACGATGTCGTCGCTGTCATCGATCCAGGGAAACGTGTCGGCCTGAACGTACGAGGGATCGTGGAAATGCCGGTAGCCGCCGAAAAGCTCGTCGGCAGTCTCCCCAGACAGGGCCACTGTCGAGTGTTGCCGGATGGCCCGGAACAGCAGGTAGAGCGAGCTATCTTGGTTCCCGTAGGTCAACGGCAGGTCGCTGGCGTGGAGGATGGCGGCCTGCACGTTCGGATCCATGAGTTCGTGCGCCGACAAGGTGATGTCCGTGTGATCGGTACCAACGTGTTTCGCAACCTCCTGCACGTATGGGCCGTCGGGTGTGGGGCGCGCCGGGCCGGGGATGAAGTTCTCAGTGTAGCCGACGAAGTCAACGGCAAAGGACCGGATCCGTTCGTCGCTGAAGCGCGCGGCCAGTGCGGTCATGGCCGACGAATCAAGCCCGCCCGACAACAATGTGCACAGCGGGACGTCGGCGACGAGCTGCCGCTGGATCGTGTCCTCGAGCAACTCGCGGACGCGCCGAACGGTGGTTGGCACGTCGTCGGTGTGCCCGGTGTCGGTAAGATGCCAATAGCCAACCTGCCTGATGCCGTCGCGGGTCACGCGGACGATGTGGCCGGGCCGTACCTCATGCATGCCATGGAGCACGGTGCCGTCCGGGTCGGGGATGGGGCATAGGGCGCGACGAAGCCCGTCGGCGTCTATGGCTCGTTCCGCGAGACTATTGGCGAGGATCGCCTTCGGCTCGGAGCCGAAGAGCACTCCGTACTCCGTGGGGTAGTAGTAAAGCGGTTTGATCCCGAGCCGGTCGCGTACAAGAAGCAGTTCGCGCTTGGCGGTGTTCCAGAGTGCGTAGGCGAACATCCCGTTGAGTTCGCTCACGGCGTTGCGGGGGTCGCGGCGACCCCACTCGCGGTGAGCGTGCAGGACCACCTCGGTGTCGCTGCTCGTGTCGAACCGGTGGCCCAGGGCAAGGAGCCGTTGACGCAGCTCGCGGTAGTTGTAAGTCTCGCCCGTGTAGACGAGCACCAAGGCCGGTCGGCCGTCCTCCTGAAGCGTCATCGGCTGGCGCCCCCCCTCCAGGTCGATGACCGCAAGGCGGCGGTGTCCTAGCGCCGCGGGCCCATCAATCCAAGTCCCCTCGTCGTCCGGACCGCGGTTCGCCATGGTGGCCGTCATATCGGCAAGCTCCCTTCGCGTGTCGGGACCTCCGAGGTCACGATTGAAGTCGATCCATCCACAGATGCCGCACATGTTTTGGCTCCTTCCTTATGCAACTGTCGCGCAATTCGGGCCCAGGGCGTCGCACCCCGCGAACACTCGATGTCCTTTATGGCTGCCTCACTCGACAACCGGCGCCATAATCTGGACGCCGACGTTGCTGACCCGGATTTCGAGGCGCCGGAAGTCTCGAGCGGCTGCATTTAGCGCGCTTCCACCTGCTCGATTTGACATCCAGCCCAAACTCCCGTGCGCGTTTGCCCATTGGATCCGATCCCCGGACCCCGTTTGTTGGGTAGCGCTCTTGGTTAAGACTCGCCTGCCCTTTCTGGGGCAGAGCTAAGCGCAATCTTCTGGCCGATCGCAATCGCGGCTCCGATAGTCGCCGCTACCTTGTCGAGAAGCGGGCCACCGGCTCCGTCGTCGCGCTGGTTCGATAGGATATCATTCTGAAGATCATGGATTCTTCCCGATAGTGAGGCTCGGCTTCCGCAAGATAGTCTTGGGCGACCTTCCCGGGCGCGAGGTGAGATCTAGCGACGCTGTGTACGGCCGACACCAGTTCCCGCACTGGCAGTTCGAGAAGAGGGGCAAGCGCATGCGACCAGAGGTTCGGGCTGCAGGACCGGTGCCGTCGATGCGGGATGATTTGGAGGAGGAAGTTCGGTCGGCGAGCGAGGGCCTTCACGCTCGCAAGGTCGGCGACTCGGTGGTTGTAGCCCATGGTTCCCCGTCGCGACGCTGACGGGGCCGTAGTCCAGCGTGCCCAAAAGTGTATCCGTCTTCGTTCGGTGGCCGGCTTCATCGGAATAAGCAATAGCTCGCACGTAGTCGCGAACATTCGCGCATCAGCGCATTGTGATTGTGTATGTCGACACGGATCGCCCTCATTGCCTTCCGCCGCAAGATAGTCGTACCGAGCTGGATCAGCTGACAGGGGACAAGACCAAGATGCTGGGCCGCTTGGGCGAATAGCAGCAATACTCCTATGGCCTTCGACCAGGATGAGCACTCGTCTTGCCATTGCCGTTGACCTTCCGTTGCGTTCTGTGTGGCGGTCTGACCGTAAATTGGTCAACTTTTATCCGAGCCTGCTCTCAGACGTCGCGGTGAAGGTATCATTGTCAGCAGCCCTGCGGACGCAAAGATTCTGTAAATTTGGTTGAAGGATACGTTGCAACGTTTTGGTTTATAGCGCGGCGTCTAGTGTCCTGATTCTGAAGTCCGGTTCATTCTATTCGTTTGCCTCGAGGGTTCGGAGGCAGAAGCGTTGGATGCTGGCCAGGTGTCGTCTGCGGTCTTGGTCCAGCGGAAGGGTTTCGGTTCGGCATTGGTAGCCTCGATGTAGGCGTTGATAGCCTCCTCGAGTTCGGTGACCGAGCGGAATACCCCTCGCTTGAGGGCGCGGTCAGTCAGCAGCGCGAAGAAGCGTTCGACTTGGTTGATCCATGACGCCGATGTCGGCGTGAAGTGCACGTGCCAGCGCGGACGCTTGGCGCCGGCGGCTGGCTGGTCTTCTCGCAATCGCGGCAGGTGAACTTTTCGCGCACCGTCTCGATCAGCTTGAAGCGGCGCGGGATCTCTTCCATCGTCTCGGTCACGTCCTCCCCAGCTTCGACAGCCGCGATCCGCCGCAGCAGGCGCAGGTGGTGGGAGGCTCGATGACGACGCGTTCGCGCTCGATGTTCTCTGGCCAGGGTTTACGCACTAGCCGCTTGCGCGTGAAGGAACGCACGCTCTGGGTCCTCGCCGCCGCAGCAATCCGCGCCTCGGTGTCGGACAGCATGGCTTGCGCCTTGGCCGCTTCGGCCTGCCTTTTGGCGGCCTCCGTCTGCGCCACGTCCCGCTCGGCTTCGACCCGCAGCCGTGCTTCGCGTCAACCCGCAGCGCCGCCAGGGCACTCGCGAGGTCCGAAGGAAGATCAGCCGGCGTCAACGTCATGAGGCCAGTGAATCAGATTTTGCCTGCAATTTCAAAATGTAAATTCTATCCAACCCGCGTCGGCCGCCATGTTTCCTGAGGGTTGCGCCAATCGATCCCGGACAGGAGATAGCTCAACTGCGCCGTCGAGATTGTAACGCTTCTATCTACCAGAGATGGCCAGAGGTAGCGGCCGCGCTCAAGACGCCTCGTAAACAGACACGATCCTTGCCCATCATGCCAAATGATCTTCAGGAGATCACCTCTTTTACCGCGAAAGCAAAAAATATGACCGCTCAGCGGATCCTTCTTCAAGATCTCCTGCACGCGTAGAGCAAGGCTCGGAAAGCCGCAGCGCATGTCGGTGTGTCCCGTCGCCAGCCACACCCGCACCCCCGTCGGAATCGGGATCATCGCAACGTTTCCAGGCCGCGCATGATCCGAAGCAGCGCTTCCAGGTCTACGTCGGGCTCGACGATGACCCTGCGGCCATTCACGCTCACCACTTCCATGCGTCCGCCAGACAGTTCTGGACCCTTGTTCGGCTGCTCCGGTACGATCAGCGCCGGCACGATACCGCAGACGCCACCTTCGCCAAGCCGACCCTCGCGATGCGCCTTGCGCCAGGCAAACAGCAGCGGATTGGAAATCCCGTGACGCCGCGCTGTCGCGGATGCCTGCCGCGGAGCCGAATAGCTCTCCTCGACGATCCGCAGCTTCTCCTCCTCCGACCAGCGGCGCCGGCGGCCAGTGTCAACAATCTCGAGCCGAGTGACTTGGCGTCAGTCAGTAGCGATATCCACACCGACAGTCAGCTACACAATCCGTTGGCCGGCAAGCCGGCCGTCCTCCGACGCGTACGCTGTTTCTCAGGAAGGCCGCAGCCTACTTCGCGAGGGAAGTGACATGAGGTTCGCTTTCATCGCGAGGCACCGGGGCATCTGGCATGGCTGTGCACGTTCGGCAGAGGGGCTTTCCTGCGGCCTGCATGGCATCGAACGGCTGATGCGGGAGAACGGGCTGCGGGCCCGGCCTCGGCGGACTGCCAAGGACACCGGAGAGCGAGCCGCCGTGCGAGCGAGCAGTTCCAGCGACTGATGCCGACCACGGCATCACCTGCTCAATGAGCCGGTCGGGCAACGTATGGGACAACGCTGCGATGGAGAGCTTCTTCTCGTCGCTCAAGACCGAGCGGACAGCCCGTAAGGTCTACAGGACGAGGGATGACGGGAGGGCGGATGTGTTCGACTATATCGAGCGCTTCTATAACCCTCGGCGAAGGCACTCGACGCTCGGCTATCTGAGCCCCGTCGAGTTCGAGGAGCAAGCTTGATGCCCGCCCCTTGCAGGGTGTCCCCGCTACTCGACCAAGATCCGAGATCGAGATGATTATGTGTCCGCGTCCGCCAGCATGCCGCCACGGACAAAAAAGGGGCGCTGACGATGGTTGCATGGGAGCTTCCCGCGGCGGGCTCACTTAGAAATCCATGCGCTTGTCCATGCTGAAGGCCGGCCGATCGATCTCGTGCACGGCCGGACAGGCCCACGACGGCAAGCCCGCCATAGCCTGCTCGACGTCCTCCAGCCCGATTCAATCCTGCTCGCGGACCGCGCTTGTGACAGGGACGCCATTCGCAGCCTTGCCGCACAGAAACGGGCATGGACCAACATACCGCCCAAGAAGAACAGAACCGGCGCTTTCTCGCATAGCCTCCGAACCCACAACTGACACGCTTGTCAGGTTTGTCGAGCCCACGACGTAGCAGGACCTGCCGGATTGCTGCTGCATCCTGATCAGGTGGTTGACAAACGAGAAGAAGATTTACTTTAGCCTCCCTTCTGCAAAATTGGCACGGCTTTTGAAAGGACACATTGGCTACGTGGCGGGCTGCCGATGATGACAAGCGTAAATTATCTTTGATGGAGAGTCATGTGGACAAGCAGAGATTTCGTGATCTTGCAAGCGTGATTGAGAAATCCAGATCAGATTTCGACTATGCGTATTCCAAAGGAATAATGACACTGTATGCCCGCTCGCTTGAGCAGCGACATGTGGAGTTGGAGCCGAGACGATCGGTTATAGAATTCGCGAGAGGCAGCTATCTCGGGCTTGATAACCATCCGATGATCGTGGACGCTGCAATAGCAGCACTAGCCTCATACCGCTCGATACAGTGGTCCGGTGCACGCACGAGATTGAATTTCTCGCTAACCCGAGATCTCGAATGCAGCTTATCTGAACTTTTCGATGCTCGTGTTGTCGTATACTCGTTGGTTCTGACGGCGAACATGAGCGCGCTCCCGCTACTCGCATGCGGGGCTTTCACCAGAGGACGAAAGCCGGTACTGGTGTTCGACCGATTTGCCCATGCCACTTTGGCATACCATAAGGCAGTTATGGCCGAAGACGCAGAGGTTCTACAAATTAGACACAACGACATTGAGGAACTGGAGGGTATTTGTCGGAAACACACGTGCGTCGCCTACATATGCGATGGTGTGTATTCAATGGGCGGAAATGCCCCAATCGGTGAGCTTTTGCGTCTCCAAGAACGCTATGGGCTATTTATCTACATCGATGATGCGCATGGCATCTCAATCCGCGGAAGACATGGCCAAGGATATGCCAAATCCCAAATCACAGATCTAGGCGAAAACACAATCATCGCGGCTTCTTTGAGCAAAGGCTTCGGAGTGACTGGCGGTGTTCTCATGCTTGGGACGGAAGAGCAGGAGAAACTGCTTAGACGTTACGCCGTCCCGCATGCATTCTCAATGGGGCCAGACTTGGCCGGAATTGCAGGTGCCTTAGCATCAGCAGAGATTCATCGTTCTGCGGAGCTGGGCGAGCGCCAGGCCCGCTTGAGTAGGGTTGTTCAATGTTTTGACGAGAAAATGCCGACGCAATCGTCAGGTGACGGAATGCCAATCCGGATGGTCCCGATGGGAGCGTCTCGGGCAGCGGTGGATACGGCGGCAGAGCTATTGCGACGTGGCTTTTATGTAGCCGCAGCATTTTATCCGACGGTGCCCCGCGACAAGGCTGCTTTGCGAGTATGCCTGACCGCGGACCATAGTCTGGAAGAGGTGACCCAGCTTTGTGCGTCAATCCGAGACATAGCTAGCCCGTCCTATTAATGAGCCTTGTGGTTCGAGCGCCGCTGAGCGTTGGGCCATGCAGATGTGAGGCGCAACTGGACATTCGCCGGTTCCCAGCGCGGCGCCGACAGCGCCGCCGTCATGCTTACCCTCATCACCGCGGCACGCCTCAACGACGTCGACCCGAAAGCTTGGCTGGCCGACGTCCTGGCCCGCATTGCGATCTTCCCGCCTCGCGTTTGCACGAACTACTGCCTTGGGAAGGGAAGCGCCTGCGCGAAGCCGACAAGCCCACCGATCAGCAGGCCGCAACGCCATCATACAGCCCGCCGCGCGCACGCGCGTGTGCCAATCATGCGGCCTTCGTCGTATGCGTACGCCGCGCATGTCTACGACGTGCTCTACTGCGCCCGCGGCCAGGCCGAAAACTGATCAAGATGCACAAGAGCCAGCTTGCCTCGACCTCATGCCGCTCGCCGTAGCCAATCAGGTTCGTCTCGTCCTGGATACCGCCGTACTGGCTGAAACCCCTACCGCCCGAAAGCGCTTGACCAGTCCCGGCGTCGGGAGGAACTCGCTATCGGGATCTTCGGCATTGATCCGAAATTCGAAAGCATTTCCGCGTGGGCGTGACCGTGTCACCTGCCTTCGGCAGTCTTCTCGGCATTGGGCGACCGGGATCAACGGCCCTGACCTCTTCGTTTCCGAGCGCGAGGACATCGCCAACTCCGATCGGAATCGATCTCACGGGCGGTCGGATTGGAAAACCACGTGCCGTCGCGAAACAGACGCGCCACGGCATCAAGCGCCGGGGCAAATCCGTGCCCATTGGATCAAAGTGGTGAAGTTGTTGTTGAGGTCCAGAAAAGCTATCCGCCAACGTCGACCAGATAAGCCGCTTCGCCTCTCAGAACGTAACGCGGCGTCGGATCGCGCTCGACCGTTGCTCGGCTGGTACCATCGGGGAAGACTACCTGCCCACGCCCAAACAATGTGCTGGATTGGACACCGGGCGACGCAGCCGCCTGCCTGGAAGGTTCGTGCAACATAAACGTCTCTCCTCAAGGGAATAGCAGGTTTGTTGAGCATTGCTGAGGCAGACGCCGTAATTCCAAGATTTGATAATTCGGTCCATCGAAGCCAACCTGCCCAAGGGAGGAAAAACCAAGGCTGGTATACATCCGGAGAGACCGAGTATTCGTCGGGCGTATGAAACAGAGCAACCGATCGACGGGTTGGGTTGAGAAGGCGAACTCGATCACTGGCTTGTGGCTTTCCGGCCCAATCCGCTTACCGCAGTGGGCTCCTAACAAGAAGCATCCGATCTCAATGTCGTTATCATCGAAGCGGCGCAGCCCGCACCGCCCCAAGAAACGCAAGTCACCGGTATTCTCGCGTTCATAGACCATCCAGTATCCAAACCCGTAGGTCTCCCACTCATCAAGACAACGTGCCAGCTGCGCGTCTGACATTTCCCGCGATGGCGGAATTCCCTCCATCGTGTTATCGACTACCAGCGGGTCACAGTGTAGGCGATGTATGGCATCGGCGTCCCATGGACGCAACGGGCGCATGAATAAACGTTCTGTTTCCAGGTTCATGTCGAACTCCATCCAATTGTAGAACTACACCAGCAACAAACGTTGCAACGTAAGGTTGATCAAATGTATCGCTGATGAGGTGCACCAGCCAACATCTGCGTGAGAGCCCCCTGAAGCCCGCTTAGCATAACAACTGGAGCCGCGCCTCCCATGGAATAGACGCCATCGCAGATATAAGCGACAACATCGTTTTGCTGGCAAAGCCGCTCCAACTCGTCCAGCCGGTTGTGGGGAATCGTGACGACCCGGGTCTCTTCTGCGACCACGGACTTGTGAAAGGCAAGAGTCGCATGAGCGAGCCGGTCGAAAGCTATCAGCGGCTCTCGCCCACCGGTAAAATGACCCGAGGCGATAAGCGGCAAAGCGCCTATGTTAGCCGCCAGTACCGAGGAATAGGCTATTACCCTGGCGTCGAAGAGGTCGGACAGATCTTCTTCCAGATCACCGATCAGACCAAAATTCAGCCCAGTTCGGGCACAGGACCAATGCCGCGAGCCATAGTGTTCGACTGCCGCAAGCGCGCCTTCGATCACCTCAGGATGGTTATTCAGGCCGAGATATGAACATCTGACGAAATCGATCACAGCGCGACCGGCATAGTCGCCCCCTTCCAGAATCATGCTCCGACCGTATGCCGAACGCCCATAGACATCCATCAATCCTCGATCGCGTGCTTTCTGAAAATGCGGCTCCGCATACTCAACAACGGCAGCGGTGTTGCGCGTAGGGCGAGTTGACGGCGCCGTTGTGTGAATACGATGAGCATCACTCACGGCGCATCGATGTTGCCAATCAGTTTGCGACAAAGCGTTTCTCCTCCGTGAGGGGTTTGACGAAAACCATGCACGTACCATGCCGTGTAAAAAACTTTTCGAAACAACGTGATGGATCCAAACAGCTATGTCGCGTACCCGACATGGCGGCACGTAAACGGAGCGCGGTTGAATGAACGCTTGAATTGCTCGGCGCGGCGGCTACCGTAAGGCAAAAGCCGCCGTGGCGCGCAAGCTCGCCGTGATCCTTCATGCCATGTGGACATCCGGCGATCCGTATCCGCTGGTCGGCGCCAGAGCCGAATGAGCTTGCGTGATCGAAATTCGCACCGTCGCTCGCTGACACCGCAGTAATCGTCGGGTCAGGACGGTGGCGCAATCAAAAACGATCCCGGGAATGCGAGTGCCGCATCGTCCAGGTAACCGCGAACACCACATTGACTGACTGAGACTATCCAAAGCCATGATGAGACGGCTGCAATGCCGACTCTGCCAGCGATGCCACCGGAGCCAGCTTGACAAACGCGATTTGAGATTCTCCTTGTCAAACGGCTTCCAAAACTGAACCCCGATTGAAGTGCGCCTCTGAGGGCGGACAGATCGGGTTGAGGGATTGACCAGTCTTGTCGGGTTTTTCGAAGAGAGAACCATGGCAAGATATCGCACTCACAGCATCGAGTTTAAGCGTCAGGTTGCGCAGGAATATCTGTCGGGCGAGACGCTGCATGGATTGGCAAAGCGCCACGATAACCAGCGCCAATTGATCCGCGTCTGGGTCCGCAAGTGTGAGGAAGGCGCTCTTGATGAGGATGCGCAGGCGGCCGATCTGATCCAGGAATATGAGGCTCGCATCGCTGCGCTTGAACGGCTCGTCGGAAAACAGGCTCTGGAGCTGGAGTTCTAAGGGGGCTCTGAAAAGCGCACAGCTGCCGAGAAGCGGGACTACATCCGTTGTCACCGGCCCCGTGGCGTCTCCGTCGCGCAGGGATGCCGGCTGATGGGCATTGCGCGTTCGACCTATTATGATCGCCCGGAGCGGCCGACCGACGACACAGTAGCTATGGGGTACTTCGACATCTTCTCACCGTTCCCTGGCAACAGCAATGTAATCAACCATGTCGAACGGGAGAGTTCTATCGACACAAAAATTGCAGCAAGGTTGGTCTGGATGGCGGTCGCGGGTCTTTCGATCTTAAACATCAAGGGGCCTCAGAATAAGCGATTGGTGGAACGGCCTCTTATTCTGCAAAAACGCTGGCCGTCATCCACCCATGGGATTCTGAACTTGTGGCTTTGCAGCGCGTTGTGGCCGCGGTAGCCGGCGTCGGGGAGGATGCGCTCGATCTCGGCGCCGATGGTGTCTTCCATCGCGGGAATGATCCTTTCGAGCGTGTGGCCGTCGTAAGGATTTCTGTGAGCGCGTCAGCGTCGTCGCCAAGGACGCCTTCACCCGAATTCGTAGGGTGCGTGCGCCTTCCCCCGTTGCAGATGCACTCCACCTCATGGGCGTGCAGGCTGTAGATCTTGCGGCCGCGCTGGCGCTGCCGCTGCTCCAGAACCGTCGAGGCCTGGTAGAGCGGCCACTTGAAGATCGCGTCCAGCGCCGCGTCGCCGGCGATCTAGCGGGAGATGTCGCGGACGGTGCGCCCAGAATAGGTTCTGAGCCTGCGCAGGGCCTTGTTGGCCCGCTTGAACTGTTGGCGTGGGTGGGTCCGGACGTAGGATTGGCGCAGGTCGATCCCCGCCTTCTTCGCCAGCCGCACCAGCAGCTCGCGCGCCCGATGGATGAGCTTGGCGTCGATTGGGAACATGACGTTCTTGGGCTGCACCGTCGTATCGACGATGACCCGGCGCGTGTCGGTCGGCTTCATCGCCCCGGTCTTGCCCGCCACCGCCAAGCTTTCCAGACTAGCGTGGCGATCCGCTCCTCGCGCATGCGCTGGCGCCAGCGCGTCATCGAAGAGCGGTCGAACGGCAGTTCGTGACGGAAGAATTCCTCGCCCACAGGTATTGGAAATACGGGTTCTCGATCCAGCGCTCGCACAGCCCCTCGTCCGACAGGTTGAAGGTGTGCTTCAGGAAGGCGAGCCCCGCCATCAGCCGCGTCGGCAGCGGCGGCATGCCCGGCCCGTCGCAGTAGACCGCGCCGAAGCG
Source organism: Mesorhizobium sp. WSM4848 (assembly GCF_055811375.1). Lineage (NCBI taxonomy): Bacteria > Pseudomonadati > Pseudomonadota > Alphaproteobacteria > Hyphomicrobiales > Phyllobacteriaceae > Mesorhizobium > Mesorhizobium sp. WSM4848. The sequence goes on from NZ_JBVVPX010000063.1 coordinate 16,468, forward strand.
CGCCTCCAGCACCGCCCAGTCGATGGTACGGGCCAGTCGCACCAGCTCGTGGTTCATGTTGAGGATCTGATCAAGGCGGGCGCGGAACAGATCCTGTTCTCCTGTCTCGCGCCGCTCGCGTGGTCTGCCCATCGCCTGGCTCCCGATTCACTGCGATGAAAGCAGTGAATCACGCTTCGCCAAGCGGCGAAACCGCAAACTGGAATTGCAAGAAAACTATCGACAAACTGGCCGTCACCTGCAATTCCGAAACCCGCAAATCGGTCGAATTCTATGGAATATCAGCGGTTTCCAAATTCTCCACGGCCGACGAGATAGAGTCCTTCGCACTTGCTTTGCCATGGTGGATCGCCCTCAATTACGCGAGAAGAGCTTGCGTTGCATGGTGGTTAGGCGCTCTGGGCCCTGTTC
>NZ_JBVVPX010000064.1:0-16243 GCF_055811375.1 Mesorhizobium sp. WSM4848
AGCTTTTCGTCAAAGACTAGCGGCTGGACCTTACCTTCTAGCACTGAACGAGCCACCGCTCCGGGCGGAGGGTGTTCGTGACATTTAGGCGCACAGTAGGTCAGCGAGGTTGCATCCCTTCGCTTTGCAATTATCCGGTGCCGCCGCCGGTCATTTCCTGGAACATGTGAAAGTCCTGAGTAACGCTTCTCCACCGGCTTTGGACGGGATGGTTGCCGCGGCGAGCAATATCGAACAGCAGCGTGGTGAGGATGCAACACGCCATCAAAGAAGGGCCGCCAGGTTCCGATCGGCAACCGCTTGTCCAATGCGGGCATCTGAAGGGAGTTTTATGGCCGTCGGCGAGTTCCGCCTATGGGATATTTTGTTGGGCCCCGGTTTCACCGGTAGCGACGCGCGCATAAGGCATGAATAGGCGATTGCGATCTTCTGCCTCGTGGAAAGCAACACATTCGCCCCTGTTGGACACAGCGGCGGCCCATACCGCCTTGTCATCGCACGGTCAGACGCCGGTCTAGCACTGCACATCACCACCGCTGAGGGTGTGGACGTGGCAAGCCACCATTTGTCTCTTGCTGCGCTCCCACGCGTGATCAAGGGATATTCCCGAATTTGCGAGGGCTACTTCAGTGCCATCGCTTGGCCAGGTCCAGAGAGGCTCGAAGCGATCGACATGAGCCGGCGATCGATCCACGACGCCGCCGCTGCACTGCTCCTTGAGCAACTCTCATCGAAGGTGATCGTCGACAAGGACACCGCCCGGCGCCTCTTCACGCTGATCTACGCCCTGCTTCCCCGGAAGAGTGATCTAGGTGCGGGCTTTCGGGAGGTTGTCCATTCGGACCGGACCGAGGAGACTGGAGTTACTACGCTTCAGCATCCACCGCGGAGGGTCCAAATGAACATCGCCCGTCTCACACCGCTGCGTCGAGAGGAGATGGCACTGTCGGTGATAGAAGGCTTTTTTCCAAAGCCCATGCGGCGCGCGTCTATGGCGTGTCGGCCAAGATCGTGACGCGCGGGGTCGAGCGCTATAAGACGGAGGGCCGCGCCGGCATGGTCGACCGTTCCTCGCGGCCTGCCCATATGCCACAGCTCACCGGCGCGTCGATCGCCGAGCGCAATCGTGGCGTTGCGGCGGCGACGTTGGACCGGCAAGCACATCGCCCATGAGGTCGGCGTCTCGCCCGCCACCGTCAGCCGGGTTCTCAAACGTGCCGGGCTATCGCGGCTGAGCGACATCGAGCCGGCCGAACCGGCACGGCTTTACGAGCGGGAGAATCCAGGCGAGATGATCCATATCGACATCGAGAAGCTCGGCCGCTTCAGCCAAGTCGGCCATCGCATCACCGGTGACCCGCAAAAGGGCAAGTCGCGCGGCGCCGGCTGGGAGTTCGTCCATGTCTGCATCGACGACGCGTCCCGCATCGCCTTCTCGCAGATCCCTGCCCGACGAGAAAAAGGAGAGCGCCATCGCCTTCCTCAAAGCGGCGGTTGCCTACTACGCCAGCCTCGGCGTCACCATAGACCGCGTCAGATGCGGGATCGAGGGCTGTAGGGCATAGAGGCAATCATCCAGCGCCAGCAACGTGTGCTTGCGAAAGGCGACGATCACCGCTTCCTCTTCAAGCGACAGCACTGTTGATCTTGGTTTCTTCGGGCCGGTGGGAAGATCGGCGGTCGAGGTCCGGTTCTTCCACTTTCTAACGGTCTTCTGATCGATGCCGTAGCGCTTGGCCAGCGCTCTCAGGCTCTCTTGACTATGCTGTATCGCTCGACGGACTGCCTCTGTCGTCGTGGCGCGGCGGTGTAGAACCTGTCCCATAGCGCATCCCTTGATTCGGACGGCAATGATGCGCCATTAAAGTCCGGGATCAAACACCTAGCTCGCGGTAAGGACTTAACATTTCACCTTAGCAGGATGTGGATCGCGCCAGAGTGACGAACCCCATGAAGTTTGTGAGCAGTTTGTCGTAGCGGGTAGCGATCCGCCGGAAGTGTTCGAGTTTGTTGAAGAACCGCTCGACCAGATTTCGCTCCTTATAGAGGTCCTTGTCATAGGCATGCGGTCTGCGGCGGTTAGGCCTGGGCGGGATGACCGGTTCGGCGCCGGCTTCCAGAATGGTGTCGTGAAAGTGTTCGGGCATCGTAGGCCCAGTCGGCGATGACGAAGCGTCACGCGATCTCGTCGATCAGGGCGGCGCCAAGGAGAACCTCGCCCCGATGGCCCGGGCTGGCAAGGAGGCTGGCGGGATTGCCGAGACTGTCGGTGGCGACATGCAGCTTGGTACCTAAGCCGCCCTTGGAGCGGCCCAGCCCCTGGGCATCAGACCCCCTTTTGCCTGCGCGCGCCGCTGGCGTGCTGATGAGCTCGGATGACGGTAGCGTCCACGCACAGCCATTCGAAATCTCCGTCCCGGTGCTCAGCGCCTTGAAAAGATCATGCAAGCGCCGTGCTCAACCCAGTCATAGTAGCGACGCTTCACTGTGCGGTGGTCGCCGAACCGCTCCGGCAGGTCGCGCCAACGCGCCCCGGAGCGCGCCATCCAGAAAATCGCATCCATGAACAACTGGTTGTTGGTGCCCGGGCCGCGCTTGCCCCTGCAGCCACCGGGCATCAGTGGTGCCAACAGCACCCATTGCGCGTCACTTAGACAATCCGGATCGTATCTCTCAACCAAGACTGACTTCTCCCGAAAATCAGTCTTGAATCTGATTTGCCAAATCCTGGGAATCCCAAGCCGTTAAATCCTCACCACAACCTAAAATAGTGTTGAGGAGAAACGGGCATGAAACCGAAGCACAGAACGGCTGGTAGCGCGAATGGTCTCGTAAAGGGTAACGCTAAAAATTGCCAGGACCGCCCGGACAGCTTGGAGGTTGCGTTACGTGAGAAGGAAGCGAGTCGTTCACGGCACCCGTATACGCCTTTTGTGGCTGGAACTTCTACGGGCGGATGCCCACGAAACAAGATACCTTTTCATATCGGCAGCGTCGTGTCGTCGCGGATTAAGACTGCACAATCAACTCCGCCCAAGTTGAAGGGGCTGGTTCCGCCGCAATCGAGAAATCGTTGTGCTTGAGGCGAGCGGGCCGCCGGCAAGGTTCTCAGAGGGGAAATTCAGGCACTCCGGGCTTCACTCGAGAAGTTCGCTTATACACTCGTTTTATGCTTTCATCATCGCTTCGATCAGGCTAATACATCGCCAGGGGCGCAGGTTTCCTGCGTGCAGGTTTGGTTTTTCGCAGAGATTGTCAATGGAATTGGATCGAATTGATCGCAAGATTCTCATCGCGGTGCAACGCAACAATCGCCTAACGACAGACGAATTGGGGGAACTTGCTGGACTGTCGGCTACCGCTTGTCAGCGACGGTTGAAGCGGCTTCGCGATGAGGGTGTTATTGAGGCTGATGTTGCTATAGTTTCGCCTGGGGCCGTCGGTCGACCCATGCTCATGCTAGTGTCCATTAGTCTTGAGCGTGACCGGTCAGATATCATTGATCGGTTCAAGCAAGCGATTCGGCGCACCCCTGAGATCATGAGCGCATATTATGTGACAGGGGAGGCCGATTTCGTTCTCATAATTTCCGTGCGTGACATGGTGGACTATGAGGCATTTACTCGTCGGTTTTTTTACGAAAATCCTGACATTAAAGGCTTCAGCACAATGGTCGTAATGGATCGGACCAAGGTTTCGTTAGCTATACCAATCGAAGAATAGGAAAGGGTACGCCGCCGATCCAGATTTTCTGCTGAGCTCATTCTTACCTAAAGCGTTCGAAGAAATAGATCAGGGTGTAGTCGGTGAAGAATTCGGTGGCTCGCGCTTGATCTCCATCATGATGCCGACTTTAGTCGCAGGTCTGCTGGCGCCGCTTTGCACTGGATGATGAAGACGTATTGGGCCGCAGTCGAGACTTGCTCGACCTCAAGATGGGCGCGCTTAACGAGATCGGCGACCTACCCGGTTGATCACGTGCACCCGTCGGCCTGCTGCGCGGCTATGCGGGCCGTGTCGTTATTGACAAGAATGATCTCGACCTGGTCGGTGAAACCCAACTTGACGGTCTATGCTCGGCTCTTTGAGGGGGTTGGCCACGTCGCGACCGTCCGATCAAGAAGATCAGCCTAAAGCTTGGTGGCAAAACACCTTTCATGGTCTTAGTCATGCCAATGTCGATGCGGTGGTGAACGGTTCGGCCAAGCGAAATTTCGCAATGCCAGGCGGACGTGCGTTTCGGCAAACCCCCTTGTGGCCATCGGTCGTTCTCAAGAGATTGCTTTCAGCAGCCCTTCCTCCGAACAGAAGTCAGATCCCTCTCGAGTGAAGGAAAAACTCGATTGCATGTCAGTATTTGCAGAAGGGCGGCTAAAAAGTAGGCAACTGCGCTGCTAATCGGCGCACTCGGGGCGGTAAATTGGCTCAAAGAACGCTCGAGGGGGTTAAAAATGAAGGGCATCGCAAGCGCCGCATTAGAGGGCCTCAAACGGCCTGACCTTCTGCAAACGCGCGCTTATATGAATGGCGCTTGGCTCTCGAAGCAGCAAACACTCACTGTCGTGGATCCTGCTACTGGCGAAGAGCTGGCTCAAGTAGCAGCCTGCTCAGTGTCAGATGTAGACGACGCCGTCACTTTTGCGAAAACCGCATTCCTCCAGTGGCGCGATCTGCTCCCCTTGGAACGTGGCGCATACCTGCGGAAATGGGCAGCAGGTATGCGCGAGCATGCGCAGGACCTGGCCCTCATCATAACCGCCGAGCAAGGCAAACCACTCACCGAGGCTCGCGGCGAGATTTCATATGCGGCTGGCTTTCTTGACTGGTTTGCAGCAGAGGGTGAGCGGGCTTATGGTGAAACCGTTCCCAGCCATCTTGCCGGAAGCCGCCTTGCTGTGCAGATGCAGCCTATCGGAGTCACCGTTGCAATCACTCCGTGGAACTTCCCATCGGCCATGATAACCAGAAAGGCTGGAGCCGCGCTGGCTGCTGGCTGCACAATGATCGTTAAACCGGCACCAGAAACGCCCTTGTCGGCACTGGCCCTTGCCCGCCTCGCCGATCACGCTGGTATCCCGCCCGGCGTGTTTCAGGTGATCACGGGAGAAGCTCCGCCACTTGCCGAACGGCTGTTGGAGCATACCGACGTGCGGACGTTTTCATTTACGGGCTCCACCGAAGTCGGCCGAATCCTGCTTGAGCAATCCGCGAAGACTGTGAAGAAAGCCTCACTCGAACTTGGCGGCAATGCTCCCTTCATCCTTTTCGACGACGCGCCGATGGACGCTGCGGTCGCTGGCTGCATGGCAGCCAAATTCGCGACATCTGGCCAGGACTGTCTGGCAGCAAACAGGATCTACGTGCAGCGGGGGATCTATGACCTTTTCGTCGAGGAATTCGCCAAGGCCACCGGCAAGCTGAAAGTCGGGCACGGACTGGAGGACGGGATCGACATCGGTCCGATGACGAAGGCATCTGGCGCCGAAAAATGCAGGCAGCAGATTTCCGAGGCTCTATCAGCCGGGGCTCGGATAGTGGCCGGCGCACAGGATAGCCCTCTCCGGGAGAACTTCGTGACGCCGACTGTGCTCGCCGATGTGACCGACGACATGCGCGCCGCGCGGGAAGAGACCTTTGGGCCTGTGGCTGCAATCCTGCCCTTTGACAACGAGGAGGAAGTGCTCGCACGCGCCAACAATTCGGAGATGGGCCTTGCGGCATATGTTTACACCCGAGATCTTAACCGCGCGATGCGACTCACCGACCGGCTCGAATACGGCATGGTTGCAGTAAATACCCCGAAATTTACAGGAGCGCCCATCCCGTTCGGCGGATGGAAACAGTCCGGTCTTGGCCGCGAAGGCTCAAGGCACGGACTAGCCGAGTATCTGGAGCCAAAATACACCTGCTTTGGAAATCTCGCTGCGTGAGAGGATACGCTAATGACGATCAATATTAAAGAAATTAGCGAAAAGGACAGAAATAGCGTCCTGCATCCGTTTACGCAGCTCAAGGATTTCGCCACGGGCAAGCTCGGCGAGCCTACCGTTGTCGAGACTGGGAAGGGCATCCGCATTCAGGACGCGCATGGCAACCAGTTGATTGACGGGTTCGCCGGTCTCTATTGCGTGAATGTCGGCTACGGCCGTGCCGAAGTCGCCGAAGCGATTTCGCGTCAGGCCTATCGTCTCGCCTACTATCACTCCTATGCAGCGCACACGACGGACGAACTCGCGATCCTGTCCGATCGCCTCGTGAGGATGGCGCCGGGCAAAATGAGCAAGGTCTTCTACGGTATGTCTGGCTCGGATGCCAACGAGACACAGGCCAAGCTCGTCTGGTACTACAACAATCTGCGTGGCAAGCCGAACAAGAAGAAGATCGTCTCGCGGGAGCGTGGGTACCACGGTTGCTCTGTGGTCTCTGGTTCGATGACCGGCATGAGCTTCTATCACGACTACATGGACCTGCCGCTGCCGCAGATCGTTCACACAGGAGTTCCGCATCATTATTGGGGCGCAACCGCGGGCGAAACCGAACGCGAGTTTTCCGCGCGACGAGCCGCAGAGCTTGACCAGCTGATAGAACGTCTAGGCCCAGACAATGTCGGCGCATTCATCGGAGAACCGGTGCTCGGAACAGGCGGCATCACGCCTCCGCCGGAAGGGTATTGGGAGGCGATCCAACCCGTTCTCAAAAAAAACGACGTACTCCTCATCGCCGATGAAGTGATCACCGGCTTTGGCCGAACGGGTTCCATGTTCGGCTCGCAGCATTATGGCATCGAACCAGACCTTATCACGGTCGCGAAGGGTCTGACGTCTGCCTATTTCCCGCTCTCAGCGGCGATCATTGGCGAGAAGATTTATAAGGTGTTGGAAGACGGCGCTGACAAGGTTGGCGCATTCTCACATGGCTATACCTACTCGGGTCACCCGATCGGCGCCGCCGCGGCCAACGCGGTTCTCGACATCGTCGAGAAAGAAGATCTCCCTGGTAATGCTCGTGACGTCGGCGTTTTTTTCCAAACGCAGCTGAAGGAGAAGTTCTCGCAATTCCCTATCGTCGGTGAAGTACGCGGGGTCGGTCTTATGGGGGCAATTGAGTTCGTGGCCGACCGCCACAACCGGAAGCGTTTTGATCCGACGCTTAAAGTTGGTGCGCGAATTTCGAAAGCAACCCGCGACCGTGGTCTTATCGCTCGCGCTATGCCGCACGGGGATGTCTTGGGCTTTGCCCCGCCGCTTGTGACAACCAAGGCTGAGGCCGAAGAGATGGTTGCGATCGCTGAAACCGCCGTCCGTTTCGTTATGGATGAGCTTGTCCGCGAGAGACAAAACATCTGAGTGACGGGGAATGTGCAGAGTGGAGATTCACTGGGCAGTTTTTAAAGTGAGTAAGAAATTGAAGGCGAGAGTGATGAGACCCCGGGAAGGAATCCACAGGTGGATTCATGCAGCGATCACCCCGAGATTAATCACCCTAGTGAAATTCCATGGAGATGCTTGTATGGAAGACGGGACCTCGGGCAAAAGACATTTTGCTGGCGCTATGGGAGCTTGGCGATGGTCATCGAGTGGCGATCGTGACCAGTCACTCGTCGGCTTCGGCGCTCCGGCGGGCATCAGGGTTTCGGGAGGTGAGCGGTGCTAGCCTCAACCATGAATTTTCTACAGAGCGTCGACCAGAACTTCCGTCATGCCATGTCGTTCCTCGATCTTCCTGAGGGGCTTGCTGAGCGGATCGTTCAATGCAACTCCACTTACACTGTGCGCTTCGGCGTCAGATTGCGCGGCCGCATGTACAGCTTTGTCGGCTGGCGCTCCGTCCACAGCGAGCACTGCGAGCCGGTCAAGGGCGGCATTCGATATGCGCCCAATGCCGACGCCGAGGAGGTCGAGGCACTTGCCGCACTGATGACGCTCAAATGCTCATTGGTTGATCTGCCATTTGGTGGGTCCAAAGGCGCACTCAAGATCGACCCGCGCGAGTGGACGACTCAGGAGCTTGAGCGCATCACCCGCCGCTTCACCCAGGAGCTCAATAAACGTGGCTTGATTGGCCCGGGCCTCAACGTTCCGGCTCCGGACTTGGGCACGAGCGAGCGGGAGATGGCCTGGATGGTCGACGAGTTCCGTCGCGCCAATCCGACTGATGTCATCAACGCGCGCGCCTGCGCTACAGGGAAACCGCTCTCAAAAGGCGGAATTGCGGGACGCACCGAAGCGACCGGCCGAGGTGTGCAGTTCGCCATCCAAAGCTATCTCCGCGATCTACGCACGCCAGGTATTGCGGGACGACGCGAACTCAAAGGAGCGTCCGTTGTCGTTCAGGGGTTGGGCAATGTCGGCTACCACGCTGCCAAGTTTCTCTCCGAGGAAGATGGCGCGCGGATCACGGTCGTTGCCGAACACGACGGATATGTAGCCAGCCCCGAAGGCCTTCCCGTTGAGGCGCTTAAGCAGCATCAACTGCGCACTGGCAGCATTCTCGGCTTCGATGGTGCCGAATCTTTCGCGGGCGACAGGAGGGGTGTTGAGGAAGCTTGCGACATCCTCATCCCCGCGGCGATGGAGAACGCCATTCACATTGACAACGCCGAACGCATCAAGGCGCATCTCATCGTCGAAGCCGCCAACGGCCCGGTCACTTTTCAGGCCGATCAAATGCTGCGCTCCCGAGGCGTTACAATCCTCCCCGACCTCTATGTCAACGCTGGCGGCGTGGTGGTGAGCTATTTCGAATGGGTGAAGAATCTGACGCACATCCCATTCGGCTTAATGGAGAGGCGGCGTCGGGAAAGGCGCAACCATGCGATCGCCACAGCGCTCGAGCGGATGACGGGCAAGACGTTTCCCGTCGACATGCGTGACGAATTTCTCGAAGGCGGCGCCGAGATCGACCTGGTTCGATCAGGCCTCGAGGACGTCATGCGCGGCGCTTGGGGGAACATAGCCGATCTGCTTGAGGCACAGCCGGAACTCGGCGACTACCGGACGGCAGCCTATGTCACGTCCATTCGCAGGATTGCTGCTGCCTACGAGGCCATAGGGATCTGAGTTCTGGTATCAAAACACGATGCCGGAATATGTCGAGCCCTTCGAAGGGGGTTTTCCGGGTCGTCAGCGAAGGCCAGCGCCTTCGCGATCGCCGGTGTGACGATGGTCGGGTGCGTTGTGCCGCGCCGGCCGCGGAAGAGTTCAATATGGGCGTTGCCGAACGAGCGTAGCGGCCAACGGGTCGAAATCCGGACCAGGCCGGACGATGCCCCAGAACGATTGCCACCAGGGATGCGAGATTCATGGACAAACGGGGATCATGGCGCCCTTGGCGTGCGCAGCCACGCTGAAGCGAGCGCGAATTCGCGCATGTCCCTGTCCCCCGTGGGGCGCTCCCCGGCCAAGGCAGGGGACGCGAGTCAGGCATGTGGACTACGGCTGCCGCCGCGCCTCACCCCTTGCAGTGTTCGGCGGTCGTGGTGCCGTCGGGCTGGTTCGTTTTTGTGTAGCCGTATTTGCCGACCGACTTCATCATCTCATCGGAACCGATATAGTCTTTCAGCACCGCGTTGAAGGCGTCAAACTCCGCCTGCTGGTTGGGTAGGAAGGCGAGGCGGGATAGCCGGGTGTGGCGGACGACGGGGTGAACGGATTGCCCAGCTCGACGCTTTCATCCTCGGCAAATCCCTTTATGGTGAAGTAGTCGCCGCCGCCGGCGGCGGGGCCGGTAATAGGTGGCGGTCGAGCATCAATGCCCAGGTTGCCAACCGAGGCGCTCCAGCAGACTACGACGACTGGGAGGCGGCTGGGGCGACCGGCTGGTCATGGGAGGACGTGCTGCCCTACTTCCGCAAGCTCGAGAGCGATGGCGACTTTGGCGGCGACCTCCTGGGAAGAAGGACCGTTATTAATCAACCGCGTAAAGCGAGGCGAGTGGTTCGGTTTCATTCGTTCCCTAATGCTGATCATATGAGATAGCGGGGCTTGAGTTTAGGCCGGATTTCAGGGGCATACATGGCGGCGGTTTTTCTACCGTCCCCTTGACACGATCAAATCTTACGATTTTGCCGGACACCAGCGTCCTGCGCATCATATTCAATGGGCGGAAGGTATCACGCGAGGGCATCGGCTCGTCGACCTGGTGGCGGACGATCGTGCGCTGGAGAAGTGCATACGAAATAACGTAACCGGGAACTGGCACCCAACATCCACATGCCGCATAGGCGTCGTCGACGATCCGAGCAGCGTCACCAGCCCCGATGGCCGTGTCCGCTCCGTCGACGGCCTCCGCGTTGCCGACGCTTCCGTCATGCCGTTCTCCCGAGAGCAAACACGAATATTCCTACAATCATGGTCGCGGAAAAGATGGCGGATGCGATCTTGCGCCAGACATGACTAAACAGCACATGGGGCCGATGGCTCTGCCGCATGCACCGAATCAGCGCTGGGCGGACTTCGTGTCGGACGTGCTGGCCGCGGGTTCCGTTCTGGTGATGGTAGCTGACCTCACTCGCGAATGCTTGGCGCTGGCGGGCACATCGCAATCAGCATGCGGGGAGCGCGGCGGCCCGATAGCCTCGCCGACCAGGAGACCAGCCGCTTAGAGTCACGAGGGATGATTAGGGGAACATAGTTCCCCTAATAGAGGCCTAACCAACGTGTCCGGAACCAATCCGGTTTAACGAGGCCGGAGAAACCAGCCGATTTTCTGCGTGGACTGCCCGAGAACGCCGAATACCCGCGTCTGTGACGAATGATTCGCGCGAACTGTTCGTTCGGCGCAGCTATATATTCGTCAAGCGGGCACTGAGCGGTGCGGTCCCATGCGAAGAGTGACCTGCTGAGGCGCAATTATCCGGAAGGGGCATCAGGTACGAAGGACAATCCACCGCGACATGTTTCGGAAGAGTAGCTTGTGGCTGGGAAAGGGATCAAGCTGCTCCTGCACCAGTAGCAACAGGACTTAAGCCCTCCGACTTACGCCACCTCCCAAGGCGTACCAGCCCGGCATCGAGTTAATCTCCCGCCGGGCTGGTTTCATTCAGTGGCGGCAGCTCCCCGCTGTGGCTACGGTCTGCATCAGCCAACCGAGACTCGAACCTGCTTGGCGAGCACGCTTTTGCCTACGTCTCCTTGCCAATGAAATCTAATGGCAAGCCCACCCTGATCTCGAACTATCCGGCGCTCTGGACGGCGCACAACCTCGAGAACCAATATCAGAGCGTCGATCCGGTTATTGTTCGTGCACGCTGTGGCGGATACCCGTTTCGATGGGGATCTGATCTAAAGACTGTTGAGCCGTCAGGGGCTCAACAGAAGGTTTTCGAAGATGCGGCGAAGTTCGGCATCTGCTGCGGCGTGACGATCCCGATCATCGATCGCCGAGGCGGTGCTGCGACAATGACATTTGCCGCTGACGAGCCGGATCCGGCATTTTTCCGCGTGGCGAATCGCTATGAACAAGGTCTTCAGCTCATCGCAACCTGTTTTCATATTGTCGTTCGCCGCAAACTTTCGAGCGAGCGAATGGTCGACGGGTGTCTGGCTGACGCCGCGCGAGTACGAGTGCCTGCAATGGGCAGCGCGCGGCAAGTCGGCCTGGGAGATCGGCTATATCCTGGGGATCAAGCGGCGCACCGCCGAGTTTCATCTTGATAACGCCCGCAGGAAGCTTGGCGTGAGCACGACCAAACAGGCGATTGCGCGTCCCGCCGGTTCGGGTTTTCCGGTTCACTGACAGTCAGCTTCACCTGCGCAACTGTACAGGCTGCCCCGGTGAATGTTCGCCTCCAATGGCGGGGAATTTCCCCGGCGAGGAGGCCTTTGATGATCCAACTTATTGCGCCCGACTGCTACAACGACTTTGCCGACGAACTGCATGCAATGCACCGCCTGTGGTTCCGCATCTTCAAGGAACGGCTCGACTGGGAAGTGCGAGTCAATAGCGGGTACGAGATCGATTCCTTCGCGCTTCGTCCATACTACCTGTTGCTGCACGGTTTCGACGGTCGGGCCGATGGTTGTGTCCGACTTCTGCCCTCGACCGGCCCGACGATGCTTCGCGACACCTTTCTAATGCTTTTGGAGGGGGAAACAGCGCCCGAGGACTCGCGCATCTGGGAAAGCAGCCGCTTCGCCGCCGACACTGCTTCGTCTGCACCGATAGCGGGCGGCATTGCCGTCGGCACCTACGAACTCTTCGCCGGCATGATCGAGTTCGGCCTGTCGAGCCGACTCAGCCGCATCGTCACCGTCACCGACTTGCGCGTGGAGCGCATCCTTCGGCGAGCTGGATGGCCACTTGAGCAGATCGAAGAGCCGCACACGATCGGCGTCACGCGTGCGCTGGCCGGCTATCTCGAAGTGTCGAAAGAGATACTGCACTGCACGTGGTGCGGCGAAACGGTGGCATTGTCGGTCCGGTGCTAATGGGCGCCGGTGCTTCGCCGCCTCGCATGATCTTTCCACGCCACGGGGGCGGGCGGGGTAGCGCGGTCATGCCGACATCTGTTGCGACAGGGACCGATCCGCCCGACTGGTGGGATGAAAGATCATGCGACTATACTGCTCAGCTGACGCTGCGCGGCTGGGCCTGGGAGTTCTTGCGGCGCAATCCGGCATTCCAGCGTGATCTGCTCGCCGCACTCCGGCAGGCCAACAATTTGTCGCGCGGAGCCTCCGTCGAGGTGATCGCGTCGGCCGGCGGCCTGTCGCGCTGGGGTGTTTTGTTTCGCGGAATCCCAAGGGTCGCAGTGCGGCCGTGCTCTGGAGTCCGCGCCGGTGCGCAAGTGTGCTGCCGGTCATTGCGGAACAGCCGTCCTCGTCGTCGATGGCATCGCCATTCGAACTGGCGGCATTGCCGTGTCGTGCCGCAGTCCTGCTGAGGCCCGACAAGAGTCAGCATGCCCTTCTTGGCAATGCGCTGCGCAGCCTCCAGATCGCTGTCTCGGGTGCGGACATCCTGCAGTCAGTTCACCTGCGTGCCGAGCGATCTGGCCCGCGGCGGTTTTGAAGCATCGCCTGTGGGCGCTCGAGTGCCTCAATGCCCTTTGTGCTTATGGCGAATTGCCCGCCCGCTTGTTTCCAACGGAAAAACGCGGCCCCCGTTTGACCTTTGTTCTTCGTGCGCTCGACGGATCGCTCGCCGGAGCGTCACATCGCGAGCTCGCTGAAGCTCTGATCGGTCAACGGCGCGTTCGACCGTATCCGCCGCGCCGTCTCTCATGGCCGTGCGCTCATGCATGGTGGTACAGAGATTTCCTTGCTGAAAAGTGATCCGCGCTGTGCGTCAGCCGGCGAACAGTTCCTTGTAGCCGGTCGTCACCATCCAGTTCGCCCGGTCGATATGGCTGCGAAGAGCCTTGCGGGCGCGGACCGGTTCAAGGGCCGGGTCGATGCCGAGAATGAGATCGGCCATCTCCTCTTCGCTGGCATTGTCGGCGCAGGCGTCCAGGATCCTCAGATAGATCGTGAAATGCTCCCTGTCGTAGGTCGTGAGGCTCTCCGACCAGGGGACTTCGTCGGCGACAGGCGGCATCCCGTCAGTTACGTGCATTAGTTTTTGCCTTCGAATTTCGACGCTTCCACCCACGCCCGCCAGTTTGTCGAGAATACTCCGTGGTGAAATGCTCGACAAGAAGCATGCCTCTCGTGCATGGAGATTCGAGAGGTCTTTGCCCGCAATCTGCGACGGCACCGACAGAAAAAGAAGCTGTCACAGGAAGCGTTGGCGCATGAGGCCGGCGTTGACCGCACCTACATCAGCGCACTGGAGCGCGGCGTGTACGGCGCTACTATCGATATGATCGAAAGGCTCGCCAAGGTACTTGAAGTTGAACCGGCAGTCTTGTTGGATCCGCGACCTAAAATGGATCCGCGATGAGGCGCGCGGGCAAATCCGACGAGATGGTTCTCGAAATCCCCTTCCGAGGCTCTTTGCGTTGCTAGCCCGGCGCTCGCGCGCCTTACGGCGCGCACCGGGTGTTCGTGAACCCAGCCCGCTTTTCATCGGCAGGCTCAGGCGGTCTCGGCCATCCGGCTTCGCCCCCTGACGCGGGCAGCCCGTCGGCTGCTGATGGTCGCCGGCCAGCCCGGCCGGCGTCGATTTTGTGGTGGCCTTCCCCGGTGGCGCCGGGTGGGCGGCACTCCCTTCTAGGCCAGCCGCGGCATCCCGCAACCCTCCGCTTGCCGCTCCGGGTCCTCCTCTTCGTTCCGGTCCTTCGGATGCGGTCCGCCTTCTACGGCGGGCCTTTCCGGTCGCTTTCGCCGCCCACCCCGCTCACATGGGGACTTTGTCGTCAAGGCTGTCTTCGCATATATACCTCAATGCGTTGTGATCCTAGGTCCGAGCCTGTCGTCTTGGCGCGGTGATAACACCGGTCCAAACTCACATACGGTCGCTGCGCTGTGGCAGCTGCACCAACATCCCGCTTTCGTCGGTAAGGCTCAGGGGAACGCGACCAATCTTCCGGACGGCATTTTAGGCCAAGTGGGGTGGGAGGTTCGTTCGCCCAGGATCAGCCGGGAGCGATCAATCCCGGCGGATGGAAAAGAGTACGTTGATCATGCCGGCTTCATGACAGCGCCCTCAATGACAGCACCATGATGAACATACTTCCATAGCGCGATCAGAAGTTTTCTCGCGAGCGCAATAATGGCCGGCTTCCGGCGTCTGCCACCGTCGAGCGCGACCCTCTCCTGGAACCATTGTGATAAAGCCGATCGAGGTTGATGCAAAAGCCAGAACCACGACAATTGCACCATCACGGTCCTCAGCCTCGGATTGCCCGCTTTCGATACGCCCTGTTCCGGCTGATCGATCCGCTTTGCCACGGTGTCGGCGTCAGACCGGCATAGGAGGCAAGCTGCCTTCGATTCGCAAATTCGCGATACAGACCCTCGGACCAAAGCACCTCGGCAAAGTCCGCTCCCACGCCGCGCAGTTGCTTGAGCATCGACATTCCATTGGCGACTTTTGATGGGTCGCATTCATTGCGAGCCACTTCGTCACGCGCTGCTTCCACGTCCTTGATTTGCCGAAGCACGAGCTCGATCCGGTCCAGTGCACGGACAATCTCCGCTTTGAGATTCGACGGTAGTTCACGACCGTCTCCGGTCCTAAGTTCTTCCAGTCGTATGCGGCGGCCCCGCTTCAGCGGCTCAAATCCAACGATGCCCTGCGAGAACAAGAGCCCCTTGACCCGGTTCACGATCTTGATCCGCTCCGCGATGAGAGCGCGTCGCTCACGGCTGTTGCGCTTTCGGTCCTCTTGCTCGGGCGATGGCGGAACGACCATGGCGCATACCCGCGGCTCGCCACGCTTGTAGGCAAGCAGGGCGCGAAGGAGGGTCTCGCCATCCAGCTTGTCCGTCTTCGCCCGGCGCTTCCTGCGTGACGTGGCAATGGATGCTGCATCAACCACATGGCTTTCGATACCGTCACGCTCAAGGATCCGATGTATCCAGAAGCCGTCCAGGCCAGCCTCCTGGATTGCGATCACCGGCACGTCACGGCCCGTTCTGCGCCGAACCGTCGACTTCAACTGGCTGATAAGGTCGAACAATCCGGCCGTATCGCCTGCCTTGACGACGCGCTTTGACATCTTCTCTCCGTTGCACGGCAACAAGCTTGTCACCAACCAGCTCGAGCGACTGAGTTCCAGGGACAGGAAGATAGCGCCGAGTGTCGTATGGACCGCATCGGTTTCAATCTCAGTCACGTTTTCAGCTTTCATGTGTTCTATCCCTCCAAGTTGTTCATGAGCAATACGCCGGCCAAAGCGAGTTGATCGCAGCTGCAGTCATCGCTTCGCGATGTGGTTTTGGTTGTTGCCTGCCCCCGCTCGCGGGGTGGGCGACGCTCCTTTCTAGGCCCGCTGCGGCAGGCCGCAATGTTCGCTCCGCTCACATCCTCCACTCCGTTCCGGCCCTTCGGGTGCGGCCTGCCTCGTTCAGCGGGCCAAGCCAGTCGCGTTCTGCCGCCCACCCCACTCACGGGGGCAGGCACGCGAGAATCGGGATCGAGCGCTGCCTCCACCGCCCATGGGATCTTCCGGGGGAGGGCGCGATTGGCGAACGGAGGACCAGACAATGCGTGCAAACAACAAGCATTCCGGCAGCCGAGAGGCTGGCGCGGGCAAGGGCGGGCGCTCAGGCGCCAACCTCTATCAGGAGATCACAGACCGCATCGTTGCCGAACTGGAGCGCGGCACCGTGCCATGGGTCAAGCCCTGGGGCAGGGCAAA
>NZ_JBVVPX010000065.1:0-13369 GCF_055811375.1 Mesorhizobium sp. WSM4848
TCGCCGTCGTCTTCGGCGAGAGGTTCGTCAGCCAATGACGAAAGCGGGCCTCGCGCACAGAATTCCTGACAGTCCCCAAACTTGCGCCCGAATAAGTTGCTACTCCCTACTCCCTACTCCCCCACTCCCCTACTCCCCTACTCCCTTACCAACCCACGGAGCGCCATTATGACCACCATCGCCTTCATCGGCCTCGGCAATATGGGCAACCCGATGGCCGCCAACCTCGTCAAGGCGGAATATACCGTGCACGGCTTCGATCTAATGCCGGAAAACCTTGTCATCGCCAAGGAGCATGGCGTCGTCGTCATGGCCAATGCCGTTGCCGCGGTGAAGGAGGCCGATGTCGTTATCACCATGCTGCCGGCCGGCAAGCACGTCCTGTCGGTCTATGAAGACATCGTGCCAAAGGCGAAAAAAGGCGCGCTGTTCATCGATTCCTCGACCATCGACGTCGAATCGGCACGAAAATCCCACGCCATTGCCGCCAAACATAAGCTGCTGTCGATCGACGCGCCGGTTTCCGGCGGCACCGGCGGCGCCGCCGCCGGCACGCTGACCTTCATGGCCGGCGGCTCGAAGGAAGCTTTTGCCAAGGCCGAACCAATCCTCAAGCCGATGGCCGGCCGCATCGTCCATTGCGGTGATGACGGCGCCGGACAGGCGGCAAAGATCTGCAACAACATGATGTTGGGCATTTCGATGATCGGCGTCGCCGAAGCCTTCGTTCTGGCGGAAAAGCTCGGCCTGTCGAACCAGGCGCTGTTCGACGTCGCCTCGAACTCGTCGGGCCAGTGCTGGTCGCTGACCACCTACTGCCCGGTCCCCGGTCCGGTGCCGACATCGCCGGCCAACAATGGCTACAGGCCGGGGTTTGCCGCGGCACTGATGCTGAAGGACCTGAAACTGTCGCAGGAAGCCGCGCAAAGCGCCGGTGCGGTGACGCCGCTCGGCGCCGAGGCCGCCCAGCTATATGCGCTGTTCAACGCCCAGGGGCATGCCGCTGCCGATTTCTCCGGCATCATAAATTTCCTGCGCGGCACCCCGGCGTAATGCATGTCGCCAAAAGGCTTGCCCTTCGACGCGACGCGCTTTCAGGCTCGAACTCGACCGGCTTTCGGTTTCCGGCAAAAACATCGGAAATTTAGATTTGCTTAAACTATCGATAACCACCCGGTAACGATGTCCCTGTAGAACGGAGTGCGAGGCGGCGTATCGCATCCGCCCGGCGCTCCGGATCAGGTCTCGCGTCCCGGAGCCCGTAAGTTTCGCCAAGTGTTCAGTCAGCGAAGCGCCATGCGTATCTGGCAAAGCCGCGTTCCGATGGAGCGCGGTTTTTGCATTTCGCGATCTTCAACGACAGTGAGACGATCGCCCTGGCGCGCCCCGAAATGGTCGTCGGCCTCGTGGCGGCGGACCTGACCGACGTCGATCCACAGGTGGTCGCTCCAATGCTCCCAAGCGCGAGGGTTCGGTGAGCGCGATCTGAGATCTCCTGAAGCTCATCAGTCCTGTCGGCAAGATTGTCGACAGGCTCACGAAGTGGCAGCGGATCAAGCAAGACGCCAGGGAACGAAGCCGACCGCATCCGCGCCGAGGTGGAGATCAAGCGGCCTGGCGGACATCATTGAAACCTTCTGATTTCCAAGCCGTTATCGCCGGTATGTCCGGGGCTAAATCCAAGCCGAAATCGGTCTCCAGATCACGCGACGCCGAGAAGTCGCGCCAGGAGAAGCAATCGACTGTCGAAACCGCGCCCGAGAGCGTCGGCGCGGCCCCGGCGCCGCTGGATTTCGTCGAACCCGATCCGGAGCTGACCCCTGAGGAGGCCGAGCAGGCGCGCAAGAGATACTTGCTGAGGCGCTTCTGGATCAGCGCGCGCGGTTACTGGGGCCGCGGAGGCGACAGGCGGGCTTGGCCGTACACGATCGGGTTATTGCTCCTGATCGTCATCAATGTCGGCTTCCAGTATGGGATCAATGTCTGGAATCGCGCAATTTTCGATGCCCTTGAGCAACGCAATGCGCGTACCGTCTATGTCCTGAGCGCCGTTTTCGTGCCGCTCGTGCTCGGGAGCGGAAGCCTTGTCGTTGCACAGGTCTTCCTTCGCATGACGATGCAGCGCCGCTGGCGTTCCTGGCTCACCAACGCGGTCATCGCGCGGTGGCTTGCAAGCGGCCGCTACTTTCAGTTGAACCTCGTCGGCGGCGACCACCAGAACCCTGAAGCCCGGATCACGGAGGATTTGCGGATTGCCACCGAATCCCCGGTCGACTTCATCGCCGGTGTCATCAACGCGTTCCTGTCGGCCTCGACCTTCATCGTGGTGCTCTGGACGATCGGCGGGGCCCTGACCCTGACGATCGCAGGTTCGACAGTGACCATTCCCGGCTTTCTCGTCATCACCGCGGTACTCTATGCCGCGATCACATCCACCTCGATGGCGGTCATTGGCCGCCATTTCGTCCACCTTTCCGAGGAAAAAAATCAGGCCGAGGCCGAATTCCGCTACACGCTGACGCGCGTGCGGGAAAACGGCGAGAGTATCGCATTGCTCGGCGGCGAGGAGGAGGAGCGTAGCGGCATCGACAAGACGTTCGCCTATGTGCTCAGGCAATGGGCGCTCCTTACAGGTCAGCACATGCGCACAGCGCTGGTATCGCAGGGGGCGAGTCTGTTTGCGCCTGTCGTGCCGGTTTTGCTTTGCGCTCCAAAGTTTCTCGAAGGCGGCATGACACTTGGACAGGTCATGCAGGCTGCCTCTGCCTTTGCCATTGTGCAGGGCGCATTCGGATGGCTGGTCGACAACTACCCCCGTCTCGCCAATTGGAACGCCTGTGCACGGCGCATCGCCTCGCTGATGATGTCGCTCGACGGGCTCGAGCGCGCGGAACAGAGCAACACCCTGGGACGCATAAAGCGCGGCGAAGCTGCAGGCGATGCGATGCTCAGCCTGAACAATCTCTCCGTGTCGCTCGACGACGGCACCGCCGTGGTCAAGGAAACCAAGGTCGTGATCGGATCAGGCGAGCGGGTGCTCGTCGCGGGCGAATCCGGCTCAGGCAAGAGTACGCTGGTGAGGGCCGTCGCAGGTCTGTGGCCGTGGGGCGGCGGCAGCGTCAACATCCACGCCGACAGACGGATATTCATGTTGCCGCAACGGCCTTATGTCCCCACCGGGACGCTTCGCCGCGCAGTCGCCTATCCAGGCGCCGCCGATCGCTGGACGCTGGACGAGATCAAGGCTGCCCTCGACAAAGTCGGGCTCGATTATCTGAATGACAAGATCGAGGACGACGCGCCATGGGACCAGACCTTGTCGGGTGGCGAAAAGCAGCGGCTCGCCTTCGCGCGTCTTCTGCTGCACAGCCCCGATATCATCGTGCTGGATGAAGCAACGTCAGCACTTGATGAAAAGAGCCAGGACAAGATGATGGAGATGATCGTCCACGAATTGCCGAAGGTCACCATCATAAGCGTGGCGCATCGCGCCGAGCTGGAAGCCTTTCATAGCCGCAAGATCACCTTGGAGCGGCGCGAGGGCGGCGCGAAGCTCGTCAGCGATATCGATCTTGTCCAGCGCAAGAGAGGACGGAACTTGCTTGAGCGATTTATGCGGCGCCGGCGCACCGTACCGAAGCGCAGCACGACCTTGAGCAAAGCAGCGCTGCCCGAGACAAAAAAGTAAGTCGGCGGTCGTGCCTCGGCGCTTGGTGAGCGGCTCCTCCGGCTGGCAGTATCCGGCATTCAAACGCCGGGCGTCCGGCCGCAGGACGCCCGGCGATCGTGTCTATCTTATTGCTTGCGCAAATCGGCCTGCGCCAGATCAAGCGCCCTGGCGATGCGCTCGCAGGCCATGTCGATCGTCTCGCGCGTCCAGATCAGCGGCGGCGACAGGATCATCGTATCGCCGGTGGCGCGCAGCATCATGCCCTGGGCAACGGCGTGGTCGCGGACGGTCACGGCCGCGCTCCCGGCCGGCAGAAAGCGCTCCTTGGTGGCCTTGTCGCTGACGATCTCGATCGCCGCCATCAGCCCGATCGAGCGCACCTCGCCGACCAGATTGTGCCCGCCGACGTGCTCCTGCAGCGCCTTGGCGAAATAGGGTCCGGTGTCGTTCTTGACCCGATCGACCAAACCTTCCCGCTCGATGATCTCGAGGTTCTTCAGCGCCACGGCGCAGGCCACGGGGTGGCCGGCATAAGTATAGCCGTGATTGAACTCGCCGCCCTTCTCGACCAGCGTCGCGGCGATGCGGTCACCGACCAGCAGCGCCGACAGCGGCTGATAGCCGGAAGTCAGCGCCTTGGCGGTTGTGATGGTATCGGGCTCGATGTCGAATGTCTGAGCTGCGAACCACTCGCCGGTGCGGCCATAGCCGGTGATGACCTCGTCCAGCATCAGCAGGATATCGTATTTGCGGCAGATGCGCTGCACTTCCGGCCAATAGCTCATCGGCGGTATCTTCACGCCGCCTGCTCCCATCACCGGCTCGCCGATGAAGGCGGCGACCTTGTCGGCGCCGGCTTCGAGGATGGCATCCTCGACGGCCTTGGCCGCGCGCAGGCCGAAATCATGGTCGCTTTCGCCGGGCAGAGCCAGCTCGTAGGCATAAGGCATCATCACATGGACGATGTTGGGAACCGCGCCGTTGAGCTGCTTGTGCATCGGCTCCATGCCGCCCAGCGACGTGCCGGCGATGGTCGAGCCGTGATAGGCGCTCTTGCGTGAGATGATGCGGTTCTTCTCCGGCTTGCCTTCCAATACCCAATAGTGGCGCACGAGGCGCAGCGCCGTGTC
Source organism: Mesorhizobium sp. WSM4848 (assembly GCF_055811375.1). Lineage (NCBI taxonomy): Bacteria > Pseudomonadati > Pseudomonadota > Alphaproteobacteria > Hyphomicrobiales > Phyllobacteriaceae > Mesorhizobium > Mesorhizobium sp. WSM4848. The sequence continues at coordinate 4,801 of NZ_JBVVPX010000065.1, forward strand.
GTTGGCCTCCGAACCGGACGAGCCGAAGAACACTTGGTTGACGTGCTTCGGCGCCAATTCCGCCAGCTTTTTGGCCAGCAGCACCGGAGTCGGGGTCGAGCATTTGAAGAAGGAGTTGTAATATGGCAGTTCCTTCATCTGGGCGTAAGCGGCGTCGGCCAGCTCATCGCGGCCGTAACCGATGTTGACGCACCACAGTCCGGCCATGCCGTCGAGGATTTCCGTGCCTTCGGAATCGTAGATGAACGGCCCGTTGGCGTGGGTGATGATGCGTGAGCCGGCCTCGCGCATCTCCTTGTGGTCGGTAAACGGATGCAGGTGATGCGCAGCATCGATCTGCTGAAGCTGCTTCAGCGAATAATTCTGATAGGTCATGTCTGATGTTTCCTCTTGAACCAATCCGGCAATTGCAGACCAAGCCGGCAATTTGCAGCGGGGGCGGATTCGTCAGAGGAAGGCGGGCGGCGAATAGCCGATGCGGGCGCAAAGCCGCAAAAGCTCGGCGCGAAGCGTGCGCGGCGACGGCGTCACCGCCACCCCAAACGCGCGACATGTCTTCATCCGAGCCATGGCAGCATCTTAGGCGGTCTGATGCGATCAGTTCAAGCCGTTCAATTCAAGCCGTTCCGGTCAGCATCCGTTGCAGGAAGACATACTTCATTGCAGCCTGTGCCGCTTGCGGCCGGCGATCGCCGCGCCCGCCATGGCCGCCCTCGGTCTCTTCGAAGAACAGCGTCTTCGCGTGGCCGGCAGCCTGCAGCCGCGCCGCCATCTTGCGCGCATGACCGGGATGGACGCGGTCGTCGGCCGTCGATGTCGTCAGCAGCACCGGCGGATAGGCGGCATCGGGCTCGACATGCTGATAAGGCGAGTAAGCGGCCAGCGACGCGGCCTCTTCCGGCTTCGCCGGATCGCCATACTCGGCCATCCAGGATGCGCCGGGCGGCAGCTCGGTGTAGCGCAGCATGTCGAGCAGCGGCACGTCGATGATCACAGCGCCGAAAAGCTCGGGATGCTGGGTCAGCGAAACGCCGGTCAGCAAGCCGCCATTCGAGCCGCCCTGGATGCCAAGCGTCGCCGGCGTGGCGATGCCGCGTTTCACCAGGTCTTGCGCGACCGCGGCGAAATCGTCGAAGGCGTTCTGGCGATTGGCCTTGAGCGCGGCCTGGTGCCAGTTCGGACCGAACTCGCCGCCACCGCGGATATTGGCCTGCACATAGGCATTGCCCTTTTCCAGCCACAGCCGGCCGCGCACGCCGGCATAGCCGGGCAGCAACGGCACTTCGAAGCCGCCATAGCCGTAAAGCAGTGTCGGCACCGGCCCGTTCTGGTCGCGCCGCCTGACGACGAAATAAGGGATTTTGGTGCCGTCCTTCGAGCGTGCCTCGAACTGTTCCGAGACCAGCGACGACGCATCGAAACGCGCCGGCTGCGATTTCACCGTTGCCAGCGTCGCAGCATTGTCGTCCGACCAGATGATCGAGCTCGGCGTCAGGAAGTCGGTGAAGGAGAAGGACACGCTGGAGCCGAAACGCTCGGCGTGGCTGATGCCGACACTGCCGTTTTCGGGCAGCACCACCGGCTGCAGCGACCAGCCGCTGCCGCTGCGATCGCAGGCGACGACCTTGCCGCGCACATTGTCCATCAGATTGATGAACAACCGGTCCCGCGTGCGGGCAATCCCGGCAATCGAGACACGATCCGCCGGCTCGAGCACGGTCTGGACAGGTCCGAGCGCATTGGTCTCGATCAAGCGCGCGAAGTCCAGCGAATAGAGGCCATCAGGCTTGCACAGCGTGCCGTCCGGCGCCGTCCACGGGCTGCGCACCCCAAAGACGAACTGATCCCTGAACAGCACCGTGTCGGTAACGTCGTCCGGCAACGGGATGCGCCTGTTTTCACCGGAGGGCAGACGCAGAAAACTGTGCGAGGCAAAGAAATCGAGCGTCCGGGTCAGGAAAAGATGCCGCTTGTCGCCGTCGAATTCGAGGGAACCGCCGGCGGCGAGATCCTGCTTCTGCGCCTCGAAGATCGGCGTCGCATCCTCCAGCCTGGTGCCGCGCTGCCACAGCTTAACCACGCGCGGATAACCGGACTGGGTTTTTTCGTCCTCTTCGAAGGCAGCCGAGACGATGACCGTGTCCTTGTCAAGCCAGTTGAAGCCCGACTTCGAGGCGGGCGCGCGAAAGCCGCCCTCGACGAAGGACTTGGTGTCGATGTCGAATTCGCGCATCTCACTGGCGTCGCCGCCATCCGGCGACAGGCTGAGCAGGCAGCGGCTGAAATCGGGGTAAAGCCGGCTGGCGCCGCTGAACGCCCATTTCACGCCCTCTTTGGCTGAAAGACTGTCGAAGTCGATGATCGTCTCCCAATCCGGCTTCTGGGTCTTGTAGGAGGCGACCGTGGTGCGCCGCCAGAGGCCGAGCACATTGGTCTTGTCCTGCCAGAAATTATAGACGTGGCCGTTGAGCGCAGACCCGACCGCAATGTTGTCTTCTGCGGTCATCAGGTCGAGTGCGGCTTGGAAGTTGGCCTGGTAGGATGGATCGCCCTGCAACTCGGCGACCGTGATCTCATTCTGACGGTGAACCCAGTCGAGCGTTTCCTTGCCCGTTCTGTCCTCCAGCCAGAGAAAGGGATCTTCGGCCGCCGAATTCGGGCGCATCTTTGTATTCGACTTGGTCATGTGGTCTCCGATAAACTCGTCAAGGCTCGGCAACGTCGTCTTGCCACTATCGGTATTCAACTTGGAACGCAAAAGGAGCCATGCGCTGTTGGCCTCCTAAGGTGGGGCCGCCTGCCGCCCGCAGGCCACGAGGGAACCCATGCAACATCTGTACATTGCCAAAGAGAAGTTCGGTCCTTTCAGCGGCACTGCGTGGACCATGTACATAAACTGGTCCGGCCTTACCCAATTGAGCGAGGTCGTCACTCTCGATGGAATGCTTGGCCCTGTCGCGCTGGGAGAGGTAAAGGACAGCTACTGGCCCCATATTGTCAACGAGGACTACATGCTCGATTTCTTTGTGGACCTGGACTTCCTCCTTTCGGAGCTGGCGGATCCGAGCGAATTGAACGTCCTCAATGTGATCCGAAGACCATCGCTTGACGTGCGTTCACTCGACTGGAACGGATTTACCTTCCTGGGCTACGACTTGTTGGATCAAGACGTCTCCATAAGCGCTTTGACCAACTGCGGCGGATTTCCTGACGTGTTTGCGAACACGGAACTGTCTGATGTTGGACTGATACCCGACTTTGATCGTGCCGTTGAAATTCGAGACCTTTTACGCAGGATGCATCCCGCTGAACACCACGCCGATTGTGATTTATGGGCGATTTCCAGATGGCAAGGAAATGAAGGCACCCCGCAATTGTATTAATCCATGTCGCGCAAAAGTGTGCAGCGGTTTTGCGATAACGACATGCAAAAAACAACAACCTAAAGCGCGTCGCATGAGGCGGGTCGAACGCGACGCGCTTTAGACCGCTCGCCCCCGCAATACGGTTGAGACCGCCAATCCCAGGCAAATGGCGCCAAGCGTGATCGGCAGGCCGTCCGCACCGAGAATATCCATGGCGCCGCCCGCCAGCGGCGGCACGGCGATGCCGCCGACGCCCCACATCAGCGAGAAGGCGGCGTTGCCGGCGACCAGTGCCGAGCCGGTGAACCGCTCGCCAAGCTCAATGATCGACATCGTGTAGATGCCGTAGGAAACCGCGCCCCAGACAAACACGCACGGCCAGATCAGCGGCGTCTCGATGAGAACCGGCAATAGCACGCATCCGAGCAGCGTTAGCGATACACAGATAAATCGGACCAGACGCGCCGTCAGCCGTTCCGCCAGCAGGCCGAGCGGCACCTGCATGGCGATGTTGCCGGCGATCATCATCGACAGCAGCGCCGACATGCGGGTTTCCGCGATGCCATAATGCGCTCCGTAGACCGGCAGCAGCGCGAGCACTGCCTGTTCGAAACCGGCAGCCACCACGACCGCCGACAGCAGCAGCCATGCCATCGGCATGAACCCCATCACCGAAACCTGGTGCCCGGCCTCATCGACTTTTGGCAGCCGTCCCAGCACCAGCGCCAGGCAGGCGCCGCAAAAGACGAATGCGCCGATGCCGACGAGAAACGGCGGCCATCCTTCGGTGCCGACCGCAAGCAGGCACAGCGGGCCGGCGGCGAAACCGGCCGAAATGACTGTGGAATAGATCCCCATCACGCGACCACGGCGCGCCGGGGGCGCCAGCGCGATCACCCAGATCTCGCTCAGCACATAGAGCGGATTGGTCACCACGCCGATCAGGAAGCGCAGTGGAAACCAGAGATAGACATTTTGCGTCCAGCCGATCAGCGCCAGCATGATCGCGGAAAGTGCCGCGCAGGTGAGCGCCGTGCGCCCTGCCCCGAACCGGCGCGCCAGTGCCGGGATGAGCGGCGACGAGACGATAAAGCCGACCGGCGTCATTGCCGCCGACAGGCCGATCATGGCCGGCGAGACGCCCTGGCGCTGCAGGATGAAGCTCAGCAGCGGGTAGCTCAGCCCTTGCGCGATGGCGAACACCGAAACGGTGGCGATCACGCCGGTGATCGCCGCCCACTGCATTGTCTCGCCGCTGTTCTGTTCCGCCAGGTCCATGATCCGCACCAGGAAACCTGCACGATTAGCGTTTCGGCGGCATGCCGGGAGGCACCGGCGGCAAGAACCTTTTGCGCCAGCCAGGGAATGACTTGTTCAAGGCTCCCCGGCGTCATTCAGGCGATTACGGAAAATACCGGGCAATCGCCCCCTTCCTGCCGTCGGCGTAAGGCTTCAGCCACTTGTCGTCGATGGAGAGCCCGTCATTGTCCGACGGTCCTTCTCCAATCGTTCTGCGCCAGGCGCGGAACTTGTAATGGTCGAACACGTCGAGCATATGCACCGCAAAGGCCGCAGCGAAGGTCTTGTCGCCTTCGACGATCACCAGGTTCTCGTCGTTTTCATAGGACGCCTTGTAGCCAAGGTTGTGGCTGCCGGCGATGACGGTCGCATTGTCGGCCATCGGATCGATGATGACGATCTTGTCGTGCACGATCGCATGGCCGACGGTCAGCACTTCCGCCTGGAAATCGCGCGCAACGGAGGCCCCCGTCAGGTTGGCCGCCCTGACGATGGAGACGTTCGGCGCCTCCCAGACCTTCTCCGGAAAGACGAATGGCGATTTGCCGTCCCTGTTCGATTTTTTGGTGACTGGATCCCGGGTCGGGGCAATATAGTTTGGCATGGCGGTGTGATCGCTGATTGCACCTTGCACGATCAGCTTTGGATTCGCCGTCGCCGCCGCGACCGCCTGATCGATGACCGAATTGTTGCCAAGCCGCGACGGATTGAACACGAGAAAGAGCACCGCCTGCTTCGCCGCCTTGATTCGTACGAAAACGTCTTCGAGATCGACAGGCCGCACCGAGATGTCCTTTTTGCTACGGTCGGGATCGTTTGGCGAGAACCAGATGGTGGTCCCATTGACATGGTTCGGTGTGCGATTCTTCAGGCGAAACGGCCTGCCTTGCTTCTGCGCCACACGTCCGGCGGCGCTATCGCTTGCCGGCGGCGGGAACACGTCGGCCTTCATCCGTTCCCAATAGGCATCGAACACTTCGGCCATGGCAGGGTCATCGCGGATGAAGGCGTTGTTGGACTGTCCGCAAATGCCGGTCGACGTCCAGTTGGTGCTGCCGGTCATGACCGCTTTCGGATTGCCCTGGGCGTCGCGGTAGACGGCAAACTTGTTATGGCCGATATGGTTGTTGTTGAACAGACGATCGGTCAGCACGACGCCGGCGTCGCGCAGCCGCTTTCTGAACGGCGCGTTGCCCGCGTCCCACGCCTTGGTTTGTTCATCCCTGCCCGAATTCGAAAGAATGACGTCCACGACATCTTTGGCGTCGATGATCGCGTCGCACAACCCGTCATCGCCAAGCTCGTAGAGCGCAAGCCTGACAGTGCCGCCCTCGGCCTTGGCCCGTTTCATCAGGCTGGTGAGCACATCCGGAACCTCGCCGTGAAGATAGGCGCGTATCTTGCTGCCGGGACGCTGAAGCTCGGCCCTGATCTTATCGCGCTGCCCGACCTTGATGCCGGCGTCTTCCAGCGCGCGCGACAGCCATTGCGTCGAGAGCACGCCGTTGGTAAAGGCGAGCCGCGCCTTGCCGAACATCGATCCCAGGAAGATGGTCGGGCTGACGGCACCTTGTCCGAGATAGCCGAGCGGCCGCGCCGCTCCGCTATAGGCTTTCTCGGGGCGCACCGGCACCGGATCGAGGCCGGGCCGCATGTCGCCGACCGGACGCACCCGGTAGGCGACCATTTCGCCATCCGGCCTGATTTCAACGCTGTCGCGGCGCCGCCGTACCGTAAGATCGCGCCAGAATGTCTTTTGCACCGGCCAGACGCCGGTATCCTGCGGAATCCAGTCCTTGTTGCGTTGCCCCCGGAAAGGCACCCAGGACGCCAGACAGCGTTCCTCGCCGGTGCCGGGATAGATGCGGACGATTTCGAAACCGAGACAGCCGTCGATCATTCCGTCAATATCCCAGGCAATGAAGGCGACTTCGTTGTTGGTCGCTGCACGCACGCTGACAACATCCGACACGGAAATAGTCTCCCTCAGGGCGGTTTTATTCAATGTACTTACTCAATATGACATGATCGCAACGTGACATGTTTCACAGTTCGGGCACAGACCTGGTTTCGCCCTGTTGCGTCCGGCTGGCGAACGTCCATGTCGCTTCCCTCGTCCTAGTGGTCGCCGCCTCCGCAATGGCGGGACGGCCGGCGGTCCATTATGCCGCCACACTGTCGCAGCGTACGAGGACTATCATGACCGCCGCCCTTCATCCCGCCGAACCGGCATTGGCAAACCCCCGTCGCGGCGGCCGCGCGGGCAAGCGCGCCGGCGCAGCGGCGGCATTCGAGCAGCCGCCTTTCCGTCAGCTGAAAATCCCGCTGACGCCGACCAGGCTGGTCTCCGACGACGAGCTGGAATCAATCCACCTCGCCTCGCTGCGTGTTCTCAGGGAAATCGGCGTCGACGTGCTGCACGACGAGGCGAGAAGCATCATGAAGGCGCATGGCGCGGATGTCCGCGAAGGCAGCGAGCGGGTGCGCTTCGACAGCGACATGATCCTCGAGCTGGTTTCGCACTGCCCGTCGGAGTTCACCATCCATGCCCGCAATCCGGCGCACAATGTCCGCTTCGGCGGCGACAATCTGATCATCTCGATGATGGCGTCGGCGCCCAATTGTTCCGACATCGATCGCGGCCGCCGGCCGGGCAACCAGCAGGACTACCGCAACTTCCTCAAGCTTGCGCAGATGCACAACATCCTGAACTGCACGGGCGGCTATCCGGTCGAGCCGATCGACATCCATCCGTCCGTCCGGCACCTCGAATGCATCCGCGATCTGAGCGTGCTCACCGACAAGGTGTTCCACATCTATTCGCTCGGCAAGGAGCGCAATGTCGACGGCATCGAGATCACCAGGATCGCGCGCGGCATCAGCGACGAACAGCTTCTCGAACAGCCGTCGGTGTTCACCATCATCAACACCAATTCGCCGCTCAAGCTCGACGTGCCGATGATGGAAGGCATCATCCAGATGTCGAGCAAGGGCCAGGTCGTCATCGTGACGCCGTTCACCCTGTCGGGCGCCATGGCGCCGGTGACCATCGCCGGCGCGCTGGTGCAGCAGAATGCCGAAGCGCTGTCCGGCATTGCCTTCGCCCAGATGGTGCGCAAGGGCGCGCCCGTCGGCTATGGCGGCTTCACCTCCAACGTCGACATGAAGTCCGGCGCGCCGGCCTTCGGCACGCCGGAATACATGAAAGCGCAATTGGTCGGTGGCCAGCTCGCCCGCCGCTACAACATCCCCTACCGCACTTCCAACACCTGCGCCGCCAACACGGTCGACGCACAGGCGGCCTATGAAAGCGTGTTCTCGCTGTGGGGCGCCATACAGGGCGGCGGCAATCTGATGATGCATGCGGCCGGCTGGCTGGAAGGCGGCCTGCGCTGCTCCTACGAGAAGACTATTCTGGACATCGATCTGCTGCAGATGGTGGCCGAGTTCCTGACCCCGCTCGACCTCTCCGAGGAGGCCCTCGGCTTCGACGCCATCCAGTCCGTCGGTCCGGGCGGCCATTTCTTCGGCACCCAGCATACCCAGGACCGCTACAAGACCGCCTTCTATTCGCCTGTTATCTCCGACTGGCGCAATTTCGAGACCTGGGCGGAGGCCGGATCGCCGACAGCTATCGAAAAAGCCAATCGGGTGTGGAAGGAGCGGCTGGCCTCCTACGAAGAGCCCTACATGGACCCGGCTGTCCGCGAGGAGCTCGACGCCTTCGTCGACAAACGTCGGTCCGAAGGCGGCGCGCCGACTGATTTTTGATCGCTTGATGAACAGTCGACCCCCTCTCCGGGGGGGGGGGGGGGCCCCCCCCGCCGCGCGGGCGGGGGGGGGGGGGGGGGGGGGGGGGGGGGGGGGGGGGGGGGGGGGGGGGGGGGGGGGGGGGGGGGGGGGGG
>NZ_JBVVPX010000066.1:0-13256 GCF_055811375.1 Mesorhizobium sp. WSM4848
AGCCTCTTGAATCACGCCAACCTACGCCGTGCCACAAATTACAACTCGCCGTTAACCTGAACTCGTTGCCCTGGTGCCTGAGGGGTTGCCTTTGCGTCGGCGCCCTGGGTCGGCTAGACCTTCGGGGTTCCGTGACGGTAAATGAGCAGCGGGGACCGGGTGGGGGGCTTGGGGTTAGTCCCCGCTGCTTTGAGCTGCCTTCGCAGGGTGCAGTGGCAGCACAACTAAATAGTGACTGAGCGATGACAGGACCCAGACAGCGGAGCCTTGGGCACCCTGTCAGTCTTACACCGGCTAGTGCCGCCCCCAAGGCCACTCGGGCGGGTGTCTCAAGAGTGCGGCCGGGGACGGACCTTCAAAGATTGCGACTTCCGTACCCCAGCCTACACCCCGGCCTGACGCACGTGCCCACCCAATGACGAGTGCCCACCCAATTAACCCCAGCGTCAAGCGACAGGTCATTAGTAGCCGATATAGATCGCCCCCAAATCGGCCGCTTGAGCTAGCTCGGATAGACAATTCGGGTGAGCGGGTTCAACGGGGTCAAAAGGAGGGGTCGGAATATCCGGGCCAAATTTTCTTACGACCCATCGGATAACAGGCTCATGCGTGACACCTCGTGCCCCTTCGGTTTCACCACACAGGCCCGAGTGAGACGACCGCCAGACGCCGAGAGGCTGCCCGGTGGCGGTACCCTCAGACCGACATGAGCGCGCGCTGGGCCTAGCGACCGCCGCACGGGCCAGCACGTCGCGCGCCTCATTCTGGTCGCGCTCTTACACCGGAACGCGCTCTGGAGCCGTCTGTGGGGCCGCCACGCGGCCGACGGAAGGCCACGGCTTCGTCGGCTACGATCGTGGCGTCTCCTATCGCCGCGCGGAAGGCAGGCGCGAGACGAAGAAGCGCCAGCCGCCGGTGCGGCTCCCCGATCGCCTTCTCGCCCATATGCGGCGCTGGTCGACGACGGAGGTCAGGATCAAGACGGAGAACCGTTGCAAAAGCCGGACGGTCGGCCGGATGATATCGCACGACTTCGTCGTCGAGTGGCAAGGCGAGCCGGTGCAGTCGGTGAAGAAAGGCTTCGCGGCGGCCGTCAAGGCGGCCGGCCTTGGCTGGTATGACGAAGCGGGCGAATGGCAAACCGACGTAACGCCGCATATCCTCCGCCACACCGCCGCGACGTGGCTTATGCAAAACGGAACATCACTATCGCTGGCGGCCGACTTCGCTGGCGGCCGACTATCTCGGAATGTCCGAGGCCGTGCTTCGCGCGACTTACTACCACCATGATCCGGATTTCCAAGCGGAGGCCGCCGAGCGGATCACGGCAAAGGCTCCCGCCCTCCGCGTCAAATCTAACGTCGTACGGCTAGGATAGGTAGTGCAGGATAAAACCCGCATTCCTACCCGAAACCTACCCGAAATACCGGAATTAAAGGGGAACATACGGCTCAAACGGGGTCAAATCGAAACGCGAAAACCCGCGGAATTCCGGGTTTTCTACGGGGTCTGAACCTCCCGCCCGCGTGTTCGGGACGATGGGGTCGCAGGTTCAAATCCTGCCACTCCGACCAGAAAAAACAAGCACTTAGCTTTTTCCCGAAAAGTGCTACCTACCTGCAACCCTTTATTGGCAGGACAGGAGTAGCACCCCTGAAGCTTTGCCATGTCCTCGCCTGGGACATAGATCGCGTATTGTGAATTGGGGCATCGCGAACCTTCAGATTGAAAGGCTGCAAGGCGCAATTGCCGTTCGGTTGGCCGCCGCTTTTCTTCTCGACCGTGACATACCTTGCTCTGGCGCAGCGATGAGGTCAGCGCGTGCGTGATGTTATCTCACGGTATGAGAGTAGTGCGTAGATAAAGGTCAGTGTCCCGGCAAGTTCGAGACCTTCTTCGATGTTCGCCAGCATGCGATAGCGCAAGGATTCCATACCTTCCGCCTCTGCAACGCTGCCGCCGACCATTTCAAGCCCGACCGCTCCGCCAAGAAACAGCGCCGCCGAAACCGCTAACAGCACAGCGAGTGATGTCGGGAAAGAGCGGATGAATGGAACAAAGGCAGCTAGCCCCACCAAGCTAAGGATGCCTGCCGGCGCTGCCCATGCAAAATACAGCAGGCCCGTATTGGTTGACCTCGCAGCCAACGCAGCGGATAGCTTCTCATGAAGGCCAGTGAATTCATCGAAACAAAGAAGCAAGAACAGGAAGCCCAGGAAGTACCAATGCCAAGTGAACTGACTGCCACGGCCCGCCGCATCGTCTCCGCACTGAAATAGAAGACCGCTGCAGAAAAAAAGCACCAGCACGGAGACCCAAGTAAACGCGCTCCGTTCCACATCCACATCAAGGAGCCATATTTTTGTCGAAAGGTCCGGTTCCCGTCCAGCGTACAAGCTTAAATCTTGTACAAAACTGGCACAAAGAATCAGCAGAGATAACCCTGCAACAATCGCGAGTATCGGTCTCCATTGTCTGAACAGAAGCGAGGCTTCCTTTTCCACACTTGCAATTGTCATAAAAGTGTCACATAGAAGTTAGTAACTTGTCAACCAATGGCGTTCCCATGCGCAGCGACGGAAACAAGTTCGAGTTATTGCTCGGCGCAGGCGTGCTTGCTCTCCTAATGGCATTGGCCGGGCTCATCGCTTTCTACGAGGTTGAGGTGGTATTTCCGTTGGGGTAACGCGTTAATAACCGCGAGCGGGCATCTCGAGCAGCGTGATCGTGATCTGCGGCTTACGGAAAAAATACTTTGCGTTTCCCGAAAGCGCCCGCCTCTGGCCGGCGGACTGACCGACGTCCGCGGCAGGCTGACGGCTACCGCGCCATAAGGATTGGCATCGACGGGTCTTCAAGCATCGAGACGGTGACGCCGCCGAAGATGCGCTCGCGCAACCGGGAATGACCATAGGCGCCCATCACCATCAGGTCGGCGGCGATGTCGAGTGCGTGCCGGCGAAGCACGTCGACGACCGAATGGTCCAGGCTGGGCAGCCGGTCGACCGTGACATTCACCCCATGCCGCGCGAGATAGGCGGCGGCTCCGGGCTCGGCCCCGTGGCGGTACTCGTCCTCCACCGGATCGACCATGACAAGGTGCACCTCATCGGCGCCTGGCAGCAGGTCGAGGGATTCACGGACGGCACGCGATGCCTCCAGGCGGGCGTCCCAGGCAATCAGCACGCGTTTCGGCTTCAGGGTCGGCCGCGACCCCGCGGGGATGAGCAGCAACGGCTTTCCCGAAGAAAACAATGCGCCTTCGATCGCTTTGCTTTTCAGCGTTTCGTTGGCAAGCAGCTCCGGTCCAATGACCGTGATGTCGGCGTAGCGGGCACGGCGGCCGATGGTGTCGTCGGCCCAGCCGGCTTCCGGATATTCGCTCGAGACATCGGCCGAAAGCACGCTGCCGGCGAGAAAAGCCGTCAGGTCAGCAGTTCGCTTCTTCAACAGATCCTCGACGACCCGACGCTCGTCGAGCCAGGCTTCTGAAACGACCGCGGCATACTCCCCGACTGGTGGCGGCGCAGCTACGGCAACGACCAGAACAGCAAGATGGGCGCCGATCTCGTTGCATAGATCGGCGGCAAGCTTGAGATCACCGTCTCCCTCGTTCGGTCCCGTAACGGCAAGTATCGTCCTGAAAGCCATGGCGGCTGCTCCCGATTTTGCCCCAAAGCCCAATCGTTGTTGCAACAACAGCGAGACGGCTCGGCGCGCTGCTGGCGCTGAGTCAAGAACGCCGCCGGTCGTCATTTGATCCGTATCAACATGCCCACGGGCCGACGCCAACAGGTTTCAGGCCGCCGGAGGACGCCAAGAATACGCTCCGAACACCGGAGAAGCAGCATCACGGAACGCATTCGTCACCTGGCTGGTTATATCCAGGCGCTGTGGCAGCAAGGGTCTGATGGCGCGGAATTTCAGCGACCACGCTTGTTGGCTTCCACAGGCTAGATACAAAACAAAGAGGCATCCGATGATCGTCGAGGATCAGCAATCCGTGGCCGCGATGTTGATGAACCCTGCCGCATATGGCGAGAGCGGACCGGTCGAGGCGATCGAGACCCATATCTCGCGTATCTTCCTGGTTGGCCAGCGCGCCTATAAGATCAAGCGAGCGGTCAGGCTGCCCTATGTCGACTTCTCGACGCCGGCGCTGCGGCTCGCCGCGTGCGAGAAGGAGGTCGAGCTCAACTCCAAGACTGCTTCCGGCCTCTATCTGGGGGTGCGGCGGATCACCCGAGAGGCCGGCGGCGAGCTGGCCATCGACGGAAGCGGCGAACTGGTCGATGCGGCGATCGAGATGGTCCGCTTCGATCAGTCGAAGCTGCTCGATCGTATGGCAGTCGGTGGCGAACTGACGCCTGCGCTGATGACGGATGTCGCGCGGATGATCGTGCGCTATCATCGCGGCGCGCCGGAGGTCCACAAGGGCAGCGGATCCTCGAACCTGGCAGGCGTGCTCGCCATCAACGAAGCCGGCTTTGCCACCAGCCATGTTTTCGACGAAGCCGAGAAAAAGGCATTCACCGGGATGTTTCGCACCGCCCTCGCCCGTCATTGCGCGTTGCTCGACCGGCGGGAGAAGGCGGGAAAGATCCGGCGCTGCCACGGCGACCTGCATCTGCGCAACATCTGCCTCTTCGACGGAGAGCCCCGCCTCTTCGATTGCATCGAATTCAATGACCAGATCGCCAGCACCGATGTGCTTTACGACCTGGCTTTCCTGCTGATGGACCTCTGGCATCGCGGCTTTCCGGAACTCGCCAACCTGGTGATGAACCGCTACCTCGACGAAGCAGACGACGAGGACGGCTTTATCCTCCTGCCGTTTTTCATGGCAGTGCGGGCCGCAGTGCGCGCGCATGTCACCGCAACGCAGATCGAGGAAGGCGGTGATGATTCCGGCGGCCTGATTGCCGAGGCCAGATCCTATTTCGAGCTTGCCCGAACACTTCTCCAGGAAAAGCCTCCTCGGCTGATCGCCATCGGCGGCTTGAGCGGTTCCGGCAAGACGGCCGTTGCCGAGGCACTCGCCGCACATGTTGGCGCGCCGCCCGGCGCACGCATTGTCGAAAGCGACCGCATCCGCAAAGCCCTGCATGGTGTGCCGGCTGAAACGAAGCTGCCGGACAGGGCTTATCGACCTGAGGTGTCCGATCGCGTCTACCGCGAAATGGCATGGCGCGCCGATTTGATCCTTGCCGAAGGCGGTTCGCTGGTCGCCGATGCCGTCTTTGACCGGCCGGCCGATCGCGAGCGCATCGAGACGGCTGCAAATGGCAGAGACGTTGCTTTCGCCGGATTCTGGCTCGAGGCGGATCCGCTCGTTCTTTGGCAGCGGGTAAGCGAGCGCCGGGGTGGTCCTTCCGATGCCACAATTGATATTCTTTCGCGGCAATTGCAGCGAAAGGCCACCCCGTCCACCTGGCGCAAGGTCGACGCCGATCGAAAGCTCGCCGACATCGCCGCAGAGCTGGCAAAGGTTTCGGACGCGGCCGCTTCTGCGCAGGGTGCTCCACTCAAGACAGCATCATGACGGCGACGCGCATAAAGATGGGTGAAATGGCCATGACGCGGGAAAAGCTGGTGGTTTGCGGCAAATGCGGCGGGGTCAATCGCCTGCCGCCGGCACGCGACGCCGGGGACGCGAAATGCGGAAAGTGCGGCTACAGGCTGTTTTCGGGTCACCCGGCAGACGTCGATGCACAGAGTTTCGATCGCCAGGTCACGCGAAGCAGCCTCCCCGTCGTCGTCGATGTATGGGCACCATGGTGCGGCCCGTGCAAGATGATGGCGCCGGCCTATGAAGCGGCAGCCAGCGAACTGGAGCCGCATGTTCGCCTGATCAAGCTCAATTCCGACAATGAGCAGGCCGTTGCAGCCAGGCTCGGCATACGCGGCATCCCGACCATGATCCTCTTCCACGGCGGACAGGAGGTTGCGCGCACATCCGGCGCAATGACGGCGGGACAGATCGTCAGGTGGATCCGCGATCACCTGCCGGCCGCAGCCTGAAAGCTGCCACTCCGTGGATTTCGCCGATCGCCGTGCCCAGCACGACGGAAGCGAGCCAGGCGATCTGACGTGAGCACGGACGCATAAGCCATATGATGACTTAGGGGACATTCGACATCTGACGACGAATTTTCATATGATGACCTCGCATTTGGCCCGCACTGGGAGTATGGACTCTCAGGATCCGGCAAAAGTTGGGAGGAACCCATGCAGCAGGCCGAACATCGAACGTCCCGGCGGTCGTTCGTCTCTCAGGTTGCAGATGCGCTGCGCGGCCAGATCGAAGCCGGCTTTTATGCGCCTGGCGACAAATTGCCGACAGAACCGGCGCTGATCGACCGGTTCGGGTACAGCCGCACCGTGGTCCGGGAGGCCATTGCCGCGCTTCGCGCCGACGGGTTGGTGGAATCGCGGCAAGGCGCCGGCGTCTTCGTTCTCGGCCCGAAACCCGTCGACGAGGGATTGAAGCTGTTCACCGACGAAACGAACAAGATATCGGACATCATCGAAGAGCTTGAGCTGCGCATCGGCATCGAAGTCGAGGCAGCCGGCCTTGCCGCCGCCCGCAGTTCGCCGGCGCAAGAGGCCGAAATCGAGGCTCAGGTCGAAAGGTTCGCCGACCTCATGGCGCAAGGGCAACCCACGGACGATGCGGACTTCCAGTTCCACATGGCGATTGCCGCCGCAACCAACAACGCCAGGTTCAAGGCCTTCCTCGAACATGTCGGCCGGCGGATGATCCCGCGGGTGAAGTTCAAGACGATGATGGGCGGCGTCGACCCCTTGCCCAATCGCGATCATCCGATTCTGCAGGAGCACAGGGAAATCGCCGATGCGATCCTCGCCCGCGACCCGGAAAAGGCGCGTGAGGCGATGCGCCGCCATTTGGTGACCGGGATAAAGCGCTATCGCGCCCTGACCGTCCGGCGCCCGGCAAATCAGGACAACGCCGGCGGTTGACTCGTCGGGATAGTCATCATATGAATCTTGACGGCATCATATTAATTTGTGGGATGAGTTCCTTTGTCGCCAGATGAAATCAAGTCGCGTGTCGCTTCAGGGCTGCTGTCGTTTCCGGTCACGCATTTCAACGAGGATTTCAGCCTCAATCTTGAAAGCTATGGCGCGCATGTCGAATGGCTGTCGGGGTTCGGTGCCGCTGCCCTGTTCGCGGCCGGCGGCACCGGTGAATTCTTCTCCCTGTCGCCGGAAGAGGTCGCCGACGTTACCCGCGCGGCCAAGGATGCCTCGGGAGACGTGCCGATCATCGCCGGCTGCGGCTACGGCACGGCGCTCGCCACGGAAATCGCCCGCCGCGCCGAGGCTGCGGGAGCCGACGGTCTGTTGCTTCTGCCGCATTATCTGATGGAAGCCTCGCAAGAGGGGATTTTTCGGCATGTCAAAGCCGTGTGCCAGTCCACCGGCCTCGGCGTCATCATCTACAACCGTGCGAACTCGGTCGCCAATGCCGACACGGTTGCCCGCCTTGCTGACGCGTGCCCAAACCTCATCGGCTTCAAGGACGGCACAGGCAAGGTCGATCTTGTCCGCCACGTCACCGCAAAGCTCGGCGATCGGCTCTGCTATATCGGCGGCATGCCCACGCATGAGCTGTTCGCCGAGGGCTTCAACGGCGCCGGCGTGACGACTTATTCCTCCGCGGTCTTCAACTTCGTGCCGGAATTGGCACAGCGCTTCTACAGGGCGATGCGGACAGGTGATCGCGCTGCGATGGAAGAAATCCTGCACGGCTTCTTCTTCCCCTTCGCGGCTTTGCGCGATCGCGAGCAAGGTTATCCGGTGTCGATAATCAAGGCAGGCGTCGAGCTCATCGGACGGACACCCGGCCCGCTTCGGCCGCCGCTGACCGATCTGAAGCCGCAGGAGAAAGACGTGCTGCGCGGACTGATCGAGAAGATCGCCGCCTAGCCGCCGCAGATCGGCAAATTGTCGGCCGAACGGGATGAGGAGGATCGTCTCGCGCGACAGCCAAAACGGAAGATCCCAAATGGAAGATCAAGGGAGGAGAGACATGAATAGAGGCATTCACACGATTGCGGCTGTCGTATTGATGACCGCTGCCGCGCCATCGGCCGTCGCACAGGAAGCGGCGCAGGAGATCCGTATCGTCCTGCCGGAGCAGCCGGCCAATCTGGAGCCCTGCGGCACCATCATCACCAATGTCGGCCAGATACTCAGCCAAAACGTGGTTGAATCGTTGACCGTCATCGATCCGAACAGCGGACAGCCCCAGCCGAAACTGGCGACCGAGTGGACCAGCGTGGACCCGACCACCTGGCGGATCAAGCTGCGCGAGGGCGTCAAATTCCAGGACGGAGCCGAACTCAATGCGGATGCGGTCGTCTTCTCCATCAACAGGATGATCAGCGGCAAGCTTACCTGCAGCAACATTGCGAAATTCGGTGATGCCAAACTGACGCTGACGCCGGTCGACAACCTGACCGTCGAAATAAAGTCGGACAGGCCCGAGCCCATCATGCCAACGCTGTTGAGCGTGGTCATGATCGTCTCGCCGAAGACGCCGGTCGACCAGGCGGTGAACGATCCGATCGGCACCGGCCCGTTCACGCTGTCGACCTTTTCCCCGCAGACCGTGGTACTGGACGCGTTCGACGGCTATTGGGGCAACAAGCCGCAGATCACCAAGGCGACCTATGTCTGGCGACCCGAATCCTCGATTCGAGCCGCCATGGTCGAAACGGGGGAAGCCGACCTGACACCGTCGATTGCCATCCAGGACGCCAGCAATCCGGAGACGGATTTCGCCTACCTCAACTCCGAAACCACCGCGATCCGCGTCGATACCGCCGAGCCGCCGCTCGACGACCTGCGCGTGCGCAAGGCGCTCAACCTGGCGATCGACTGGGGAGGCCTTGCCCAGCTGTTCGGCGACGATGTCAAGCGTGCGTCGCAGATGGTCGTCTCCGGGATCAATGGCCATGACGATGCGCTCGAGCCTTGGCCGTATGATCCGGAAGAGGCGAAAAGCCTGATCGAAGAGGCGCGCGCGGCGGGTGTGGCGGTCGACACCGAGATCAAGCTCATCGGGCGAAACGGCATCTATCCGAACGGCGCCGAAGCGATGGAGGCGATGATGACGATGTGGCAGGACGCCGGCCTCAACGTCAAGCTTACCATGCTCGATGTCGCCGACTGGCTGCGCTATCTGCAAAAGCCGTTCCCGGCGGAGCGCGGCCCCAATCTCCTGCAGATGATGCATGACAACAACAAGGGCGATGCGGCCTTCACGGTGCCGATCTTCTATCGATCGAGCGGCAGCTACTCGACCTTGGCCGATCCGGCATTCGACAAGCAGATAGACGAGGCACTGGCGGCGACCGGCGAAGCCCGCACCAACAGCTTCAAGGCGATCTTCGGCAAGGCCCGCAACGAAGTGGTGGCGGACATCCCGATGTTCCACATGATCGGCTACACCCGCGTTGGCACCAGGCTGGAATGGAAGCCAGATATCACCACCAACAGCGAAATACCGCTGGCCAATATCGCCATCAAAGACTGAGCGATACGGGGGCGCCAGGCCGATCGTCGCCCTGCGCCCCTGACCCATTGCCTCCGTCGATATCCGCCGAAGGGCATCCGAAATGATAACCTATCTTGGACGCCGGGCGTCGCACAGCATCCTGTCGGTCATCGGTCTTTTGACGCTGGTTTTTTTCCTGACACGGCTCACCGGCGATCCTTCCGCCTTGTACCTGCCTCTGGACTCGACTGCGGAAGCTCGGGCCGCGTTCGCGCGATTGAACGGCCTCGATCAGCCGATCCATTGGCAGTTTTTGGGATATCTGCGCGATCTGCTGCAGTTGGATTTCGGTGAATCGCTGCGCCAGAACCGCTCGGCGATGCAGGTCGCGCTTGAGGCATTCCCGGAAACGCTGAAGCTTGCCGTCGTCGCGATCACACTGTCGACCGCCTTGGCTATCGTTGTCGGCTGTCTGGCGGCCGCGCGGCCGGGCAGCATGTTCGACCGTGTCGCCAGCCTCGTCTCGCTGGCCGGCGCAAGCGCGCCGGATTTCTGGGTCGCCATCGTCGGCATCCTTGTCTTCGCCGTGGGGCTCGGAGTTTTGCCGACATCGGGCACCGGCAGCTGGGCGCATTGGATCATGCCGACCTTCGTGCTGATGCTTCGCCCCTTCGGTCTCCTGGTGCAGGTCGTGCGCGGCACAATGCTGTCGGCGCTTGCCTCTCCATACATCAAGACCGCAAGGGCCAAGGGCCTGCCGCGGCAGAAGATCATCTTCGGGCATGCGCTTCGCAACTCGCTGCTGCCCGTCGTCACGGTCGCCGGCGACCTGGCGACCAGCCTCGTCAACGGCGCCGTCGTCGTGGAGTCGATATTCGGCTGGCCCGGCATCGGCAAGCTGATGATCGATTCGATCATCCAGCGCGATTTTGCCGTCGTCCAGTCGACCATTCTGGTGACGGCAACCGCCATCTTCATCCTGAACATCGCGATCGACCTGCTTTATGCGGTTCTCGATCCGCGCATTCGGTACTGAGCCATGACGATCATCACCCCCGACATCAAGCCGGCGGCCGTTCCAGGCAGCGGCCGCGTGCTTTTCGCCTATTTGAAGCGCGACAGGCTTGCGCTCGCCGCTGCCATTTTCCTGGCGATCGTCGTCATCGCGGCGGTCCTCGGCCCGTGGCTGGTGGGCGACGCCGCATCGCGCCTGGGGCTGCGCCAGCGCAACCTCGCCCCGTTCTCGCTGGCAAGCGGCTGGATATACGTCCTGGGCGCCGACACCCTCGGCCGGCCGATCCTGGCCAGGCTGATTGTCGGCGCGCAGAACACGTTGGGCATTGCCGCGGCGGCGGTGTTCGCGTCGATGCTGGTCGGTGGAACGCTGGGCCTGATAGCGGGCTATTCGGAGCGCTGGTACAGCCATCTCATTCTGCGCCTGGCCGATGTCGTCATGAGCTTTCCCTCACTGCTGCTGGCGCTCATCGTGCTCTACACGCTGGGTCCGAGCATCACCAACCTGGTGATCGTTCTCGCCGTGACGCGCATGCCGATCTACCTCAGAACGGCGCGCGCGGAAGTGCTGGAGCTGCGCGAGCGCATGTTCGTCAGCGCGGCGCGAGCCATGGGCGCAAAGCCGGCCCGGATCATCATCCGGCACATCGCCCCCCTGGTCCTGCCGACATTGGTGACGATTTCCGCCATTGATTTCGCGACCGTCATTTTGTCGGAATCGGCGCTGAGTTTCCTTGGCCTCGGCATTCAGCCACCCGACTTCACCTGGGGCGCAATGGTGGCAAACGGCCGCGGCTATCTCGCCACCGCCTGGTGGATCGCATTCTGGCCGGGCCTTGCAATCATGCTGACGACGCTGTCGCTCAACATCCTCTCGAACTGGGCGCGCACCGTCGCCGATCCGCAGCAGCGCTGGCGCCTTCAGACATTGCGAAAAGCTGCCCGATGAGCAACGCGACCATTCTCAAAGTCGAGGGCCTGACCGTCGATTTCCTTTCGGACGATGAGCCTGTACGCGCCGTCGACGATGTCTCGTTCCACGTCAGCCGTGGCGAGACGCTGGTGATCCTCGGCGAAAGCGGTTCGGGAAAGAGCGTCAGCACCAGCACGGTGATGGATCTCATCGACTGTCCGCCAGGCGATATCGTGGACGGCTCATGCCTCTTCGACGGCGTCGAACTGTCGGGCCTCGGCGCGGAAGCGCGCAGGGCCATCAACGGCCGCAGGATTGCGATGATCTTTCAGGATCCGCTCGCCTATTTGAACCCTGTCTACACGGTGGGGCGCCAGATCGTGGAGGTCTATGAGAGCCACGGCGCGGGAGCCGGCAAGGACGCACGCGCCAAGACGATAGAACTGCTTCGGCGCGTCGGCATTCCAGAGCCGCAAAACCGCGTCGACTTCTATCCGCATCAGTTCTCGGGCGGACAACGCCAGCGCGTGATGATTGCCATGGCGATCGCATTGAAACCGGACATCCTGATCGCCGATGAGCCGACGACCGCTCTGGACGTCAGCGTGCAAGCGCAGATCCTCGATCTGCTGCGCGATCTCCAGCGCGAAACCGGCATGGCGTTGATCATGATCACCCATGACCTCGAAGTCGCCGCGTCCATGGCGGACCGGATCATCGTCATGAACGGCGGCAAGGTCGTCGAGACGGGCATCGCCAAGGAAGTCTTCAGCAATCCGCAGCACGCCTATACCCGCCGCCTCATCGCCGCCCTGCCCCACGGCAACGCAGCGGAGGCGCCGAACAAGCGTTCGACGGCGATCGCCGGCGAGACGCTGCTCAAGGTGGAACATCTCACCAAGCACTATGAGCTTGCTTCCGGAGCTTTTAGCAGCAAGCGGACGTTCAAGGCGGTGGACGACATAAGCTTCGAGGTCAGGAGAGGAGAAACGCTCGGCATCGTCGGCGAGTCCGGATCCGGCAAATCGAGCGTCGCGCGCATGCTGTTGGGGCTGAACGCGCCAAGCGCCGGCAAGGCGGTCTTTGCCGGCGAGAACATCTTCGACATGAACGGCAAGCGCCTTATGGCGTTTCGGCGCAAGGTCCAGATGGTCTTCCAGGATCCGTACGGATCGATGAATCCGCGCATGCGCGTTTATTCGATCATTTCCGAACCCTGGGTGATCCACCGCGATATTCTGCCGAAGAACAAGTGGAAGGCTCGCGTGGCAGAGCTCCTGGAATTGGTGGGGCTGTTGCCGGAGCACGCCGAGCGCTACCCGCACCAGTTTTCCGGCGGCCAGCGGCAGCGCATCGCCATTGCGCGCGCACTTGCCAGCGAGCCGGAACTGATCGTCTGCGACGAGGCGGTTTCGGCGCTCGACGTCTCTATCCAGGCGCAGGTGATCGACCTTCTGGCCGACCTTAGGACGAGGCTTAGCCTCTCCTATATTTTCATCACCCACGACTTGCCGATCGTGCACCATTTCGCCGACCGGATCATGGTCATGAAAGACGGAAGGATTGTCGAGGAGGGCCTAACCGCGGCGCTGTTCAGGGCGCCTCGCCACGGATATACGCAAAGCCTGTTGCAGGCTGTGCCAAAGCCCAAATGGCTTACGCAGGCTCAATAGTTCCTGGATATCGGCCGCGCCCAGCTAGCGTTGCCGATTGATGGACGCTTGACAAAATGGCGATCGCCCGCTCAATTTGACCCATTCACCAGGGGGGTCCCGGCAAGGGGCTGAGATACTGCTGGCTTTCGCG
>NZ_JBVVPX010000067.1:0-12474 GCF_055811375.1 Mesorhizobium sp. WSM4848
AATGGTGGCCGGCTCCATACCGGAATGCTGGCCGGTGTTTGATCGGAATGGCGGCCGGCTTCACGTCGGAATCCGCAATTTTTCGATAGCGAGAGCAGAGGCGGAGCTGACCTTTCAAGGCTATTTCGCGAACGATTCTCGGCAGGCCTTCCAACTCCGCTTCCCGCGCAGGGAAGCGGTAAGCCCATGCGCCTTCGACCAGCATGCGACGGGCCCGAGAGTTCCCGGCCTTAGCGATCCCACCTCGTTTGACATGTTCACCTGTCGAGCTCTCTGACGGAACGAGGCCAAGAATGCCATCAGCTGGCGGGGATTTTCGAAGCGGCGGATGTCGCCAATTTCGGCAACAAAGACGACGGCGGCAATCAACGACACGCCTCGTAACGCCTGATAGGCTTCGACAACAGGAGCCATCGTCCAGGATTTGACAGTCTCCCAGATCAGATCGGTCAGACGCTTCAAGCCACCTCGGCGTCCTCGATCGCTTGGCAGTATTCCTTGAATACGATGAAGTGCGCCGGATGCTCGAATTTCAGAGTCGATATCCACCGCACATGCGCCAGCGACCAGGATGAGCGGCCCGAATAGATGCGGCCATGTCGAAGGAGGAACGATTGAAGCTGCTGACGCGCCCACTTTTGAGCCTCCTGGGCTGCTTCTCGGGCCCGCACGAGATCGCGCATAGCCTCATGCCCGCGGTCCGGCACCCAAACCGATGTCAGCTCACCCGCACGATGTAACCGTGCCAAGCTGACCGCATCGCGCCGGTTGGTCTTCACTCGATCTCCGGGACGCTTGGGAATTAGTGCCGGTGCAACCACCACACAATCATGGCCCCATCTCTGTGAGAGACGGTGGGTTTGTAACCTGTAGGCCCTGCCTCGTAACAGAAGTGGAGCTTTGCTCCTCGCTTGGCCAGCTTTTGCACGATGGATGACACCGAGGCCGGATCTGAGGGTATGTCTCCGAAAAACCTTCCTCACCACCCCGCTCGCCATCCGCGACGGCTGCAGAAATCTTCAGTTTTGAGACGTCCAGACCGATGAAAAGTCTGCTACGCTGATCCATGGTCGGCTTCGGCCACTCCGAAGCAACCCCCGATCTCAGCTTACGGCGAGGGTGAGCCGCCTTCACCCCGAGAACATACGGTCTGAGCCGCTCGACCTGGCTTGTGACTTCGCTGTCGCCGGGCAGCGAGAAGATGTCATTCCACTCGATGAAGGGCGGTGACATTGCCGGTCTGTTTGCCCGCTTTGAGGCCCTGCGGCAGAAAGCGCAGGTCCGGCAGGGCAAACTGTATCCAGTGGTAGTCATCCAGGAGGCGGGGTTGGACGGCTTCTGGATCGAGAGAGTACTCGCAGCAGAGTCCTGGATTGAAAGCTACGTGGTCGATGCCGCCTCGATTGCGGTGCCGCGCGCAAGCGGCGGCGAGCAAAGACCGACCGGATCGATGGCGAGACGTTAATCCGGACGCTGATGGCCTACAAGCGAGGAGAGCCACGGGTGTGCTCGATGGTCTAGGTGCTGAGCCTCGAGGCAGAAGATCGGCTCCGCATTTCCCGCGAACGCAAGGCGCTGGTGGCCGAGAGGATTGCTCACAACAACCGGATCAAGGGGCTTCTCTTCAACCAAGGGATCCGGGGCTGGTTCAAAGGTGGCAGAGCCAGGGCGCAAGTATATGGGCGGGAACCACTTCGAGCCCCCAGCGCGATATGGATCGGATGCCTTGTCGCGCAGCGGCCGCCAAATCATCGTCATGGACCGCCCTGCCGAGCACGTTCTGCGACAAAAAGCAATTCTTAACTTCCTCTCAACAGCACGACACGATGGCTTGTCTAGGAGTTCGGACCCGAGCCATCACGGTGATCGAACTTGTTCGCGAAGGCCATCATAAGTTCTTCGGCCTTCAGAATAACTTTCGGTGCTCGCGCTCGGAGCACTATCCCGACTAGGTTTCACGTATGACCTATTGGAGCAAGCTCATGTCCACTAGACGTAAAGTCGTTATCACATGCGCAGTGACTGGCGCGGCGCATACACCGACGATGTCGCCTTTTCTGCCGATTTCTCCGGATCAGATCGCCGAGCAGGCAATCGCCGCGGGGGAGGCGGGCGCCGCCATCGTCCATTTTCACGCTCGCAATCCTGAGGATGGCCGTCCGACAACAGATCCAGACGTATACGCTCCGGCAATCGATCGGGTCCGACGGGAGTCCAATGTGATCGTAAGTATCACAACGAGTGGCGGCCCAAACGCGACCCCTGAAGACAGGATAGCGGCTGCCCTTCGGTTCAAACCAGAGTTGGCCTCCCTGAACATGGGGTCTCTTTCTCCCTACGGACGGCAGAGGATCCTCGACAAGTTCGAGCACTGGCAGCATGCCTGGGAGCAGGAACTGTTCGCTGCGGCGCCGTCCCGGGTCTATCCGAATACGGAGGAGATTATCACCCGGACGGTCGCGGAGGTTGGCACTGGCGGCACACGCTTCGAGTGCGAATGCTACGACGTTGGGCACTTGTACAACGTCGCCTATTTCGCGGATATCGGCCTGCTGAAGCCGCCCTTCATTATCCAAACGGTCTTCGGGTTCAGTGGCGGGATCGGCATCGAGGCTGACAACATGACACACATGCGCACCGTCGCCGATCGGCTATTCGGGAGGGACTACCATTGGTCGGTCCTGGCCCCCGGAAAGCATCAGTTCCGGCTGTGCACCATGGGAGCGGCAATGGGCTCTAACGTTCGTGTCGGTATGGAAGACAATCTCTACCTCGAGAAAGGCAAACTGGCCCGATCCAATGCCGAGCAGGTGGCGCGGATGCGGGACATTCTGAGCCTTTTGTCCTTCGACATCGCAACGCCGGACGAGGCCCGGGAGATGCTTGGGCTCAAAGGGCGGATCTGGAAATCGAGCGTTGAGCGCCCGCGCGACGGATGACCGAAATGACCAAGAAGCGAACTCTGGATCCCATCCGGACAGCGCCGGGACCTTGGAGCGACAAAGATATTAGGCGCATGCCAACCCAAGGGTTTCAGAAGGCTCTAGGGATAGCAATCGACGAGGTTTGCCGCGACTTCGTCACTGCACATATAGATATCGAGGATCAGCACATCAATTCTGTCCGCGCGGTGCATGGCGGAGTACTCATGTCGCTTGCGGACAGCCTAGGCGCGATGGGGGCGCTGCAAAATCTCGGGCCGGCGCAGAAAACCGCGACGCTTGAATCCAAAACGAATTTCATGCGTCCGTGCACGGGATCGAGGATCACCGCCGAATGCCGGCCGCTTCACCTGGGTCGGCAGACATCGGTGTGGCACACCATCGTACGAGATGAAGACGGCAGGGTCTGCGCCCACGTCTGGCAGACACAGATCCACATAGACGCCAAGGCCTGACAATCTCAGATAAGAGTAGAACACAGGTTAACGGCCGAATCCCGTGAAACACATTGAGCAGCGGACGACCCGCAAGCGTACCGAACTGGCGCCCATTTGCGACGTCGACGCCATGTTGGGCCGCGGCGTGCAGTTCGCGGGCAACGACCTGCGCGGACGCTCGGTGGTGGTTCAGGAGCTCGGCAATGGGTGCCGACGGTCTTCACTAAGAACCGGACCCGGCTGCTGACCACCGAGATGTCACGTAAGGTGATGGCGGCGGCGATCCTGGCGCATCGCGAGGTCGCGCCACTTTTGTCGGACGTTGTACGACGCATGGCCGGTGAAGCAAAGCATCGCCCCGGTGCCCGGGACTTCTTGTAAAACCGCGCATCCGGATCGGTGGTGGAGGCATGGGTGGCATTGGATCGCTTCTCGCCCTGGAAAACGACTTCGGCATTGCGGTTCTAGCGGCTGGGGCGGTGCATCGGGTCTGTCTCGGCTTCGGTCGATTGGGCTTGATCTTTGGCGGGGCGTCGGATCCGGGCGGACTGCCCGTGTCGTCATCGGACGGGGAAGGGTGATCTCACACAGGCCGACGGCGATGCCGAACGGCACGCTGCCCACGACATGATCCACCGCCACTCCCCCGGATCGACCCGGCAATTGACGCTGGGCGCTGACAGGGCTTCGATGCAGCCGAGTTCGTCGCCGATCTTCGGCAAGCCTGTGTCACCCCACATATCGCGCAGAAAGTGAGATATTCAGCGGTCGATGGCCGAACCACCCGGCACGAGGGCCACGCCAAGTCCCAAAGGACCGACCACTATTTCAGCGACCTGTTAGACGATGAAATTGGTTTCGCTTGTCGCGCTTGCAATGCGACAATCACACGGCTGGCGCGCGTTCGCACCCGAATAGTCATCATAATTAATCCGATCCTTTCATAACAAGCATCCGTTTCGCGCCCGACATCTTTTGGCTACTGTGCGGAAGATCGTCGCGATACCGTGACGTCTACCCGGGGACAAGGGACGGCGTCCGGCGCCGCATATGGCGCCATAAACAGGGAGGAAAAACATGACAATCACAAGACGGAACCTGATCAAATCAGGAGTGGCCGCCGGCGCCGCATTGACGGTTCCCTCAGCGCTTTGGGCGAAAGCGGCGCCCTCGGGAGGCAATACAGTACCAATGGTGATGGGAGATATCCAGATCTTCGACCCGGTCTTCACCACATCGAGTTCTACACAAAATCATGCGATGGCGATCTATGACACACTATTTGCGCTGGATGCTGACCTCGCGCCGCAACCACAAATGGTGGGCAAGTGGGATGTCTCCGAGGATAAGAAGACCTACACATTTGAACTCCGTGACGGCCTGTCCTGGCATGACGATACGCCGGTCACTGCGGCTGACTGTGTCGCCTCGATCCGCCGTTGGGGCGAAGTTGTCTCTAAGGGGCAGCTGTTGCTGGAGCGCGCTAGCGATATCTCCGCAACAGGCGAAAAAAGTTTTACGATCACGCTCAAGGAGCCACTTGGTCTAGTCCTCGACATTCTGGCGTCTCCCGGGCAGCCGCTATTCATGATGCGCGAGCAGGATGCGACCCTTCCCGCAACCAAGCAGGTGACCACGAACATTGGTTCGGGGCCATTCAAGTTTAATGCGGATCTTACCAGGCCCGGCGCGCGCTACGCTTATGAGCGCAACGACGCGTACGTACCCCGCGACGAGCCAGCTAGCGGCCACGCAGGCGGCAAGATCGTGAACATCGAGCAGGCCATCTGGGAAAACATTACGGATCCCCAGACCACGCTGGCGGCTCTGCAGGCGGGCGAGGTGGATTTCTGGCTGAGTCCGGTTGCTGATCTTTTCCCCGCCATCGAAAGCGATCCGAACCTTGTGCTTGACACGCTAGGGCGCAATGGTGAGGACTGGTTTGCTCGGATAAACTGTCTGCAGCCGCCGTTCGACAACGTCAAGATACGCCAGGCGCTGCTGCACCTGATCGACCAGAACGCCTTCCTGAGCCTGTTGTCTCCCAACCCGAACTTCGGCAGGACCGTTACTTCGATGTTCGGAGTCGCATCAAACTACTCGAACAATGTGAATACCGACTGGTTCAAGGAGGGCGGCGACCTTGAGAAGGCAAAGCAACTGATCGCCGAGGCCGGCTATGCTGGCGAGAAGGTCGTCATCCTTGATCCGACGGACTGGCATGAAAGCGACTTGGCGTCGCAATTGCTTGCCGACATGTTGAGGAAGGCCGGAATCAGTGCCGAGCTCGCTCCGATGAGCTGGAGCGAACTGGCCGTGCGGCGGGACAAGAGGGTGCCGGCCGACGAAGGCGGCTGGAGCATCTTCATCACGTCGGGTACCGACTTCACTATGGGTGATCCACTTGGGCCTTCCGCTTTCCGTTTGAACGGAGAACAGGCCTGGTATGGTTGGCCTCAGAACGATGAATACGAAGCACTGCGCGCCAAATGGCCGGATCTTGAGAGGCAGGAGGAGCGCATGGAACTCGCCCGAGAGATGCAGCGCATCTGGTGGGACTACGTCCCGCAAGTTTTCCTTTGCCGGACATTGGGACCGTCCGCGCGTAGCAAGTCGCTGGTGGATTTGATCAGTTCCCCACCGCCCGAAGTGGCCATGTGGAACATGCGGAAAGTCTCCACCCGATGACGTCTTACATCCTTCGCCGGATGATTTCGGCCATCGCCGTCATGGCGATGGTCGGGATCTTCGTCTTCCTTCTGATCCGGCTGGCGCCGGGCGATCCGGCCGCGGTCATGGCCGGGCGGAACGCGACCGAAGAGATGATGGCCGGCATCCGCGAGCAGCTCGGACTGAACGAGCCTCTGCCGGTTCAGTTTCTCCAGTGGCTCACGGCCATGATGCATGGCGATTTCGGTATCTCGATCTTTTCCGGCCGCCCCGTCCTCGATCTTCTGGTGCAGCGGCTTGAGCCGACGATCTCGCTGGCGCTCCTCACCCTAGGGCTCTCGGTATCGGTGGGCGTGTCCTTCGGCATGCTTGCCGCCTGGCGAGCTGGCGGTCTGGTGGATCGGCTCCTCACGGCCTTTTCAGCGTTTGGTTATTCCATCCCCGTCTTTGTCATAGGCTTTTTCCTCATCTACTTCTTCGCTATCAGGGCACACTGGCTGCCCGTACAGGGATACGTGCCGATCGATCTGGGTATCGGACGTTGGTTCGTGCATCTGGTCCTGCCCACCGTGGCGTTAAGTCTTGGCTACATTGCATTCATTGCCCGAGTTACCCGGGCGAGCATGCTCGAGGTTCTGGCGGAAGACTATATGCGAACAGCCGCCGCCAAGGGCGCTTCGTCCTATGCCATGCTTTTTCACCATGCCTTGAAGAATGCCGGCGTGCCGATCCTGACCGTTGTCGGCATAAGCTTCGCTTATTTGATCGGCGGAGTCGTCCTAACGGAGACAGTATTCAACATACCCGGTATCGGTCGTCTGGTGGTCGATGCGATCAACAATCGCGACTATCCCATCATCCAGAGCGTGCTCATCCTGACTTCGGGTCTGTATGTCCTTGTCAATCTCGCGATCGATCTGGCCTACACGCTGATCGACCCCCGTATACGGTACTGATATGACGATTTCGTCCGCATCAGTTGAATACGTCCCGACGGCTCGCCTGCGAATCTCTGACGCTCCCCGCCTGGCAAGGCGTCATCCGCTGGTCGTGATAGGCGGCGGCCTCTTGGCTTTGTTGATCATTTTGGCTCTCGCTGCCCCGATTTACGCCGGCGATCCATTGAACATGGATCCATTCAAACGCCTTCAGCCGCTTTCAGCCGAAATGTGGTTCGGAACCGATAATTTGGGCCGGGATGTGTTTGCGCGAACGATCTACGGTGCCCGGATCTCACTTTTGGTGGGGTTGGCGGCGGCGGCTGGTGCGGCTCTGGGCGGCCTTCTAATCGGTGTCATCGCCGGCTATGTCCGCGGCTTCGATAATATCGCCATGCGGGTCATGGACGGCCTGATGTCGATCCCGACGATTCTGCTGGCTATTGCGCTCATTTCTCTGACCGGGCCCGGCATCGGCATCCTCATCGTCGCCATCGCAATCCCCGAGACGCCTAGCATCGCTCGGCTGGTTCGCTCGGTGGTTCTGGGTGTTCGCGAGCGTCCCTACGTGGAGGCCGCGCTCTGCGGCGGTGCGCGCCTGCCGAAAGTGCTGTGGCGGCACATCCTGCCGAGCACCATTCCGTCGCTGATGGTCCAGAGCGCCGGCGTCTGCGCAAGCGCGATTCTGACAGAGGCGGGGCTGAGCTTCCTCGGCGTGGGCGTGCCGCCCGAGATTCCGAGCTGGGGCAACATGATTTCAAGCTCTCGGCTGTATCTCGCTATCGCCCCATTGACGATCTTCGCCCCAGGCATCTGTCTTGCCGTCACGGTCCTTGCCGTCAACCTGCTCGGGGACGGATTGCGCGACCTGTTCGACCCCCTCGCCAAGCGGAGGCGCTAACGTGCAGATGCATCAAACTGTAGGGAACGATGTGCTTCTCGATGTTCGAGACCTTGAGACGCACTTTTACGGTGACGAAAGCGTCACCCGAGCGCTCGGCGGCATCAGCTTTCAGGTAAAGAAAGGCGAAACGCTCGGCGTAGTCGGCGAATCGGGGTGCGGGAAAAGCGTCACCGCTCTCTCCATCCTTCGCCTGCTGCCGAAGCTCAGCGCCAGGACTGTCGGCGGCGAGGTCCGCTTTCGCGGACGCGACCTCCTTGAGCTGTCCGATCGCGAGATGCGACATATCCGCGGCGACCAGATCGCCATGATCTTCCAGGAGCCGATGACTAGCCTAAACCCCGTTTATACGGTTGGCCGCCAGATCGCCGAGGCGGTGCAGATCCACACGGAAGCGTCCCGGACAGTGGCTATGGCGAAGGCCGAAGAGATGCTCCGTCTCGTCCGCATCGCGGACCCCGAGCGCCGCGTCAACAACTATCCCCACGAAATGTCGGGCGGCATGCGCCAGCGCGCCATGATCGCCATGGCTCTTGCCTGCTCGCCGGAACTGTTGATTGCCGACGAGCCAACTACTGCGCTTGACGTTACTATCCAGGCGCAGATCCTGCGGCTCATCGTCGATCTGAAAGAGCGCCTGGGAACGGCCGTCATGTTCATTACGCATGATTTGGGAGTTGTAGCCGAGACATGCCAACGCGTGATCGTGATGTATGCTGGCCGTATCGTAGAACAGGCGAACGTGATAGATTTGTTTGCGCGTCCCGCGCATCCCTACACCCAGGGCCTCATGCGATCGGTGCCTGACCGGCGGCGCGGCCGACAGCGCCGCCTTCCAGAAATTCCCGGCATTGTCCCAAGTCTGCGCGAGCCCATTATCGGGTGCAGCCTTGCTCCTCGCTGCCCCTTCGCCATCGACATTTGCCGCGACAAGACGCCCGCCCTGCGTGATGTCGGGTCGAGCCACGCCGCAGCTTGCTGGCGCGCCGAAGAGGTGATGGGCGCATGAACGGTCCTCTGCTGAAAGTCGAGAATCTGACCAAGCATTATCCGCTTGGCTCGGGAATCCTCAAGAAGACAATCCCAGTGATCCGGGCGGTGGAGGATGTATCCTTTTCCGTTGAGGCAGGCGAGACACTTTGCGTCGTTGGCGAATCCGGCTGCGGCAAGTCGACTGTCGCGCGGCTCTTGATGCGACTCGTGGAGCCGACAAGCGGGCGCGTGCTGATTGACGGGACCGACATCGCGGGTCTCAAGAAACACGCGCTTCACGCGTGGCGCCGTCGGATGCAGATGGTCTTTCAGGATCCTTACTCGTCGCTGAATCCGCGCCTCACCGCTGGACAGATCATCACCGAACCCGTCGAGAACTTTGAGCGCCTCGACCGAAGGCAGCGTCAAGCGCTTGCCGCGGACCTTCTCCGAAAGGTCGGAATGTCGCCTGAGATGATGCACCGGCTCCCCTCCGAGTTGTCGGGCGGTCAGCGCCAGCGTCTCGGCATTGCACGCGCCCTGTCGCTCAACCCCTCGCTCATCATCGCCGACGAAGCGGTGTCAGCCCTTGACGTCTCCGTGCAGGCGCAGATTCTGAATCTGCTTCTGGATCTCCAGCAGCAGATGGGCCTCGCCTTCGTCTTCATCTCACATGACCTTGGCGTGGTGGAGCATATCGGCCATCGCGTTGCGGTCATGTATCTGGGACGGATCGTGGAACTAGCCCCATGCGAGGCGCTCTTTGCCAATCCGGTCCATCCCTACACCGAAGCGCTGATCGCTGCAGCTCCGGTGCCGGATCCGACCCGGGTTCGGCTGGAGGCGCCCGTTGAGGGCGAGGTGCCAAGCCCCATCAATCCGCCGAGAGGGTGCGCGTTCCATCCGCGCTGTCCGCTCGCGGTCGAGCGGTGCCGCGTCGAGATACCGCCTTTGGTGCCAATGCCAGACGGGCGCCTCGCTGCCTGTCATGTGCGCGCTCCAGCCACGGACATTGCGGCCCAGCCGGCTGCGGCGGCCAATTTTCGACACACTGTTCCTGGGGCATATGCATGAGAATCCTGGCCCCCTCACGTTGCGCATCGTCTCCAGATCCTGCCGGAGCGCAAAAAGGCGGTTGGGGCTGATGCGCGAGTATACTGACTTACGCCACCTCCCAAGGCGTGCCGGCCCGGCAGTGAGCTTAGTCTCTTGCCGGGCCTTCAATTTGCTGAGCGTCTACCCAGTCAGCCGCTCTCCGAGGCGATGTTGAAGGAATTGCTCACCTATGCGGTCCATGAGCTCGGCTTCGACTTCACGTGGGCGGCTGAAAGCCCGAGAAAGGTATCGTCAGGCCGAGTTCGTACGTTCTATGCTGAGGCAGGCAGGCGATTTTGGCATCCGGTCGGGCATTACGATCCCGATCAGGACGGCGTTTGGCCATATGTTCATGCTGACCGTCGCATCGCACAAGCCATCGCTATCGCTGGAGCGCGACATCGATCAGCAAGGCCCTCGACGCCGGAAGACTTGCGCAGCCAACCGCCCCGGCGACGAAGCTCAAGCTCATCCAGAACACGGGAAATCTAAACTGCGCGATCTAGCAGAATTACAGTTGTACGCCCCTATCGTCTAGCAGGATGTTGAAAAGTTCGGGTTGAAATGATGATCGCGAAAGGAATCCTTGCCGCTGAGCCTGCGAGATACGCAGTGTGCATCGCCGCCCGCGGATCAATAGAACCTAGAACTCCAATATTTCAACCCTCTTGCCATCGAGAAACAAACATGACGGGATCAAGTGATCTTGGAAACGAAATGCAGGCCGAGCTTTCAAGCTTTGGTATAAAGCAACTTCAGCGCTTTCTGGCTCACTACAATGAGACGGTAAGGGAACGGAGTTCAATCTTGTCGTGCATTGAAGCTGAAGAAACTGCTGTTGCTCGTCTACTTCCTCCTGCTGACGAATTAACCGCCTTGGCTTTCGAATTTGTCCACAGGTTCGCGGCCGAAGCAGCGCGACGCCTGGATGTTATTGCCCGGGAGGCGGCTTGACGCGCCTGGCTCTTTGGTTCCAGAGGCGCAAAATAAGCAAAAACATGGCATGCGCATTGAAGACTGGGCGGGCCAGATTGCAGGACCAACACATCTGGAAAGACACTTTGGGATACCGCGCTCCACACTGCATTGGTGGCAGCGGCACAACGAGGTGATTGCGTTGCGAAAAGGCGCCCGCAAACATGTGTTCCCCCTGGCTCAGTTCATCGATGGCGGGCCTACGCCGGGAATCCGGCAGGTGCTCGCCTCAATTTCTGATCCCAGACTAGCGTAGCTGTGGTTGATCCGCCCGTCGCCTCTCCTCAATAGTCGCGTCCCCATCGAAATGCTCAGAAAAGATTTGATTGCAGAAGTCGCATCGGCCGCACGAGCCTTTTCTCAAATAGCGCCCAGCTGACGGGGGAACTGTTGCAACCTATAAGTAACCCAGTTCGGTCTATGCCTCCGGCAAGCTCCGGAGGTTTATGATGTTCAAAGGCCGTCATTTCGATCGCTCGGTAATCCTGCTGTGCGTACGGTGGTATTTGGCCTACAATCTCAGTCTCCGGAATCTGGAAGAGATGATGGCTGAGCGAGGTATCTCCGTCGACCACGCGACGGTGCATCGCTGGGTCATCCGGTACTCACCCGAGCTGCTGAGGCGGTTCAATCAGCCAAAGCGAAGCGTCACTGCTAAGTGGCATGTCGACGAGACATATATCAAAGTACGGGGCCAGTGGCGCTATCTCTACCGTGCCATCGATAGCAACGGCGACACCGTAGAGTTCTGGTTCAGCGAGCGACGCAATCTGGTTGCGGCGAAACGATTTCTGCGAAAGGCCCTCAAGCGGCATGGCCGTCCTGAGAGGATTGTGATCGATGGCAGTCAGACCAACCGCGAAGCGATCCTGTCTTGCGATACCCTAGACCGGCTACATAGAAGATTGCAGCGTGATCTGAAGCCCATTAGCATTCGACAAAGTGTCTACCTCAACAATCGCATTGAGCAGGACCATCGGGCCGTCAAGCGGCGTGTTCGATCGATGCTCGGCTTCAAGTCGATAGTGTCAGCGCGAGTGATCCTGGGTGGAATCGAGATGATCCATGATGCGCAAACAACAGGCGAAGTACGCCTGCAATGGGCAACCATCGCTCGCCGAGCAGTTTCACCTGCTTGTCGCAGGAGTGCATCGCAAGGCATCTGCTACTTCTACGCTCCAATTTGGATTTGCGACAAAGCCTGAAGACGACGTGAAAGTACTGGTTGTCGAGCAGCTCGGCGCGTCGATCCTCCAGCCATTGCGCACGGGCGAGCGATTGGCAGCGGGGACAATGCCTGTCGCGGCAGCTGTTGAAGGCGATGCGCCGGTGGCCGCATTGATCGCACGCCTCGATGTGCCCACCGCGCGCGGCGGTCCGGTTCTATCGCCGTTATGACGCGGCGCTGAGCGGTCGATAACGATGTGTGCTGGGCACGGTAGGGCTCGCCGTAGCGGCGGAATGCGTATTCCGATGAAGCCGGCCAGTCATTCCGATTTCATTCCGGCCACCATTCCGATTTGAAGGCGGCCATATCTCGGACT
>NZ_JBVVPX010000068.1:0-10338 GCF_055811375.1 Mesorhizobium sp. WSM4848
GAGCGCGTTTTGCCAAGCCGCGCTCGATATTCTTCCAAGCTGAAATTCAATTTTGTGGCGACCATTTTTGGCTCCCGGAACTTCGACGGACGTTAAAAACGGGCACGGCGCCCATGGCGTGAATCTAGCAGAGTCAAATGGGCGAACTACGCGAAAAATATCCGGCAGTCGCAGGAAACCGGCGTTGATGCTGGCGCCAACGCACAGTTTTCCGGCATTATGATGGAGAATTCTCGCTCTTGGGGCGACCGAAAAAATCGCCGGCCTCGGCTGCGGACTAGCTATCTGGCCGGGAAGACAGTCAAGGCGCAAAGATGGCAAATACCGGTCTGGCATCAGCGCTTGCAAAGCTTGGCCGTCGTGATCCCGTCCGGCAGGGTAGCTTTAGTGTAGCCGTATTTGCCGACCGACGTCATCATCTCGTCCGAGCCGATGTATTCTTTCGTTGCGGAGTTGACGCACCGACCTCCGCCTGCTGGTTGGGTAGGAGGGCGAGGCCGGGATAGACGGCCACCCGGCGGTGTGAACGGTTCGGCCAGTTCGATGCTGTCATCCTTGTCGACAGATGCCTTTGTGGAGTAGGCGCCGGCCGCGGCGCGGCCGGCCTTCACGGCCTGCAGGATTTTCCGCATTGCCAGCAACCTGCATGATCTTGTCGTCGGGGATGCCAGCTTCTTTCGCGGTGTACATGCCGCCGGTGATGATGTCGAAGCGGCCGGCCTGCAGACCGGGGATGAGCGAGCCCCATTCGGTCACGACCGGCTCGACCTTGGTCGTGCCCAACTTCTTCAGAATGTCAATCGTCATCGCATTGACAAAGCCGAGCGGCTCATTATCCTCGCCAGGATAGGCCCAGGGAACCTCGTTGGAGAAGCCTATCTGGATTGGCTCCCCGTTCTTGATCTTCTCAAGCAGCGACTGCTGCCGAAGCCGAAGTGGCAGCCGATGCTATGGGCAACGCAATGCCAAGTGCAGTTATCCCCAACAAGATCGCGCGCCTCGAGGGCCTTGCGTTCACTTTAGCCATCTAGAATCTCCTTTTGTTTCGCCGCATCTTTTCGAATTTGCCGGGCATTTATTATGCGGCATTCCCCTACTCATGTAGTTGTAATTGGCCCTGACAACTTTGACTTTCCATTCCAGGTTCGTAATAGCAGTCAGGACCGGCGTATCCTTGAACGTGCCTTCGAAGAATGAGAGAGGTAGCCTTGTGGCTCATTCCGGGTAAGCCATGCGCCGAGGCACCTTTCCCAAAATCGTCTGGTGGTGCGTTTATAGGTAAGTCCGCCGTTGGTCCGCGCGTCGCCGCCGATCACTTCGGATCGTCATAACGGGTGACGTAATGGAGTTCGCGCAGGGCGGGATGACGAGGGCGATATCTTTGTACGCCTCGTGTTCGATGAAGTGCGCGGTCTCGGGCCCCGGCCTGGGTTGCCGAGGACGGCCCCCCCTCGTCCGACAGCGCCATGTCTGATGCGCTGAATCAGTTTAAGAGCTGATGGGCGTTGGTCCCGCGCGCCACCGCGACGACAGCCAAGCTCGCTTGCCCCTCGAGGGCCCGCATGAGACCTGCTGGGTTGCGGTGGCCGGAGGCCGCAAACATAAAAGTCCGGCTGAGGATTCCCTTTTGTGAGTGCGCATGCGAGTCTGGCGCATGCGCACAGGAATATTCCTTACCGTTTCTTCGATTGATCGTCAGCGTCTGGGCGCGCTGCTCAGAGATCGCAATGCGCCGCAGAAGCACGTTTGACGCGCCGAGATCATTCTGTTGAGCAGCGAAGGCGTGGGCACCGTCGAGATCACGCGGCAAATTGGTAAGTTCAAGACCTGTGCGTGGCGCTGGCAGGAGCGCTTCGCCGCGGAAGGCTTCGAGGGACTGTTGCGCGACAAGACGCGCCCTCGCGCATTGCCCACTCGGACCTGAAGTCGCCGAGCGCGTGGTGGCACTGACGTTGCAGGACCCACCTGGCGAGTCGACCCACTGGACCGCCGACATGATGGCGGCCGCGGCCGGCATCAGCGCCAGCGCGGTGCGCCGCATCTGGAAGGCGCGGGCTGCAGCCCAACCGCTGGCGCCCGTTCAAGCTCTTCAACGATCCGCAGTTCGTCGACAAACTGCGCAACGTCGTCGGCCTCTATGTCGACCCGCCAGCCCACGCCATCGTGCTGTCTGTCGACGAGAAGAGCCAGATCCAGGCACTCGACCGTACGCAGCCCGGCCTGCCCATGAAGAAGGGAAGGCTCGGCACCATGACCCACGACTATAAGCGCAATGGTACAACCACGTTGTTTGCCGCCCTCAACGTGCTCGACGGCACCGCCATCGGCAGGAACATGCAACGCCACCGCCACCAGGAGTTCATCCGCTTCCTCAACGCCATCGATGCCGAGGTGCCGGCCGGCAAGGCCGTCCACGTCGTCCTCGACAATTACGCCGCCCACAAGCATCCTAAGGTGCGTGCCTGGCTCGACCGCCATCTGCGTTTCACCTTCCACTTCACGCCAACCTCGTGCTCGTGGCTCAACGCGGTCGAGGGCTTCTTCCCAAAACTGTCGAAGCGTCGTCTCAGACGCGGCGTCTTCAACTCCGTCGTCGACCTCCAGGCGGCGATCAACCGCTTCGTTGCAGAGCACAACCAGCAACCTAAACCCTTCACTTGGACCGCCGATCCAGACAAGACCATCGCTGCCGTCAAACGCGGGCACCAAATGTTAGATTCCATCCACTAGCTCCGAGCTCCGTGAGCGGAAAACAACACTGTTCTCTTAGGGACGCTTATCGAGAACTAAATTGGCGGGTACAAGAGATTATTCCTCGTCCCACCAACACCTCACGCCGCGAGCGTGTTTTCTGTGAGTTTGATCCAGTACGATGTCCCGAACTGAATCGCCTCGTCGTTGAAATCATACGCAGCGTGGTGCAAGCCAGCACTGTCGCCGTTACCACACCAGATGAAGGCGCCCGGTCGCGCCTCCGACATGAAGGCGAAATCTTCGCCTCCTAAGACCGGCAGCGTCTCGAAGACATTGTCTTCACCGGCGATATCCTTGGCCACCTTGATCGCCATCTCGGTCTGCGATGCATGGTTGAAAACGACGCCATGGTCGCTTTCGAGATCAAGATCTATCCTTGCACCGGTTACTTGACCGATGCCGGCAACCACCTCGCGCAACCGCTTCTTTACAAGCTGACGCACCTCTGGCGTCAACGTGCGCATACTGCCTCGCAACTCTGCCGTCTCGGCCAAGACTCTATGCGTGCTGCCGGCACGGAATTCATGAAAAGTAATTCCAGCCGCTTCCAAGGGATCGACGTTCTGCGACAAAATCTGTTGTACCGCCGTAATAAGCTGCGCGCCAACCAAGATAGCATCGACGCTTCTGTGTGGCATTCCTGGATGACCCCCGCGGCCTTCTATTCTGATCTCGATGCTGTCCGTTGCCGCCATCACCGCGCCGGGTCGAATACCAAACGCACCAATCGGCAAGCCTGGAAGGGTGTGCATGCCATAAACCTGTTCAACACCGAAGCGCTCCATCAGGTCGTCCTTGAGCATCGCGACCGCCCCCATACCAATCTCTTCCGCAGGCTGGAAGATCAAGACTACAGTGCCTGCGAAGTTCCGAGTTTCGGCTAGATAGCGTGCCGCGCCCAGCAGCATCGCAGTGTGGCCGTCGTGACCGCATGCATGCATTAAGCCCTCGGTCTTAGAGGCATAGGGCAGATTGGTCTTTTCCTCGATCGGCAGCGCATCCATGTCAGCGCGCAAACCGATGACCTTTGCGTGGTCGTTGGTCGCGGCCATCTTCCCCGTGATGACACCAACGACGCCGGTCTTGCCAAGGCCGGACACGACCTGGTCGCAGTCAAACTCGCGCAGGCGTTCGGCGACGAGGGCGGAGGTGCGGTTGACGTCAAAGCCCAGTTCAGGATGTGCATGAATGTCGCGGCGCCAGGACACGATGTCAGGGAGCAAATCGGCGACCCGATTGACGATAGGCATGGGAATCTCCCTTCTTATGGTTGGTAGGAACAGGTTCGATCTATCCAGCTCGACTAATGGACTCGCATTTTCCTCGACCATCTATATAGCCGGCACCGTAGTCTTCTGGCTGTGATCGATCCTGAACTGAATTTCGCTACCGAACATAAAGTTGACGCCCAAAATTCGTGAGTACCTCACACCCTGATTCGGTCACGCGGACAGTTTCGCTCGTGCCCGCGTCGGCGAAGCCGAACACTTTCACAAGAGATGGGATATGAAATGTCATGTTAGGGCGCAGTGTGCGAGTTTCGCCGCGCTTAAAAGAAAGGATGTAACCTTCGCCCCAGTCAGGCGGAAAATTGATGCCGATGGAGTAACCGGTCCGTTTGAAGCGGCCTTCGTAGCCGCCGTCAGTGACCGTAGTCGACCATACATTCCAAACTTCCCCTAATGGCCTACCAGGCCCTATGGCGTCCAGCATCTTTTCAAGCGCCTTGCGTGACACCTCTTCCATCCGCTCCAGTTCGCGATTTGCTGGCTTAACCACGGCTAAGCGCATGAGAGCAGCGCTATAGCGCCGCACGCACCCCGATATTTCCAGAAGGACGGGGTCACCTTCGAGAACTTTTCGTCCAGCCCACGTGGCATGAGCTTGGCTAGTACGCACCCCTGAGGAGACAAACACAGGCAACCCCGGGTATTCGCTCCCCAAGATTGTTACCGTCCGCTGGATCTCTGCCGCGATGTCATTCTCGTTAGCTCCAGCATGAATCTGATCGAGGCCGACCTCCATGCCGGCCTCAGCAATACGAGCAGCATGGCGAATATACTCCAACTCCAGATCTGACTTAACAACGCGCGAAGCTTCAACCGTCAGGGATCCATCCTGGAACTTCGCGTCGCCGAGTATTTCTTTAAGTCGCTCGTAGTCGACGATCGACAGAAACCAGCTAATCTTCTCAATACCAATGACCGCATTCGAGTAGCCCATCTCCCGTATAGTGGCGGCGAGAAGCTCGATCGGTGCCTCGTGATCCATATAGCTGGTCGATCGCTCAATCCATGATAAAACCTTAACATTCGTCTCTTCGATGCCCCGCGTTATATGAATTAAATCATCAGAAATTGGGACAAGCAGAAACTGACTGCTGAAATACCCTACGGTGTGATAGCCACTCATATAATAGATATTTTCAGGCGTACTCACCACCAGCAAGTCCAATCCTCTTTCCGCCATTTCTTGACGAACAATTTTTAGCCGCCGTTGGAATTCTTCGATCGGAAATGCGAGATCTTTTTGAATAGCGGCACTATTCATACCCGGAACTTTCATTCAGCCTACCCTCACCAAAGGAACGTTGTGTTGTTTGACCGTAGCAGGGATCGGAGTCGTTCTGTCGGCGATCTCCAGCGGTCTCGCGCAGGAAATCTGCAAAACTGCGGCGGAAACGCGCAGTGTCTGATGCTGTAACATGGCAAGTTCGCGGGGTTAATTTTGCCAGGAGGGCATTGATAAAGCACACTGAAGGCGCACCGTGAATCACAGCAATCGCTGTCGTTACGAGTTTTCGGCATGTCAGCTCACTGAAATGCACGTTGCGCTTCGAGACTCACGCTGCGTCTGTGAGCCGCCCAAATATTGGTCGCCGCTCCCGATTAACGTGTGCTCGATGAATTCTCGATGAGACTGACCTTTCTTCTGTCGCCGGTCCTTGGGGCCGGTTTTGTGAAGTGTCGAGGGCGAAGCCGCGCTGATTGTAGTGGATGCAGATTCGCTTGCGACGCCTATTCAGTACCCCTCCAGTGACGCTTCACCGGACGGATACCTATTCACCATCAACCGCCCCCGACGCAGCCCGACGAGCATCAATGGGTCAGTCACAACATGCTATCACTGCTATTGTGCTATTGCTCCAGGCGACGCCGAAAGTTCTGCCTAAATTTCTCGAGAGCCCACCCGCGCAACGGTGTCGTTCTGTGGCCGCAACGCACAGCCAAACAGTGACTTCTGTAGGCCTGCGCGAGTAGCATCGCCACGGCGCTTTCAAACAACACTTTTTACAGTGTGTGCGACATTTCTAGGCGATCAAAGAAAGCGGCTGGCCAGAATTGGGGTGGCCTCTTAGCGCCGTAGGTCCAAGCGATCGCCTTGGAGGTAACCGGGATCGTTCGATCACCTCAGTAACTAAGCATTATCTGTTGATATATCTCAACAGCCTTCGCCAATTGGTCCAATTCAACAAATTCATTGTTCGTGTGGGCGCGATCAATACTTCCAGGCCCCAAAACAATGCACGAAATTCCCGCAAGTGAGAGCTGGCTGGCATCTGTTCCATATGGCACGCCAATGTATCTTCCGGTCCCGGCAACATTGGCACATGCTGCCGCTGCCACCGCTGCAATTTTGCTGGACTCGGCACTGTTCGGAGCCGGGTCTTCCAACGCGGGCAGCAATGATCTGACCTTAATGCCTTCGCGATCTCGCATCCCCTGCAGTATGTCTTCTACTTCTTGCAACGCCTGCCCGGGCCTCTCTCCTGGAACGAGTCGTCGATCAATCCAGATGCGACATGATGGAGGAACAGTCGTAAGTTCCAATCCGCCCTCAATAAGACTTACCGTTAAAGTTGGGGGGCTGACCAAAGGTTGCGTGCGCGAGGCGAGATCTTGACCGTGTTCGTTTAGCGCCAATATAACCTTTGCCATACCGGTTATGGCATTCACGCCGAGGTGAGGCTTCGAGGTATGAGCAGGGACCCCCTGCACTTCGATCTGCCAGCGGACTGAACCTTTATGAGCGACCACAAGCTCTAGCTCTGTTGGTTCACCAACCACCGCAGCCTCATACGTCGTGCCGGAGAACGCGATAGCGCGGGCTCCGATCTTCCGGTACTCTTCATCGATGCTGGCTGCAACGACAATTGTAGCGTTAGGTTGGCGGTCTCCCAGGGTAGTGAGGGCCATCAACATCGCCGAAAGCGAACCCTTTGTGTCACAACTGCCTCGACCATAAACTCGGCCATCTTTCTGCACTGCCAGAAAAGGGTTCGTGGCCCAATTGTCCGTTGGCACCGTGTCCATATGGGCGATAAAAAGAACGCGCCTGTCAGGATCTCTGCCTGGAACTGAGGTCAGGAAGTTCGAGCGGCCGTCAACAACGTGTTGGAGTTCATACTGCAGGTCTCGCTCCTTGCAAAACCCCTCGAGATATTCAGCCACCCGCCTTTCTCCGCTGCCCGTCGACGATAGCGATGGGTTCACGCTCTCGATTTTTACCAGATCCTTGAGAAGCGCGACGGTATCTGCACTGAGTGATGACATAGACTTTCCTGTACATGCACCTATGGTGGTCATTACCTCGACCAACTCTTGATTAGGCCAATAACCCAGTCAACTTCGGCCTCTGTATTATAAAGATGGAGAGAAAATCTTAGCATCCCGCGGCGCTTTGAGGCGATAACTTTACTGTCGTTAAGGTAGCTGTGTAGGGCTTGAATATCGGGGTCCGGCTCCTGCTCACCGGAGAGCATAGCCAGATCACCGACAGCTATGATACTCCCTGTCTGCTTGCCGGGTGGCCCGCCACAGACAGGCAATCCCAATTCCAAGAGTCCCAAAGCCAATCGCTTTGCCAAAGATGTGACGTGATTGTCTATTGCCTCGGTTCCGATCTCCAGCAATTGCCCCATAGAGGCGTAGGCGGCGATCATGCCCGGGAAGTTGTAGTGGCCAATGTCAAAACGCGGGGCTCCAGCTCGCAGTTTGACGGCGCTGAGAATGGGAGCCGACTCCGGTGCGTTTCCGAGATCGACACTGAACCGAGCAAGATAGGCTGGATTGAGCTGATCGGCCC
Source organism: Mesorhizobium sp. WSM4848 (assembly GCF_055811375.1). NCBI lineage: Bacteria > Pseudomonadati > Pseudomonadota > Alphaproteobacteria > Hyphomicrobiales > Phyllobacteriaceae > Mesorhizobium > Mesorhizobium sp. WSM4848. The sequence continues at coordinate 7,840 of NZ_JBVVPX010000068.1, forward strand.
ACTCGCGACGGCAGAAAAGAAATCCCGATCCGTAGAGGCCCATCAAGCCCTTCACGGTCGAGACCGCCAAACCATCCAAACCCAGTTGAGCAACGTCGGTGTGGAGTATCCCTACGGACTGGGTTCCATCCGCCAAAAGGAACGAGCCTCGATGCCTGCAGGCCTGCGCGATTTGCTCCGTCGCCGTCCGAAAACCAGGAACCATCGTAGCCGTCGAAAGCGCCACAACGCGTGTGCTGGAATTGAGGGCATTGATAATCTTCTCGACTGGAATTGCGCCGTTATGCGGCTCCACGACTTTCAGCTGAACATTATGTAAGGCCTTGACCTGAAGCCATGGTAAAATGTTGTTCGCATGCTCCAGTTGAGGGCACAGCACTACGCTATCTCCAGGACGCCATTTGATGGCGTTAGCGATTATGTTGATGCTCTCTGACGCGTTCTTTGTGATAGCTATTTCATCCCTGTCTGCTCCGATTAATTGGGCAAACCTGGCGCGAGTCTTTTCAACATCCTTTAACTGGCTCAGCTCATCATTTTCACCATAGAGTCTGTTGTCGAGATGCTTTTCGAAAGATGCTCTTGTGGTTCGGGAGATTAGTCCCTGATTCGCAACATCCATGTAGATGAAGTTTTGTGTTGCAGGAAATTCTTGCCGGATTGTGCTCAACGGAAGCAAGCTGCTGTTCATGGTCTTAGGGCTCGTCAAGTTGGCGGACGACTAGTGCCTGTGGACCTACGTCCGATGATACTAGTCGGATAGAAATCTGACCGGAACGTGAGTTGGAGGCAGCGCAAGTCAGAAGCCAGACGCAACCCTCGGTGGACCCTCGGCTGCACCCCATCTTACTACTGTGGCGGGAAAATTGATTTCGTCTCAAGAAATGCCGCCAACCCCTCTGGCCCTAGCTCGCGGCCAAGGCCGCTTCCTTTGACACCGCCGAATGGCGCGTCGATGTGAAGTGTGTAACGGTTAATCCCGACGACGCCGGCCTCCACCCTGCGCGCAATTGCCAGGCCTCGCTCGGGGTCGGATGTGAACACCGCTCCGCCAAGGCCGTATGCCGTGCCGTTGCATATCGCGAGCGCCTCCTCCTCGTTGTCGTACGGTATCACTGACACCACTGGCCCGAAGATCTCCTCCTGGGCGATCCGCATCGAGCTGTCGACGTCGCGGAAAACCGTCGGCTGGATGTAATAGCCGACGTCCAGGCCCTCCGGCCGGCCACCACCGGTCACGACCTTTGCCCCTTGTGTGCGTCCAGAAGCTATGTACTCCGCCACGCGATCGCGCTGTCTCTTCGCCACCAGTGGTCCTACCTGCGTCGCGGGATCGAGCGGGTGGCCCACGACGAGATCGGCCATCTTACTTGCGATCCCATCGACCACTTCATCGTAGCGCGCGCGTGGAGCAAGCACCCGAGTCAGTGCGTGACAGATTTGACCGCTGAACGGTATGCACGCGGGCGCAACCAATGGAAGAAACGTGTCGAGATCGGCATCGTCCAACAGCAGGGCCCCAGACTTACCACCAAGCTCGAGCGTGAAGCGCGCGAAGCGCTCGGCGCAGGCCAGTGCAACATGGCGACCGGCGTGCGTTGACCCGGTAAAGGACACCTTGTCGACCCCCGGATGCGACGCGAGCAGCGCTCCTGTTTCGCGCCCACCGAAGACGATATTCACAACGCCGGGGGGAATGCCTGCCTCGTCCAGGGCTTCCGCGAGCAGATACGAATCTAGTGATGCTTCCGGTGGAGGCTTGATAATTGTTATACAACCGGCGGCCAGCGCTGGTGCAAGCTTCCACGCTATCGCTCCTTGGGGGCCGTTCCACGGCACAATCAATGCGGCAACACCAACCGGTTCTCTCCGAATAATCGTGCGCAAACCATGTCCGATACGCTCGGATTCGACTTCAAGCTGATCAGCGAGTTCAGCGTAATAACGATAGTACTTCGATGTGCCGTTGCCATTCGACTGCACCGAACTTGCTAGCGGCATGCCGATCTGCGCAGTGACGATCGCACCGAGTTGCTCGGCGCGATCGTCGATTGCAGCGGCAAGCCTGCGCAAATATTTGGCTCGCTCCGATGGAGGCAACTGCGGCCAACCGGAATTTCTGAACGCCTCTCGTGCGGCGTTCACCGCGGCAGAAACGTCGTCCTTGTCGCCATCGGGTATTGTCGCAAATTTCCGCTCATCCGCCGGGTTCACGATCGGGATCCGGGCCGAAGAGTGGGCGGGCCGAAGCTTCCCGTTGACATAGATATTGACGTGCTCGCCATCCATCAGGCCGATCGTTCCGTCGGTCGTCGCTTTCATTACCGTGCCTCGTGCCACGTTGGTTGATGCTTCAACTGGGGCTAACGTCCACAACAGACGCCGCTACGCGTCGACCTCGAGTTCGGTGGTCGTTTCGGCGGGGTTTTTCTCCATACTGCTCTGCACAGCGCCGATGCTTTCGCGGACGATTGACAGACCACGACGCAGATCAGCCTC
>NZ_JBVVPX010000069.1:0-9840 GCF_055811375.1 Mesorhizobium sp. WSM4848
CGCTGAAGGCGATGGTCCTGGCGCGCGACGTCGAGAATGCCCGTCTGATTCAGATCATCAAGGAATTACAGCGTCATCGCTTCGGCCGGCGTGCCGAGACGCTCCCCGAGGATCAGCTCCTTCTTGGGCTCGAGGAGGCTGAACAGATCGAGGCGGCCGGCGAGGAAGAGGCCGAGGGGGCCTCTCCGGACCAGCGCCAGGCAAAGACTGCCAAACGCCGGGCCAACCGGGGTGCACTGCCGGCGAATCTTCCTCGTGTCGAGATGGTCGTCGACATCGAGGACCATGCTTGCCCGTGCTGCCGCAATGGCCTGCATCGGATCGGTGAGGACGTGAGCGAGCGGCTCGACATCGTTCCGGCGCAGCTGCGTGTGATCGTCGTGCGCCGGCCCAAATATGCCTGCCGCGCCTGTGAGGATGTGGTCGTTCAGGCTCCCGCGCCGGCCCGGTTGATCGAGGGTGGTCTTCCGACCGAGGCAACGGTCGCCCGGGTGCTGGTCTCCAAATACGCCGATCACTTGCCGCTCTATCGTCAGGCGCAGATCTATGCCCGGCAAGGCATCAATCTCGATCGTTCCACGCTCGCCGACTGGGTCCGCCTGGCATCTGCGCCCGGTGCATGAGCGGCTGCTTGGCAAGCTGAAGGCTTCGCCGAAGCTCTTTGCTGACGAAACCACCGCGCCGGTGCTCGATCCTGGCCGCGGCAAGACGAAGACCGGCCAACTCTGGGCCTATGCCCGCGATGACCGGCCATGGAATGGGAGCGACCCGCCGGGCGTCGCCTATGTCTATGCGCCGGACCGAAAGGCCGAGCGTCCGATCGCTCATCTCGCAGGCTTCACCGGAATCTCGCAGGTCGACGGCTATGGCGGCTATCGCGTGCTGGCCGACAAAAGCGGCGTCACGCTCGCCTTCTGCTGGGCACATGTGCGCCGACGCTTCTATGAACTGGCGGCAGCCGGTCCCGCGCCGATCGCCAGTGAGGCGCTGAGACGGATCGCCGAGCTCTATATGACCGAGGACCGCATCCGCGGCCAATCGGCCGAGGAAGCGCCGTGCGATGCGTCAGGAAAATAGCCGCGCTATCATCGCCGATTCTCGAACCCTGGCTGTGCGAAAAGCTCGGCTTGATCAGCCAGAAAACCAAGCTCGCCGAGGCGATCCGCTACACGCTCTCGCGTTGGAAAGGCCTCTCGCGCTTCCTTGACGATGGCCGCATTGAGATCGACAGCAACGTGGTCGAGCGCTCAATCCGTCCGATTGCGCTCACCGCAAGAACGCGCTTTGCAGGCTCCGACGGCGGCGCCGAACACTGGGCAGTCATCACGTCGCTGATCGAAACCTGCAAACTCAGCGGTGTCGAGCCGCTCGGCTATCTTGCTGATGTCCTCACCAGGATCGTCAACAGCCACCCCAACAGCCAGATCGACGATCTGCTGCCATGGGCCTACATCCCGGCTCCCGAGCTCGAGGCCGTGGCCTGAGAACAGCGCTTACGCTGCGCCATCTCATCAGGCATCCATATAACTGCAGAACGCAGCTTGGCCGCACAACGTTCACGTTCGACCCCGCACCATCGATGTGGGGTGACGGCTGATGGTGCCTATGACAGCCGCGCCTGTCACGCGGCCATTGCCGAGCGCGGGGCGGTGGTGGTTATCCAGCCCCGCAAAAACGGCAAGCCGTGGAAGGAGCGAACGGCGGGAGCGACAGCCCGCAATGAGGCGCTGCGAACTCAACGCCGCCTTGGCCGGGCAATTTGGCGACGCTGGACCGGTTACCACCGACGAGGTCTGGTCGAGGCCAAGATACGCTGCCTCAAGTTGTTGGCTGGACGCGTCATGTCGCGCGATTTCGACCGCCATGCGGCCGAGCTGCAGATCAGGGCAGCCATCTTGAGCCGCTTCACTGCCCTCGGAACGCCGTTCACGCGGCGCGCGGGATAGATCTGTCCAGGGAAAGAGCAACTCCGCCCGAAGCGCGATTTGCGCAACAAAGCCCAACCAGTTTGACAAACGCGATTAAAAAAATTCCCTGGGACGTCATCCTTTTGCTCGTCGCTATCCGCTTCGAACTTTTCTCACCAGTTCCACCCAAAGATCGATCCCATACGCTAGGGCGTTCTCATCAAAATTATAATTTGGATGATGAAGACCGTGGCTCGTGCCATTGCCCAGAAAGATAAAGGCACCTGGACGCTCTTGAAGCATATACGAGAAGTCTTCCGACGCCATTAGCGCCGGAGTCGCGCGATCGACTAGAGCCTCTCCGACGACGCTTGAGGCAACGTCAGCAAGAACCATGGCTTGCTCGGCGTGATTCACCGTCGACGGATATCCACGGTGATACATCAGTTCGATTTCAGCCCCATAGCCACTCGCGATAGAAGACGCGATGCTTCTGATCCGGCCTTCCCCCAACTCTCGATTTTTGTCCGACAGCGTTCTGACAGAACCCTTCAGGGAAACTTCCGAGGGGATGACGTTGTATGCTTCGCCCGCGCGGATCGATGTGACGGATACCACCATCGGATCGAGGGGATCGGCGCTCCGCGAAACGATCGTTTGAAAAGCGTTGATTATTTGATTGGCGATGACAATAGGATCGACTGTCTCATGCGGGCGCGCTGCATGTCCTCCCGTTCCGACAACCTTAAGGTCAAACCTATCGGACGCGGCCATCATCACATTGCTGGAAAGAGCAAACGATCCGATTCGCAGTCCAGGCATGTTATGTAGGGCATAAATCTCGTCGATCTTGAACCGGTCGAAAAGCCCTTCGTCGATCATGACCTTCGCGCCTCCGCCGCCTTCCTCGGCGGGTTGGAATATGGCAACAAAAACTCCCGGAAAATCTCGCTTCTCTGCCAGTAGTTTTACAGCAGCGAGAAGCATTGCAGTGTGGCCGTCATGCCCGCATGCGTGCATTCTTCCGGGGACGGTTGAGGCGAACTCCAGCCCAGTCTTTTCGGCGATGGGAAGTGCGTCCATATCGGCTCTTATCCCAATAGTGAGTGAGCCGGAACGCTGATCACCTTTTAGTACCGCCACGACGCCGGTCTCTCCGATACCCGTGGCCACCTCGTCGCATCCGAAACTACGCAGCAAGTCCGCCACCCGGCCAGAAGTCCTCTCAAGGTTAAAAAGGAGTTCTGGATGACGATGAAAATCGCGGCGCCATTCTATTGCTGAGGCCAGAACATCAGTTTTGGTCATCGCGGCGATACGAGCGCTCGACGCAGTGGAGCTTCGCGCCATGCCATTTTCGGTCAACTTCTAGTTGTTCCGCAGCCAGTTAGAATGTGTCGCACAAACCTCCTCGAAAGCGTCCGCGTACGCTTGTGCGTCGGCCGATGTGGTTGCGAGCGAAAAATTGATGGTGCCGCGCCGAGCCGCATAAATGCCCCGCGCCAGCAGTTCAAGATGAACGAGTTTTCGTTGTTGCGCATTGGTTTTGATATCTGAAGGGCGCGTGATCGGACTGTCTTGGAAATGGATCGAGATGATCGTTCCATATCCGCCAAGCTGCAGCGGAATTCCCAGTCTGCTGCCGACTCGACACAGCCGTTCGCGAAGGCCCGCAGCAAGCCCGTTGGCTGCCTCGATTGCTGATGGTGTAGCAACTTTGCTCAGGCCGGCGTCGCCCGCGGCCATGGACAGGATATTGTTGTTAAACGTCCCACCATGGGGAATGGCTCCCGGCTTTGTTGCATCGAGAAGAGTCATGACGGCCAATGAGCCGCCGAAGGCCCCGAAGCTCGCACCACCGCCTAAGAATTTGCCCAGCGTAGTCAGATCTGGACGAATGTGGAAAAATTCTTGTAGACCGCCGCCCGCCATACGGGCTGTCTGCACCTCATCAAAGATCAACAGGACGCTGTGCTTCTGTGTGTATTCGCGTAAGAATTGAAGGAACTCGCGATTGGCGAGAATCCCACCACCACTGCCGATCATGGGCTCGACAACGATGGCGGCGAGGTCATCACCGACGCTGTTGGCGGAAGCTTCGACTGATGGAGCAGAGTTGAAATCGGCGAACACGAAATCAGAGGTTCCGTAGTTGAGGTTCATTCCACCCAGGAAGCTAATCATGCTGCCGTGATAGCCACCATTGAACGCCAGAATCTTGTTACGTCCAGTTGCTTGGCGAGCCAATTGGAATGCGATGAGGTTCGCTTCAGTCCCCGAATTGCAGAAGCGAACTCGGTCAATGGAGGCAAAGCGACGGCAGATGTTCCGGGCCAATCGCTCTTCATACAGATTGGGTCCACCGAAACTCAACCCGCAGTGTATCGCCTCCGTCATTGCCGTGGCGATCACCGGATCGCTATGACCGTAAAACCCTGCAGTGAAGTCGTTCGAAAAATCGACATAGGTGTGCCCGTCCAAGTCTGTGACCGTGCTTCCCGAAGCTTTGCTGATCACCAGGGGAAAGGGATCAAAGTGCAAAACGGATCGGGTGCTTCCCCCTGGCAAGACCTCAGAAGCACGCTGCACCTGTTGGTGGCTCTTGGCATTACGCTTTCGGTAGTTGCTTTCGAGTTCTTCTAGAACCTGAGCAAGGGAAAGGGTGTCAGCCTGCTTTTGTACCAGCATGTTGGTGCTCCATATGCCGAAGTTGCGACGGCTTCGTTTTACCGCCGGATAAAAGTCGGACCGCACACGGCCGCGCAGCCTTGCCGGAGCTGTGTTAGCGACCACCTGCGCCAGAAAACGATCTTGTAGATTACGATGTCGCCGAACATCGCCCGCTAACGCTAGTCCGGCTCACCTTCAGAACGCCGACCGTAATGCTTGGGAGACAATAGAGGTCCTAATGCAAGATTGCGACCTCAGAGCTTTATTGCAAAGGTGGAACTTTTATGATGCGGAGCCTTGAATCGCCGATGCATCCCCACGGCGCGCGTGTGCCGGGGTCACACCAAATGTTCTTCTGAATGCCAAATTGAAGTTCGCGACGTGATTGTAGCCAACTTCGTACGCGACTTGCTTTAGCGGCATTTCCGTCGTCTGAAGCAGGCGGTTTGCCATCTCCATCCGCTTTCGCGCGCAGTACATGGAAATTGTGCAGCCGAACCGTTCAAGGAATAGGTTCGAAATCACGGTTGGATGAGCCTTTATTTGCTCCGAAATGAACCCCATAGTGGGCGTCGTTCGGAAATTCTCCTCAATGACCTTAACCGCCCGATCGAGTTTTTCGCCGTCGTCGATGGGATGACCTTCTGCTCTTCTCGCTTTTACCAGCGCGGCATCTATGCCAAGACAAAGTAATTCATCAGCTTTCGCGGAAAGAAAATCATGGATGACCAATTGATGCACCGTGGGTGCCACTATCTGTCTCGCAGACCGCTCCATATCGAGAGTAAGCGGAAATTCCAGCCAAAACGAAGGATCGCTGGATCGCGGGATTAGCTGTTGGACGAACTCGCTTATGGCGGCCACTTTCTCGATGATCTTGGGAGGACGACTTGGCCAGAAGCCGATGAGAATTGAGGTTTCCGTATCCCCTTTAGTCCATACGCTTGTACGAGGCGCGCCCTCCGCATGGTGGTAGATCACAAGTGTCGGAAGGCGGAGCTCCCGCCGGCCGAGGCTCGGCATGTCTAAGATCCGATGTCCTTGGAGATGAAACAGAAAAACGATGCGTCCAAGGCCAGGTTCCCTGTCTTCGAACGTCTTACTGGCGGTGATATGTTTAGCAGTGATCACAACTTCGTCATGCCGTGGGAACGCATCCTCGTAACCTTCACCAAAGCTGGTTGGGGGGACGGTGCGAACCGCGTCAGTCAAGCCGCTCGGATGCGATAGCAAACGAACGAAGGTCCTGCCAGCAGCTAAGCGTTCGTAAATTGCAGACAATTTGTTCTGTTGCCTTCCCTTCAAAACATCAATCAAGGGTCTCAGACCAGCAACCTTGCATAACCCCTACAGCTGTGACCATGCCTGTAGATCGACGACCATGGCATCATAAACGATCATGAACCAATGCACTATAGCTTCATCGTTATCAAAAGCCGGCTCGTTGCAGGAGCCGTTGGCGCTCCACTAGCGCCTTGGCGAGAACGATATGCTCATCGACGAGTGTCGCGGCTCCCTCACGCATCACAATCTTACCGTCTATGACGACGGTATCGACCGGAATGGCGGCCCCCGAGATACCGAGGAGATTGTCTGCGATCCCTGCCGGGCTCTGCGTGATATCTCCCTTTGCTCGGACTACGATGTCGGCCTTCTTCCCAACAGAAAGGCTGCCGAGGCGGGCGTCCTGCCCAAGGCAGCGGGCTGCGTCCAACGTCTGCATGCTCAGGATGTCGGAGTTCGACAGCGGCTGACGAAGTGAGCCGGCTAGGAGGCTTGCCGCGATCGCAGGCGACCCCAGGGGGAAGCTTAGCAAAGTGTCGATCGCGATAGCTACCGATACGCCACGACGGAACAGCCCGATTTGCTGCACTTCGCTGTTAACGAAGAGAGCACGCTGAAGCACGCTAAGAGGACACCAAATGACATTCACGCCATCGGCAACAATGATATCGGCGTCAGCAGCAGAGATGGCGTTTAAGTGTGTCAGCGTTGTTAGATTGTCGAGCACTTCGAGCCGTTGCAACCGCCGCACGCCACTTTCGCCCTGTTGTTGATATTCGGCGGCGTATGCATCAGCAAGGTAGCCAAGGTGTTGATTGAATATGGTGTCGTGCTGGCGAGCCAGGCTTTTAGCCGCGATAGTCAGCTCATCACTACAACAGCCTTCGCCATAGATGCAAACAAAGCCTTGCACGAGGTTTTTAGGATCCGAGTTTCGCCGAAGCTCCCTTTCCAGCGCTTCAATCGACGTGGCAAAATCTGGCGGAGCCCTGTTGAGCATCTTCTCCGGAATTAGGCTGCGCGAAGACACTCTCATCACCGACAGTTCATCCCAGGCATAGGGGGCAGAGACAAGCGCCCGGACCCCGCATCCAGCCACTGCATCGGCCATGGCGTCTGTTTCGAATACCGTCCCAGCTTCCGAAAATAAAGTATATCCCTTTCGCAGCATAGCGATAGCGAAAGCGGACGACAGCGCGGCGGTAATATCTTCGTCGGTCGCACATTTAAGATCGACATATGTTGGGCCACAACTGGCCAGTGCGTCCAGGTCAAATGCGTGAAAGGCTGCAGACGTCAGGTGTACATGCGGATCTATGAAGCCCGCGTGAACGATCGCGCCATCGGCGTCGATGACATTACCAGAATAGTAGTTGGTCGCCACTATCTCATCGCAGCCGACTGCCACGATGGTTCCGCTACTGACAGCAATGGATCCAGATGTATGAGTTGGATGATCGGGATCACTCGTGACGCACAGACCGCGTTTGATGATCAGATCAACTTCCTTTGGCGTATTGGAGTCCATCTCGCTTCCCTAATCGATGTCGAACCGGCTGGCGTTATCCCAGCAGATAGGACGGAGGACTTTCGGTCTAACAGTTGGCACACGCTGGCGCTGGTCCGGAGGCCAGCGTCAGCGTGAGATCCGCCGCCGACGTCCACCGCGTTACCTACTGCCGTAGGCGCCGAGCTGGACCATGGCGAGTGCCGCCTCGACCGGCCGCTCCATCTGCGCACGGTCGATCTTGCGTATACGCATTGGACGTTATCGTGCACCGGCATGTGGGGAAGAGGGCATACTTCTAAAAGACCATCCCCAAATTGCGCTTGTTGGGAGCAACATGCGTCATATCGGTTGCACCGACCTCAATGAGACCCCGCAGTAGGCCGTTCAAAGCCCGCGGTCATCATCAAAAGGGTCGCCTTGCCAGAAGCAGAGGGACCTAGGAGCGAGAGAAACTCCCCGCTTTCACGTCGACGGACATTCCCTCGACCGCGGTGACAGATCCGTAACGCGTCACGACTTCACGGCCGTGACCATTTCACCTTTCATTACATTGCCCATTTTATACTTGAATTCAGTGCAAATTAAACCGCTGACCAGCACGGTTCGCGCCCATCCGATCCGAACGGTCTCGGCCGCGCCTATCCTAGACATCTCGAAATCAGGTACAAGCTCTTGAAATTATGATCTGACCGTATTGGTTATGACCGGAGAGCTCTCGAACTGCTCGCAGCTCTTTGTGATAACCTCCAGCGGAGCAAGCCAGCCTACGAAGAAATCAGATTTCAATCAAAGATTTCAATCTGAGAGCGCCGGTAAGCAAGTCGACCACGGTTGCGGCGGAATAATCCTGCCGGCGCAGTAGAACCCGATTATCTGTTTTCGTTCTGCAGAGTGTCGAGGAGAATTGGGGATTCCACACAGTGGAACTATATCTGAAGGTGCGTTGGGCAGCCCTCTCGGAAGGAATAAGTCGGCCCTGAACAACGGCTAAATCATTGATCTTCTGGCAGTGGGAAGATCTGGAGAGGTATCCAATTTCGCCATGAGAACGGTGAGCGCGGCCTTGATGAAGGCACGCCAAAGAGCCAGTTTCGCCAGGATTAGGCGCAGATTGTGACCTGCGGCCACGAGCAGTGCATTGATGGCGTCGCCAGCATGCCCGAGGCCAGCCTGCCATCGGCCTTCATATGGCTGATGGCAGGCTCGATGGCCGATCGTCGTTTCAGCTCCCGTCGCATGGTCGGCGTCAGCCCGCGCCGGCTTCCGGCAATCATCACCGACGCCGATCCGGTGTAATCATGACCGCGATAGCCCTTGTCGACCCTAGATGCGATCCGGATCGATACCACCCATGGCAACAGCCTGACCGACGGTGCGTGAGAGCGTGTGCCCGTCATAGATCCCATGAGGAGTGGGTAGCGGCCTAGGCTCTGCCAAAGTGAGGTTGCTCAATATCCCACTCTGGAGACAATCATGCTTTTGAACACTGACGGGGCCGACACCCAAGCCGCTATCCGAACCAATCTTGGCGCAATGTCCGTGTCGTTAGAACTCTTATGTTCAAATGCAAGCGGCATGGCCACGACTGTTCATCCCGCCAATAATGGCCGGTCCTGCATAGCGTAGCTAATGCGCAATATAGGAGACAGGACCTCAAGACGACGGTTTGCAAACTCTTATACGCGGGTTGGATACCGCATTTCCGTGTGTACGCCTGGGGCTGCTTCTATCTAAGGACGGGCATCGACGTAGTCGGCCACTCAGTTCCATCGAAGATTCCCCGACCGGGGCCCTGCCTCCAATATTGAGCATCAGCAGATGATCGATCTTTTTTCCTCTTTCTAATGCGCGCGATATGCGGGCGCTTGGCTAAGCTTGGTGAGCTGGTTGCACTTCCTGGCCGATAGCCCATAGGAAAGCCCCATTTCTCTAGCGATCGCGGTGATCGCGATGGCCTTGTGCTTCCCCGCGAGGATCATTTTTTCTGCGTATTCCGACGAAGCCGGCCATCGATTCCGATTTGAAGCCGGCCAGTCATTCCGATTTCATTCCGGCCGGTGTTCCGATTTGAAGCCGGCCATTTTTTCGGACTGATCCTGGGTCTGGTTGATGTTTGGATTGGGTTTCGTTTCCGGTCAAGCTTGCGCTGTTTCAGACGCTCTTGGCGAGCGCTGTTTTCGCATGCGTTGTGAACGGCGGTCCAGGATGGCCTCGGCCAGAGTTGGGTTTGCAATGATCTCGTACCAGCGATCCAGGGGCAGCTGACTGGTGACGATTGTCGATCGGCGTTCGTAGCGGTCTTCAATGATCTCAAGCACATCACGCCGCTGGTCATCATTGAGTTTTTCCGGCCCCAATCATCGAGAATGAGAAGGTCGGTTTTGGCGAGTGGTTTGAGGATCCTGCCGTATCGCCCGTCGCCTCTTGCAAGCGCGAGGGCGGCGAACAGCCGAGGAACGCGGTGATAGG
>NZ_JBVVPX010000070.1:0-9116 GCF_055811375.1 Mesorhizobium sp. WSM4848
CTCGCAAAAATCGTGTCGAGCGTTCTGGTCGCGCGGATCGAGATGACCGAACACAGCCTGGATCGTTTCCATCGAGAGCTCCACAATAACGGAGCCCTCCCAAGAATCCACAACCCGCCAATTGGCAAGCAATTTCCCATCTACTCAAACGCGATTCCCCTGCCTCGAGGGGGGAGGGGACCGTCACGCCGCCTGCGCCATTCGCTCCGAACTCATGCGGTACGAAATCGCCTCGGCCAGATGGATGCGGCCGACGGTCTCGCTGGTCTCGAGATCGGCCAGCGTCCGCGCCACCTTCAGCACCCGGTGATAGGCCCGCGCCGAAAAGCCAAGCTTTTCGCTGGCATCCCTGAGCAGTGACAGGCCTGATGCATCCGGCATCGCGATCTCCTCGATGATTGAGGGTGAGCAGTGCGCGTTGGTGGTGACGGAGGTCGCGCCGAGCCGCTCGAAACGTTGGCGCTGGGTTGTCCGCGCGCGGGCCACGCGCAGCGCCACATCGGCACTTTTCTCCGCCCGGTCCGGCCGGATCAGATCGCTGGCCGAGACCGCCGGCACCTCGATCCGGAGATCGATGCGGTCGAGCAACGGACCTGATATGCGCGCCTGGTAGTCGGTGCGGCAGCGGTCGCCGCGCAGGCAGCGATAGCCCGGCTCGCCGGCCATGCCGCAGCGGCACGGGTTCATCGCCGCGACCAGCTGGATGCGCGCCGGATAGGTGACGCGATGATTGGCGCGGGCGATCATGCAGTCGCCGGTCTCCAGCGGCTGGCGCAGCGCGTCGAGCGCCTGCGGCGAGAATTCGGGAAACTCGTCGAGGAACAGCACGCCGTGATGGGCCAGCGAGGCCTCGCCCGGCCGCACGCGCAGGCCGCCGCCGACCAGCGCCGCCATCGACGCCGAATGGTGCGGCGCGCGGAACGGCCGCCGGTCGGTCAGCTTGCCTTCGCCAAGCTCGCCCGCCACCGAGGCGATCATCGAGACTTCGAGCAATTCCCGCGGCACCAGCGGCGGCAGGATCGACGGCAGCCGCTGCGCCAGCATCGATTTTCCCGATCCCGGCGGACCGATCATCAGCATGTTGTGGCCGCCGGCCGCCGCCACTTCGAGTGCCCGCTTGGCGGTCTCCTGGCCCTTGATGTCGGCAAGATCCGGCAGGTCGCGCGCCGAGGTATGGATACCGGCCTCCGGCCGCGACAGCACCTGCGTGCCGCGAAAATGATTGGCGATGGCGATCAGGCTGCGCGGCGCCAGGATGTCGAAATCCTTGCCGGCCCACGCCGCTTCCGGGCCGCAGGCGAAAGGGCAGATCAGGCCCTTGCCTTCGGCATTGGCGCCGATCGCCGCCGGCAGCGCGCCGGCCACCGCGGCGATGGTGCCGTCGAGCGACAGCTCGCCAAGCACGACATAGCCGGCCAGCATGTCGCCTGGAATGGCGCCAAGCGCCGCCATCAGGCCAAGCGCGATCGGCAAATCGTAATGGCTGCCTTCCTTGGGCAGGTCGGCGGGCGCCAGATTGACGGTGACCTTCTTCGATGGCATCGACAGGCCCGATGCGTGCAGCGCAGCCTGCACCCGCTCCCGGCTTTCGGCCACCGCCTTGTCGCCGAGGCCGACGATGTGCATGTTGACCTTGCCGGGCGCGATCATCACCTGCACGTCGACCGGCACGGCCTCGATGCCCTGGAAAGCGACCGTGCGGACCCGCGCAACCATTTTTCTGCCCCCGGACATGGGCTCGCCCGAAGCCCATGCGATCATGCCGCGAACGGCGTCATCTCAGACAACCACAGATTTTGGGCAAAGGCAAGAACATTACGGGAACAATCGAACGTTGTGCTTTGATGGCGACGCATCGGCTACGGATCGGGAAACCGCCGTTCCGCCAGCATGGGCGCTACTTGCGCTTGTCCTCGACCGCATCCCAGAACAGGCTGGCGATATCGGCGCCGCCGAAGCGTTTGACCTCGCGTACGCCGGTCGGCGACGTCACGTTGATCTCGGTCATGTAGTCGCCGATCACGTCGATGCCGACGAGGATGAAGCCGCGCTCTTTCAGCGACGGACTGATGCGGGCGCAGATCTCGCGTTCGCGCTCTGTCAATTCGGTTTTTTCGGCGCGGCCGCCGACATGCATGTTGGAGCGTGAATCAGTCTCGGCCGGCACCCGGTTGATGGCGCCGACCGGCTCGCCGTCGATCAGGATGATGCGCTTGTCGCCGGCTCGCACCTCCTTCAGATAGCGCTGCACGATATAGGGCTCGCGGAACATCTGGCCGAACATTTCGAGCAGCGAGGCGAGGTTGCGATCGGCTTCGTGCAGGTGGAAGATGCCGGCGCCGCCATTGCCGTATAGCGGTTTGACGATGATGTCGCCGAACTCCTTGCGGAAGGCGGCGACCTCCAGCGGGTCCTTCGTGATCAGCGTTTCCGGCATCAGGTCGGGAAATTCGGTGACGAAGATCTTTTCCGGGCTGTTGCGCACCCAGGCCGGGTCGTTGACCACCAGCGTCCTGGGATGGATACGCTCAAGGATGTGCGTGGAGGTGATGTAGTTCATGTCGAACGGCGGATCCTGCCTGAGCAGGATGACGTCCATCTCCGACAGGTCGGTGCGCACTTCTTCGCCGAGCGAATAGTGATTGCCCTTCTCGTCGCGGACCTGCATTGCCTCGATGCGGGCAAACACCTTGCCGCCACGCAGCGACAGCCGGTCGGGCGTATAATGGAACAGCTGATGGCCGCGCCGCTGCGCTTCCAGCGACAGCGCGAAAGACGTGTCGCCGGCAATCGAGACGGTGGAGATGTGGTCCATCTGGACGGCGATTTTCAGAGGCATGACGGATCTCCGGCGGATCGTATGGGCAGCTGTGCTTGCCCTTACAACCTCGCCGGTCATCTGCCAATCGCGACATTTTGAGGATTGCCTGCTGAGCGTACGTGAGGCGCAGGCGGAGCGCCTTGCCCAGTTCGGCTGCGCCGGCATCAACGATTCCTGTTCGGCGGGTCGGTCGGTTTCGATGCCACGCTCTGCTATCTCAGAAATTCCCTCCGTGGCACCTTGCGCTCAAGGCGATCTGACGAGCGACTTGTCAGACATAAGCCCGCGAATTTGCTTTTTCTCCCTTGCTCCCCCGACCGGGCTGGCTAGGATGCGCGCCGACCGAGCCTACGGCGCCGCGCGTCCTTTTGGACGCGCAAACGACGCTGTAGCACTTTGATTTTGCGCATGATCCTTTCCGAAAATCGAAACCGATTTTCGGGGCCATGCGCAGGGAGAAAAAAATGATGCCATCGGCGCGCTTTGCCGACCTTGAGGGCGCTTCGGTGCTGATTACCGGCGGCGGCTCCGGCATCGGCGCGGCGCTGACCGAGGGTTTTGCCCGCCAGGGGGCAAAGGTCGCCTTCATCGATATCGCCGACGGCCCGAGCCTGGCGCTGGCCGACCGCATCGAAAAGGATCTCGCCCGCCGCCCCCTCTATCTCAAGACCGACATACGCGACGTCGAGGCGCTGCGGGCCTCGGCCGCCAGGGCGGCAGAGGCGCATGGCGACGTCACCGTGCTGGTCAACAATGCAGCACTTGACGATCGCCACGCGGTGGAAGATGTCACAGTGGAGTTCTGGGACAACAACCAGGCGGTCAACCTGCGTCCGCATTTCTTCTCCGCACAGGCGGTAGCGCCGGGCATGAAGCGGGCCGGCGGTGGCTCGATCATCAACTTCACGTCGACGTCGTTCCTGATCAATCACCCCGACATGCCGGCGTATACCGCCGCCAAGGCGGGGATCGTCGGCCTGACCAAGGGGCTTGCCGGCAAGCTCGGCGCCGACGGCATTCGCGTCAATGCGATCGCACCCGGCTGGGTGATCACCGAGCGGCAGAAGCAGCTCTGGGTCACCGAACAGGCGCTCGACGCCCACGTGGCCAAGCAATGCATCAAGCAGGTGATGCAGCCGGAAGACGTCGTCGGCACGGTGCTGTTCCTGGCGTCGGACGCTTCGCGCATGCTGACCGCACAAATGCTGATCGTCGACGGAGGCTTCCTGTGAGCCCAGGATCGCCGCGCAAGGCGCCGGCCGTCGCCGCCGTCGATTGGGGCACCACCCGTCTCAGGGTCTGGCTGGTCGATGAGGCCGGAAATGTTCTCGCCGAGCGTCGCGGCGACGACGGGCTGATCACCGCGCAGGCGGTCGGGTTTTCGACCATCCTCGAAGGACATCTGGCGGCGATGGGCGCGCCGGAAGCGATGCCCGTCATCATTTGCGGCATGGCCGGCTCGCGCCAGGGCTGGCTGGAGGCGCCCTATGTCAGCGTGCCGGCACCGATCGGCGCCATCCTTGCCGGTGCTGCGCGCGTCCCCGGCCAGCGCCGTGACATCCGCATCGTTCCGGGCCTTGCCCAGCGCCAGGCCGACGCGCCCGATGTCATGCGCGGCGAGGAAACGCAGCTTGCCGGCGCCGGCTTGCCGGCAAAAGGCCGCCATCTCGTCTGCATGCCCGGCACCCACTCCAAATGGGTACTGGTCGAGGACGGCGCCGTTGCCGGTTTTGGCACCTGGCCGACCGGCGAGCTGTTTTCGGTGCTGGCGGCGCATTCGATCCTGCGCCATTCGCTGGGCGAGCAGCCCAAGCCGGTTGCACCGGGCAATCCGTTTTTCCGGCGCTGGTGCGAGACAGCGCTGGCCGAGGGCGGCGATGTCACATCGAGACTGTTCTCGATCCGCGCCGCGGGCCTGCTGCAGGACCTGAAGGCCGACGATGCCGCTGCCTGCCTTTCAGGCCTGCTGATCGGCGGCGAGATCGCCTCGGCCAGCGGCCGCTATCGAAAAGGCGCGGCGTCGATCGTGCTGGTCGCATCCGGCGGGCTCGGCACGCTCTACACTGAGGCGCTCGGTCTTGCCGGACTTGCGGTGAGAGCCGTCGATGCCGACGAGGCGGTGCGTGCCGGCCTGATCGAGGCGGCGCGCAAAAATGGCATGATTGCTGGAAGCGGAGTTGCCGCATGACCGAGACCGCATCGTTTCCGAGGCTCGAGCGCGGGCTTGTCGCCATTCTGCGCGGCCTCAAGCCGGACGAGGCGGTGGCCGTCGGCCGGGCGATCTTCGAGGCCGGCATCGAAGCCATCGAAGTGCCGCTCAATTCGCCGGACCCGTTTGTCTCCATCGCGAGAATTGTTGAGGCGCTGCCGGCGACGGCATTGGTCGGCGCAGGGACTGTGTTGACCGCAGCCGATGTCGACGGACTGAACAAGGCCGGCGGGCGGCTGCTGGTCAGCCCCAACATCGATGCCGAGGTCATGGGTCGCGCCATGCATTACGGCATGGTGACGATGCCGGGCGTGTTCACGCCGACCGAAGCCTTCCAGGCCATCCGGCTCGGCGCCTCGGCGCTGAAATTCTTCCCGGCCAGCGTGCTTGGCGCGGCCGGGATCGCGGCGATGCGGGCCGTTTTGCCGGCTGAGACGCTGGTCGGCGCGGTCGGCGGCGTGTCGGAGAAGGACTTTGCCGGCTACAAGGCGGCCGGCGTCAGCGTCTTCGGCCTCGGCTCCAGCCTGTTCAAGCCTGGTATGAGCGTCGACGAGGTGGTCGCGCGGGCCCGCGCTGCCACAGTAGCCTGGGACGCAGCGTTTGGAGCCGCGCCATGAGCGAAGCCATCGTTTCGGTTTTTTCCGACCATGTCTGTCAGCTCGGCGAAGGCCCGAGCTATGACCTCGCCACCGATACGCTCTACTGGTTCGACATCGTCAACGGCCAACTCCTGGAAAAGCGCCTGTCCGGCGGTGCCGTCAAAATCCACGAGCTTGGCCAGATGGCCAGCGCGATCGCCGTCGTCGACGACAAAAGACAGTTGATCGCCACCGAAACCGGCCTGCATGTCCGCGACGTGGCGACCGGCAAGATGACGCTGCATACGGCGATCGAGGCCGACAATCCGACGACGCGATCGAACGATTCGCGCGTCCACCCCTGCGGCGCCTTTTGGGTCGGCACGATGGGCAAGGGCGAGGCAAAGGCCGCTGGCTCGATTTATTGGTTCTACAAAGGAGAGCTGCGCCGGCTTTATTCCGACATCACCGTCTCGAACTCGATCTGCTTTTCCGAAGATGGAACGGTCGCCCATTACACCGATACCAGCACCGGCCTGTTGATGCGCGTCGGCTGCGATCCGGCGACCGGCCTGCCGGCTGGCGAGCCAAAAATCTTCGTCGATCACCGCAAGGCCAAGGGCTATATCGACGGTTCGGTGCTCGATCGCGACGGTGTCCTGTGGAACGCCTGCTGGGGCGGCAGCGTCGTTGAAGCCTACGGGCCTGACGGCAAACTCATCCGTTCGGTCGCGATGCCGGTGACGCAGCCGTCCTGCCCGGCCTTTGTCGGCAGGAATGCCGACCGGCTGGCGGTCACCTCCGCCTGGTCGGGCAAGGATGAGAAACAGCGCCTGCTGGATCCGCAAGCCGGCATGACGTTTCTGCTCGACATTCCGGTCAACGGCCGCTTCGAGCCGCGCGTGCTGATCGCCTAGACCATGATCCCGAACCTTTTCGGAAAGATCATGGTCAAACAGGAAGATCGCGCCAGCACTGTCGCGCAGGCGCCCGGCTGACGTCGATTTCACGAAAGCCTGATACATCCGTCGTGCGATGGTAGGTAGTCGCGCTGCCAGGACCCGTTCATCTCCAGGAATCGTTCATGTCATGTCAAGCCGCAGGCCGAAGCTGATCCTAGTCTACGAGCCGGAACAGGCCTGCTTCGAACGGCTGGTTGCCGATGGCCACGTGCCGGGGCGCGCCGCCGAAATCGCCTCCTATCTGGCGCAATCGACCGACATCGCCCCTGAGTTCGACGCGCTGGCCGCAGCCTGCCAGACGCGCGGCCTGTCCTTCGCGCCGGTGACGCTCGACGACGCCGCAAATGTGCTTGCCGGTGAGGATCCGAAGACGACGCTGGTGTGGACGCTGACAGACGGCATCGCCTATTTCCGCGGCGGTGCAGCGCCGGCGCTGGCAAGGCTGAACGGCCTGAAGCTGCTCGGCGCCGATGATGCGCTGTTTGCGCTCTGCCAGGACAAGTTTCGCTCCGGCGCCGTGCTCGGCGCACTCGGCCTGCCGGTGCCGCAATCCGGCTTGGCCCGCGACGGCCGCTGGCTGGTCGAGCCGCCGGCTTCGCCAGCCGGCTGGTTCGTCAAGCCGAACCGGCTCGGCGCCAAGATCGGCATCTGGCCGGATTCGCGCAGCAGCGATCTCGGCCACGCGCTTGAGCTTAGCCGGCGCGTCTTCGCTGCCTATCGCGACGATGTCGTCGTGCAGCCCTACGTCACCGGGCGCAATGCGCGCGCCAGTTTTCTCGGCTTGAAGCCGGACACCGGCGTCGAAGCGCTCGGCGTCGTCTTTGTCGATTCGGGAAGTGATTTCCAGACAATGGAAGACAGCCTGGCGCTCTACGGCGACACCGGCGAGGCTGCCAGGGCGGCGAGAACATATGCCGAGCCGGCGCTGCTGCCGGTTGCCGCCAGCCAGCCGCAAGCCGATGCAAGCATCCGACGGATCGCGCAAAGCCTGATCGCCGGGCTTGGCCTGCGGGACGTGTTTTCCGTCGATTTCCGGGTCGAAGCCAACGATAGCATCCATCTCATCGAGTTCGAGGTCTGCCCGGGCCTGCCCTGCTTCGATTTCCGCGCCTATTGCCGCACGCAATGGCAGATGGGCCTCGCCGATGCGATGGCCGCGACCGCTGCGAGTCGGTTTGGTCGATTGGCGGCGTGTTGAGCACAAATCCTGCGTGAAGCTGCCCGGAACCCTGCAGCCAAGTCCGCCAGCGAGATGAACAGCGCCCAGGATCGGGTCTCGACAAATGGCTTGCGTTCCGACCTGCAGCGACGTGAAGCTGCTGGCGGACGACGAAAACGCCGATTTCACGCTGACCTGAATCCTGTCTGGGAAATTGCGACAATGGACGTGAAGAAGAACGGCGACGTTTCATTCTGGTATGCCGACATCGGCGGCGTGCCGGGCTATCGGCCGCCGCTGTCGGGCGATATCGTGGCCGACGTCTGCATCGTCGGGGCCGGCTACACCGGCCTTTGGACCGCCTATTATCTGAAGCAGGCAGCGCCCCACCTCAACATTGTCATCATCGAGAAGGAGTTCGCCGGCTTCGGTGCTTCGGGACGCAATGGCGGCTGGCTGTCCGGCGGGTTCTCATGGTCACGCGAGAAATATGAGAAGGCAACCTCGCGCGCTGGAGTCATCGCCATGCAGGCGGCAATGACGGGCACGGTGAACGAGATCATATCGGTTGCGGAAACCGAAGGCATCGACGCCGACATTCGCCGTACCGACGAACTGCTGGTCGCAACCAACGAGGCGCAGGAGCAGCGCGCCAAAGCGATGTATGCCCATGCCAGATCCTGGGCGCTGACCGACGAGCGCGTCGGATATATCGATACAGCCGAGATGCGCCGGCGCATAGCGGTACACAACGCGTACGGCGCCTTCGTCATCAAGAAAGTTGCGCGGGTTCAGCCCGCAAAGCTGGTGCAGGGGCTCGCCAGGGCAGTGGAGCGGCTCGGCGTCCCGATCTACGAACAGACGACGGTGCTGTCGATCGAGAAGAGCAAGGTCGCAACTAACCGGGGCGTGGTGCGAGCCGAAAAGATCGTGCGGGCGACCGAGGGTTTTACCGCGGGAATCGCCGGCCACGAAAGACTGTGGTTGGCGCTCAACAGCGCCATCGTGGTCACCGAGCCGTTGTCCGACAAGCTGTGGAGCGAAATCGGCTGGGATGGCTACGAGATGCTCGGCGACGCCGCGCACACTTACTGCTACGCCCAGCGCACCCGGGAAGGACGCATTGCCATGGGCGGACGCGGGGTGCCCTATCGGTTCGGCTCGAAGACCGACGTTCGAGGCGTCACCCAGCAGGCGACGATCGACAAGCTGCATAAAATCCTGACGACGCTTCTGCCGCAGACCAAGGGGCTCAAGCTCGACCACGCGTGGTGTGGAACGCTGGGCGTGCCGCGCGACTGGTGCACGACGCAGGGCAACGAGTCCAGGTTAACGGAGTTGGAGAGCTGCCATCAGGTAGTCGGTATCCCAGGTTGCGAGTTTTCGC
>NZ_JBVVPX010000071.1:0-8905 GCF_055811375.1 Mesorhizobium sp. WSM4848
CCAAGCTTCTTGAGGACGCCGCGGAAGCGCACGACGCCTTTGTCAACACGAGGCGCTTCTGGCGTTGAGGCAGGATGAAGGGGTGGTGGTGAGGCAGTGCAGTTGCCACGGGCGCCACACCTTGCCACACCCGCAGGTGAGGCAGTGGGGCAGATGCCGGCGAAGAAGAGGCCTTCGTCTTCATGCCGGATCACCGCAGACATAAAATGCGAGCGGGTTCCGCTTGCTGTCGAGGCGTTCCTCAGTGCCAATAGCGCCGGTTTCCTGCCATGTCCGAAGAATGCACTTGATCTTCGCTCTGGCAGTTTCAGCGGGTCGACCACCAATTGGCTGAAGACAAAGTCCTTCACTGAATGCGAGTTTGAACTTCTCGGCGTCGAACGCGAGCGGGGTAAGCCGGCATTCGCACTCATGGCAGAACCGGGCACCCGAAAATATGTCGGCAGTGCGTTCGTCAGCGTCAATCGCGAGATGCGGAAGCGGCTGTGGAAACGAGTCCAGGAACATGCCGGGCCACCGCCCAAGGACATGCCAAAACGGCCGGCAACGCAGTGGGTAAAGCCGGGTATCAAAGCCCGTGTGAAGCATCTCAGGGGCGAGGAAGACCTTCGGCACGCCTCACTGCAGGATTTTTGGGACGCCGATTAAAAGGGCGCCTCAACGCTATAGAACATCAGTCGTCTTCTGCCATCGCTCCGGCCCTAGGGTCAAACCCAACGGAAGATCAGTTGACTTTGGGCCGCAGCGGCTCATCCTGACTTGTTGGCCTACCTTTCCGACCAACTTTGAACAGGGAGGAAGCAATGGAAGCCGTCAATCGTAGATCCACACTTGCACTCGGTCTTACAGTGGCCGCAACGCCACTGATCGCTTGGGCGACCCCAGCCGCCGCACAGACTTACGGCCCCGATGAGGGCAAGGAGGTCGGCCCCGGTGTCAGAGTTGTAGCGCTTGGTGAGCGGGCTTCGGTCATACCAGCTTATAAAACGGTCATGCTACGCGATGTTGTAATCCAACCCGGGGCGAAGACGCCGGACAACGTGATGAAGAATGACATGCTCTGCCACCTGACCGAGGGAGAACTTTCCGTCGTTCAGAACGAGAAAAAGTTCACCGTCAAGAAGGGCGATGTTTGGACCTGCGCCAAAGCAGATACGACCGAAGGCACCCAGAACACGAGCAGTGCGGTCGCAATCATGCGGGTCATCGATTTGATGCCCGCATGAAGTTAAGCGATGAAGTGAAGTCCCGCCATCCGTTGCGCGAGCTCGAGCGGCCCAGCGGCTTGCGGTTTGGGGGGAGACCGCCGGGCCTTCCCCCAAGCCCGGCTACCATCGCGCAAGGGCTGCACAAGCGCAAGCTTCGCCCCTTTCAGCAGGGGCATCCAGCTGGCTAGAACGACAGATAAATGCTCACTCCCGAGCCAGGATAGTAGCCAGGGTAGTAGCCAGGGTAGTAGCCAGGATAGTAGCCAGGGTAGTAGCCTGGGTAGTAGCCCGGATAGTAGCCTGGGTAGTAGCCCGGATAGTACGGCCGATAGTAGCGCGGATAGTAGTTACGGTAGCCGTAGTAGCGGCGTGGATAACAAGAACCATAGTAGCCGCAATTCCGCCTGTGGCGGCCATTCCGCCATGCGTACCGGTTGTTCCAGTGGCGGCCATTCCGCCAGTAACGATTACCGTGCCCCTTTTTCCATTTTTTGACGGGTTCGACCACGTTGGCCTGGGCTTGCTCGGGTTTCTGCATGAACGTCGGCGCGGCGTTGACCGGCAAGGCGAAAGATGCGGCCAAGATTGTGGCCGCTAGTGCTGGTAAGAGCCTTTTCATCGCGGACTCCTCTGAATAGGAAGACGCAGTTTCTGGCTATCCAGTTTACGCCAAGGAGCCTGAACCGTCGATGAACGGCGGCGCGTCTACACGATGTCGGGCCTCAGCGGCGCCTCGTGTTTTTGGCCCGCTGCCTCAGGTGGCGGGCTTTTCATCAGGGGCGCTTGAGTTCTGTCGGAGGCTTATGCGAAATCTCGCCAACTGCACTGCTATCAGAACGGACCGGCCCTATAGCGCGGTAATCTCTGCGATTACCTCCAATTTCTAGGGTAATTCCGCGACCAGTACGCGCACGCACGCGAGGGAAGTTAGCTCAAGAAGCCCGATAAGAGACAAGGGCTTAGGCCAACTTAATTAACGGCTTTCCGGTTAATCGATTTTGTGCCCTGCAAAGACTCGCAGGCAGGTGACGTTTTGAACTTTCGAACCTTTTGAGTGTTCGCCCTAGGACGCCCCATAGAAATTTTCGGCTGCTAATCGTGGCTCTCAAAGCCGAGCAACAATGTCCCGAAGGCGGTTGATGCGCGGGAGTAGTCGGCCGGACTTTGCCTCGTCCCGAATGTCGAAGCTAGCCAGGGGGTGTCTAAAATAGATGGTGAGTAGATGGCTGCTGGACACAAACCGCAGTCGCGAGCCGCCCCCGCCAATGTCCCGAACGGCGATGTCGATCGGGATTTCATTTTCTTGCCTCTCCCTTAGCCCATGGCCAGGGTTTTGGTGATGTCACATCGCGCGCCAAAGCCCGCGGCTCGCCTGGTTCCGATTCCTGCAAACGACTCTAGGACGGCCGATCTTTTGACACTGGAATCCTCAAATGAAAAAGTCCGATTCAGGGGGTCCGAAGGTGATGAATGTCGGCTCCGAAAGGTGGCCGCTGCCCGCAACGACGAACTCGCCGACGAATGCGCCGGTGGTGCCGTCATACTCCAGCACCGAGTGGCCCAGCTCGCTTGCGACCAAGAGGTTGCCGTTCGAGTTGAACGCCATGCCCTCGGCCTCATTGAGGCCGCCGCTGCCGGCGGTGATGAAGACACCTTCGAACTCGCCGGTCGTGCCGTCGTAGCGCATGACCTCGCTCGTCGCGGCGCTGCTGAGAAACAAGTCGCCGTCGGGGCCGAAGACCATGCCGGTCGGATCCAAGATGTTGCTCTCCGAACTGGGGACGAACTTGTCGACGAACGAGTTCGTCGCTGGGTCGTAGCGAAGGACCTCGCCGGGTCCTGATTCCGGAGCGCTGGCAACATAGAGCAGGCCATCCGGTCCGAAGACCAGCGCTTCCGGGTCGTCGAGCCCGGCCGCGTTGGCAGGATCGACGACGGCCTCGAAGACGCCGGTGTCGCCGTCGAAGCGGAGGATCTGGTTGCCGAGGCCGTCGTCGGTGAGGCCCGCGGCGACGAAAAGGTCGTTGTCTGGTCCGCCAAATGCGATGCCGGCAGGGTCGACGAGGCCGTGGCCGCTGGCGAAGACATCAAGGAAGTTGCCTTTCTCCCCGTCGTAACGAAGCACTTCATCGCTGCGGCTGGCGACGTACAGGTTGCCGTCGGGACCGAAGGCGATGCCTTCGGGTTCGATGAGGCCGCCACCGTTGGCGAACTTTTTCAGAAAGGCGCCGGTCTCGCCGTCGTATGCCATGACGCTCTTCGTGTTGGTGCTGCTAACGAACAGAAAGGTATCGTTGTCCGTGTCCGCAGCGAGTTGCTTCTTCTTGGACATAGTGGACCTCCGTTCACAATGGACGGTAACGGCCGCCTATCTGGTCCTGACAGTCGCCACTGGAAAGCGCTACAGCCAAAAGCACAGTCTTACGTCCCGTTTACCCCCTTCGTGTCTCATAGAAGGATGGCTTTAAACGCCCGTCCGCAATCGTCAGGGTACGCTTGGAGCGAGATGAGAGCAACCAGCAAGTGCCCGAGAGTTTATGCTTGGCAAGCGAGGGAGGCTCTGACAGTCGCGCGCAAGGATTCGCCCCGCAAAGGGGCGTGCTTGGCGAAATCAGTCGTCGAATTTTAGGGTTGCGTCAGCCCAATTCGGCAGGAAGCGCTCGCAATAGCCAGCTTGGATGCGTCGACAGCGGCCGATCCAAAAGCTGTCTCGCCAGGGTTTAGGTTAGAGACCAGGGCACCACCCACTTGAACCGCTTTCCCGGCGGCATCCATAAATGCGCAATTGAGGAAAACAGAGGTTGATGGGTCGGAGTTCGATCTGAGCGGCCTTGTCGCACATTTCAGCCCTTCGGCTTGGCCAACCTGACGCCAGCGCCGCCGCCGGCCGCTAACCGGGGCTCTCAAAGCCGAGCAACAATGTCCCGAAGGCGGTTAATGTGCGGGAGCAGTCGGCCAGACCTTGCCTCGTCCCGAATGTCGAGGCTAGCCAGCGTCGTCTGCACCGCCTCATGGAAGCTCAGGGGTGTCTAAAATATGGAGCAAAGGCTTGAGACAACAGTTTTGGCATTTGCAGCATGTTCTCGCAGACCAATGCTGCGAGGTCGGATAGCAATGAAGCCCGCGCCCAGGAGGGGGAGGACGCGGGCTGATCGGAGGGTGCCCGCACGGAACATCAGGCGCGGGTGTGCGTTTCGCAACTTCTCAGCGAAATGCCGCTTTGGCATTGGGCCGCGTTGGCGGTTGGTTCCCTACGCCATCGGCGTCGCACTGCTGGTCTGGGTGGCTGGTTGACGGTTGATTGTGTCGTTCCCGACAGCCGCCCTTTCCCTTCCCACGCCGTTGGGGGTTCGGGGTCTTGATCAAAATTTTACATTAGAAACTTGGAACACAAGTGAGGCAGAGAACATTGTTGGCGCCATGGACAAGAACGATGACGACAAACTTCCTGAGGGATTTCCGGGCAACCTGCCCGAGGATCCAGTGATCCTAGCCGATATCACGCAAAGAATTTCGAGAGAGATCGACGGTAAAATTGGGCCGGACGGTTTGGCGGTCACGGAGGCCAGGCGGGAACGCAATCTGGTTGAGGAATGGGAAGTAGCTGACGTCGCCCTCGACAGCCAACCGTCCGTGGTTCCGTTTTTCCTGGTTCTGTATGTGCTCTCAATGTTGGGCTTGGTAGGGTACGCCATCGCTCGTTGGTACTTTCTATGGCGTGCTTGAGTTTCCGTCGCGCCGTCGCGCGATTGGGAACAAGCGCGAGATAGGGAAGTTTGGCGTAAGGAGCTTTCCTATGGCTGACGAACAGGATAGGGCGCCGAACAACATTGATTTCGTCGTTCGACTTGGTCAAAGAAACCGGCATCACCGAAGAACAGGCCCGAGAGCTTATCTTGTTCCTCGGGCTCCATTGGGCATCGCTGCTCCGGGAAGCAAAGGCCCTAGCTGCCAAGCGGTAGGCGGCTTTTTGTCAGATATATAATTGGCACCTGATGAAGGCGTCTAGCCCGCTGTGCCTAAAAGGTGCGGCGCGCTTTTTTGTTGTCCGAGATGTCCTGAATCGTATTATTTGCGCAGAACGTTTGCCGGAGGGGGTGGTATGCCGATTAATCGAAAGGCTAAGGAATTTGGCGTCTTCAGTGCATCCGAAGTAGCTACGCTGGGCCGTGTGTTCGACCGGCTCAAGAGGGAGGGCGACTCCGAACATCTACGTGAGGCTCTCGCGTCCCGGATCCTTGCAAATTATACGGCCGGTATCACTGACGAGGACGAACTCGTCTTAGCGTCAAAACTGCCGTTAGGTCGTAGACGCAACGCAAATTAGGCCCCCCACAGCCCCGACGAACGTTCATGCAACCACCGCCACGTCTTCGCGTTTAGCCACTTCAATTCTGGAGAGTGACAAAGATGCCGGCGTTTATACCGATCACGATCTACCTGAATCATAGATCGATGCTGGTTGCATCGATACCTGATGCTGAGACGGCGCTTCAGCAACCATGGCCATTCATGGACAAGCCGTCCCGACTTGAGGCAATCCGAATGGTTGAGGAATGCCTGGCCGGACATTGCAGTCACCAGGCTGCGTTCGCTGCATTCGAGGCGGCAGCATCTGAACAGGGCCTTCTCAAGCAAAAGCCGCCAAGCGTAGGCCTTAGGAAATTCGACGGGGTTGCCGAAGACCTGCTGTGAGGTGATGCCGCCTCGAGAATTTGAACCGCTGACGCGCCTCGCCTGGGCGGACTGGTCAGCCGGATTGCCGACCACCCGCCAAATCGAGGAATGGCGGGTGGTCGCTTATCAGCGCAGGAAGGGACTTAGCTGCGCGGATCTCAAATCGCGTGCTTCTAGCTAACAATAATTCCTATCGCCAGGACGTGATCGATACGGCGAACACCGGAGCGAGTAACCAGCGAGCTTGGTGGACACTATTCTCCATGATCTCTCTCCTGTGAGCACATGGCGAGAACGAGTGCCGGCAGTCGCGGTACCGGGCTGCACCCCGTCGCCGTCCTTTGCGACAGCAAGGTCAGACTTAGGTCCTACTTTGAGTAGACCGAAGCCCAATCAAGGAACGTTTGCGGCTGCCTGAGGTTTGGTGTGCTTGGCGCGAAGACGATGCCGTTCAGCGCAACAGAACTCACGCAAGGAGGCAATTTATGAGAATGCGTCTTTCAACTTTCGCCGCGGGATTTCTGCTGCTGGCAGGTATCGGCGCCGCTGCCGCTCAGGACGTTGTCATCGCGCCTGAACAGGAAACGGTCATCAGGGAATATGTGAAGAAGCAGCCGCTCGCGTCGGTGAAAATCCCTGGAGTAGAACTCAATATCGGCTCAACCTTGCCCGAGACGGTCGAGCTTCATGAAGTCCCCGACACCGAATACCGCTACGTGGTCGTCGACAACCGGACCGTTGTCGTTGACCCAGGCACGCGCAAGATCATCAAAATCATCGAATGACCAAAGCGACTGGGAGGACAGCCCGCCGTGCCGAAAGGTGCGGCGGGTAGCCAGCAAGGGAGGAATGTGATCACCATGTCGAACCGTGAGATTGGAGCGTCGCAGGCGCTGCGAATGCGCGTGGCTGGCCTCAATGAGAGGATGCGCGGCGCTCGGATTACCGAGAGCGAACTGAAGACCTTTCAAAGGGTCGCAGCCATTCTGGAGGACGGCAAGGGCAGAATCCCTGCCGATGATTTGATTGCCGTATCCTTTGTCGTCGAGACGCTGGACAACCAACCCGGCTTCAATCTCTCCAAAAAGTGACGCGCTGCAATGTCCTCTCTCCCAGCCTATTCTCTGTTGGTCTGACTTTCCAATGCCCGCAATGCAATTTCGCCGTTATCAAGAACGGCAGCTGGTTTCAGGTCGTTGCCCACTACGGATGCGAGGGATGCGGACGCGAGATCCGGATTACCTATCCCGACAAGATTGCCATCTTCCAGAAGCACGCGCACTTGGCCACGACCCCGCCGGGAGCCGCGGAACCACGTTCCGTTCACTCTGGCTAGCCCGTCCCGTTTGCCGGCCAATGATAATTCAGAGGTAGGAGAGGTAGCCATGGCTGGCGATCCAACCGTTCTTAACTCAGGCGAAAATGGCGGCGGCACCCTCATGGGTATCCATTGGTTTCACCCTCCGGTCTACATCGGAACCGACCGACCTGGGTTCACCTACGTATGTACCAATGTCGAGGGTGCCGCGGCGGAACTCATGAAGTGGACCAAGCGGGGACCTAGATGGAAGGAGGCCATCGAGGCCTGCGTCGCTCTCATTAAAGGCGAGCGCACGCCCGACGATGTAAGAAAGGCGTTCGAGGCCGCTGCCGAGGAGGAGGGGTTGCTACGCTCCACTCATTAAGTTCGAGCGGCCCGACAGCCCCTCAAGGATCACGAGAAGCCGCCGGCCCAACCGGCGGGGCGTCTGGAAACGCGTCCAGGAGCATGCCGGGCCACCGCCAAAGGACATGCAAAAGCGGTCGGCAACGCAATGGGTCAAGTCGGGGATCAAAGCCCGCGTGAAGCACCTCAGGGGAGAGGAAGATCTAAGCCGAAGTTTGAATTGAAAATGTCCGGCAAGTGGCGGATTTGCGCGGTTTCCCGGCGAAACTGTTCGCCATTTGTGTCCATGTAAGGGATTCCCAAATCGGTCAAAATATGATTCGATTCGCGCATGTTCATCGAGACCGTGCCCAATCGCCAGTCGCCGCCCGCCGTGTTGCTGCGCGAGAGCTACCGTGATGAGCGCGGCAAGGCCCAGAAGCGGACGCTGGCCAATCTGAGCAAGCTGCCGGCCGCGGTGATCGACGGGCTGAAGGCGCTGCTCAAGGGCGGCCAGGTGATCGGCACTGGCGAGGACGGGTTGCGGGTCGAGCGCTCGCTGCCGCATGGGCATGTGGCGGCGGGAGTGGGCATGGTGCGCAAGATCGCGCTCGACCGGCTTTTGTTGAGCACGGCCAGGGACGTCCAATCGCGGCGGCATTGCGACCTGGTGGTCGGGATGCTGGTCGACCGGCTGGTGGCGCCGCGCTCCAAGCTGGGGTTTGTCCGTGCGGTCAATCCCGAGACCGCATGTTCCAGCCTGGGTCAGGTTCTGGGCCTGGGAACGGTGGCCGAGCACGAGGTCTATGCGGCCTTGGACTGGCTTTTGAGCGAGCAGCATTGGGTCGAGAACGGGCTGGCGCGGCGCCATCTGCGGGACGGCACGCTGGTCCTCTACGACGTGAGTTCCTCCTACTTCGAGGGGCGCCAATGCCCGCTTGCGCGGTTCGGCCACAGTCGCGACAAGCGGGGCGATCGCCCGCAGATCGTCTACGGCTTGCTGTGCACCAAGCAGGGGCTGCCGGTGGCGGTCGAGGTGTTCGACGGCAACGCCGCCGATCCGACGACGCTGAGTGCGCAGGTCGACAAGCTCAAGCGGCGCTTCCGGCTGGAGCGCGTGGTGCTGGTCGGCGACCGCGGCATGATCACAAGCGCCCGCATCCGCGAGGATCTGCAGTCGGCCGGGCTGGACTGGATCGCCTGCTTGCGGGCACCGCAGATCCAGGCCCTGGCGGCGCAGGACGGGCCGCTGCAGCTGTCGCTGTTCGACGATCGCGACCTGGCCGAGATCACAAGCCGGGACTGTCAGGAATTCTGTGCGCGAGGCCCGCTTTCGTCATTGGCTGACGAACCTCTCGCCGAAGACGACGGCGAA
>NZ_JBVVPX010000072.1:0-8401 GCF_055811375.1 Mesorhizobium sp. WSM4848
GCGCTCAAATATCGCGATGCTCGCATCGTTCGAATGCGCGAATTTCTTCTCCATAGTGGCAATCTCCTTGTTCATAGACTCTCGCGAATTTGGCAGCCTGCGGCCCTGTCAGGCCGGCTTATAGTATGAGGGTCGGACCGATGAGTGCCCGCTTCGTGAATTTAGCAGAGTCAGATGGACGGAGACCGACAAGGCAACTATCACGAGTGGCACCCAAAAAAACGTGGGACCATAATCTCCTAAAATGCGCGTTCGTTGAGTTAAAGATCTAAGATTTTCTGTAACAGTCTTGTTTCCGGCGCTCGTACTTCAAGTTAGAGGGGCGCTGATGTTGCTGAAGTCACCATACCTAACGAGGCTGCATGCCTTGACCGGGCGTTGTCCGCCGGCTTGCCCGGGCGCAAGAAGTCGAGGATGACGCCCTTGGTGTAGGCCCATAGGTCGAGGTCGCGAGAGGTGAACTCGCTACCCTGATCCACCCGGATGGTTTTCGGATAAACGATCGTGCTGTATACCCGCTCAGACATGACCTCCGGGAGACTGATGTCGGCAAGGAGTGCTGGCCGGAGCATTCCATCAACGACGGCAAAGCCATCCTGCTCCAAGGTGCGTCTAAGCACTTTCATTCCAGGCGTCTGACGAGGCCGCGTTGACCAGTGGTACTCTTCCTGGTCCAGTGGAAGCAGGAGGCCGCCCTCTCGACAACGGCTTCTTCAAGTGTCGCTCCACAATCGGCTCATCGATAAAGTTGATCAGAACGTTCCTCCGATTTCGAACACCTCCCCGCCCACGGACACCAAGGCCGGCTCCTCGAATGATCCGGGTCGATTCGCCTGTGCAGGACCGCCGGCGAATCCATCCCATGCTCGAGGAACCAGATCAGGCCGGGAACTGCCGAGCTTAAAGACCTTGTCGAAGACCAGGGTGATAAATTCCTGCACGCGGCGATCCGGATGGGGCAGCAACAATGAGTTCGCTACGGCGGCCTTCTCGTAGCGGGCCGAGAGCGAACGCTGGCGCAGAAGATCGAGCTCGTACTCATTGAGACTTGCCCTTTCAATCCCAGCAGCAATCGGTCATTGCCCTGTCGCGGTGCATACACCGTCTCCTGGTCGATCGGCACGGTGTCGAAGACGCGGCACATCTCGATGAGCTGCTGCTAGTCGTGCCTGTTGCGGGCAAAGCGCGAGACCTCTCGCGCCGCAACCGCACCAATGCCAAGGCAGACCTCTGCGACTATCCGGTCGAAACCGGCGCGGCTGACCGTGCCGGCGGCCGAAGGGCCGAGATCGTCGTCGATCGTGTCGATGCGAGACCAACCGAGCGCCGTCAGACGGTCGCATCGCGTATTGAAACGTGCTGCTCTCGCGATTGTGCAGGACCTGATAGGCTGACGACAGTCGCACATACAGGATCGCCTTGCGCTCCAGATGATGCGACCTGATCTTCTCATGCATCATGACGCGCCTCCTGTGCGGGAGTGCGGTCGCTGTTCGGCGTTATCGAGGATCAGGCTGACCATCAGCTTTGTCACTGATCGACGCGTCTCGGCGGCAGTGCCTGCCATTGCGGCGTCTGCACCGTCTTGGCGTCGTTCGGGTTTGAAAACAGTTTGAACTGGTATGTCGTGGGTTGGCGCGGCATGGATATCTCCCCGCTTCGAATCTGAGAGCCCAATGCTGCGCCCTTCTCCTGCGATTGCGATGGGGCAGCCGCCCCCCGGAGTAGGATCGCCAGGGGCGCCGATCGCGGCAGGGTTGACAAGCGGAGCAGTCGTGATGCGCCAGTTCGAGCTGACCACCCGGTCAAACATCCACGCCGGAATCTCCAGCCACCGGTGCAATGGCTGGCCAGAAAGGGCGCAGCGGAAGACCGCCACGTCATCCTTCTCGATCACCTCATGAATAAAGACTTGCCGCTCAGCCCAGCGATGCCATGATATAAAGAAGCTGGCGCTCAACATCGGTCTTGTGGGCGTTCCGTGGTCGAGTTGTACAACCGGAACAAACCACACTCAGCCCTGGGGAAACATCACGCCCGTCGAATTCGCCATCAAAATAGCGCTGGAAAAACAGGCCGCATGAGGCCCAGAATGAAGCTCCGGGCTCTCCATTGACTAGAGGGAACAAGGATCTCAGGTCATTTGAGTTGAGGTAATGATCATTCCGGTGACAAAACAGCCGCCGAACAGCGCAATTCCCGCGCAACCGCAATTGGTAAAAGGGGGTTGTTCGATACGAGGCTTGAGTATGGCCGATCAGTCGGTCGACACGGATCGGCGTGCACCTAGGCTTGTGTGTCCATCCGCTCAAGTCCTCCAATGATGGTGAATTTGTGCGGGATTGCGCAAAAATAGCTGATTTCCTGCAGAAGCAACGGCTATTTCGCGGAAGAGCTATTGCGGCGTTTGCTACGATCCGATCTGTGAACAAATCGACACAGAAAAGTACCTCACGCGGAGATTTCGAGTGAGTGATAAATTGGACCAAATGAAAGCGTTTCCGCGCTTTCGGAAGCGCAATCGACCAAGCCACTGTCGGACGCTTCGGATGCAGGTTTAGCCTGATGCCACCCGGCAGTAGTGAATGGCACGGAGGAATGAGCGGTCGCCGCTGCTTGAAGCGTGCATCCAATTCACATCTCAGAAGGTGAATTGGCCCGATCAAAACGGTATGAATAATAAGGGAGGTAGGATACATGAACAGCTTTAGGACGATCATAGCAGCTGCAGCCTCGTTCGCAGTTACGTCAATGGCCTTGACGGCCAACGCAAATGCTGGCGACGTACTCGACCGAGTGCAATCGACAAAGACGCTGACGGTGGCGACCTCTTCAGACTGGGCCAACGCATCGTTCTTGAACGAAAACCACGAGCTTGATGGTTACGAAATTGACGTCGCCAAGGGCATCGCGAAATACCTGGGAGCGGATATCAAATTCGTTACCCCGGGCTGGGACATCATTGTCGCAGGCAAGTGGGAGGGGCGTTGGGATCTGGCCATGGGCCAAATGACCCCGACAAAGCCGCGCGCCGAAAAATTCGATTTCCCGGCCGTGTACTCCTACACCAAGGAGGTCGCGCTCGTTCACAAAGATAGCAAAATAACCAAGCTTTCGGAGCTCGAGGGAAAGGTGGTCGGCGTCGCAGCAGGCACTACTGATGAGAGCTATGCTAACCACAATCTGAATCCGGATTGGATTAACGCTAAGCCGATACAGTACCAGTTTACGCCGGGCGAGGTGAGGACCTATCAAGGGACATCTGTTCTCATGGACGACCTTCGACTCGGTGAAGGAGTTCGGCTTGATGCGGCCCTTGCTGACCAGTTGTCTGCGATCGGCGCAGTCAAGGCCGGCCGCCCTGTAAAAGTACTTGACCAGCCCTTGTTCTCGGCACCAGGGGCAATTGCTATCGAAAAAGGCGATAAGGAATTCTCTAACAAAGTGGCAGCTGCCATCAAGAGCATGAAAGATGACGGCACACTCTCTAAGTTGTCGATGAAGTGGTATGGTATAGATATCGCCAGCGAGTAGGTGATGTCGCAAACTGAGCTGCCCAGGCTTGCCCGGGCCGCAGCTTATCAGAGGCGGTCATGTTATATCAGGATACTGTTGAGTCCGATGTACTCGTCCACAAACCGTGGTTTATAGCTTCGGTTTTTATGCTGGTGTTTGCAATTGCTCTTATGTTCAATCTCACCGGCACCACCATCGGCGAGCTGATGAGTCCGATCATTGGAGATCCGCTTGGGAGCGGGCTTTACGGGCGATTCGCGATTGCATTCGTGATTGCTTTGATTTTCTGCTTCAATCTCGTGCTAATCGGTTTGGCTCCGCTGAAGTTGCAAATCGGCGTCGTGTGGTTCGAGCTGCTGATCCTATTTTTTGCGTTCTTCGAGGCGTTCGACCTGAACGTACCTTTCATCCTGAAGAATGTACCCTACCTGATCACTCAGGGAGTCGTGACGACACTCTATGTTTCGGCGATCTCGCTGGTGTTTGGCTCGCTGATAGGTATCATTGCCGCTATAGCGAAGCTGTCTAGTAACGGGTTCGCCTACGCCATTGCCAGTTTCTACACTTCTTTCTTCCGCGGCTTGCCGCTTCTTATGCAGATTTACCTAATCTACCTTGGCCTACCGCAGCTTGGCTATGTGATCGATGCGGTACCTTCAGGTGTGTTGGCCCTTTCACTGTGTTATGGGGCATATATGGCAGAGGTCTTTCGATCGGGCATCGGGAGCATCGACCGAGGCCAATGGGAAGCATCACGGTCGCTAGCCTTCAATTTCAGTCTCACCATGCGTAGGATTATCTTACCGCAGGCGCTTCCTGTTATTATTCCACCAATGGGGAATATGTTCATCGGGATGCTTAAAGACAGCTCACTTGTGTCAGTCCTCGGCGTTTGGGAGCTGACCTTCATTGCTCGCCAGATTGGCCAGCCGACGTTCCAGATCATGGAGATGCTTATAGCGGCATCAATCATCTATTGGACGATGTCGATCTGTTTCGAGCTACTTCAGTCCCGCATCGAACGTCATTTTTCCAAGAACAAGGTGCGATAATGGCTGACAAAATCAGCCGAGTGCAGGATGTGTCAGCTGTGCTCGACCCTACTGAGGCGCCCCCCCATGTGTTGCAAGTCAGGTCGATTTCGGATCGGAACCCATTTGTCCAGAAGCAAGCGGCAGTGAGCGACAAAGTCATTGAAGCTAAAGATGTCTCGAAGTGGTACGGCAGCTTCAGGGCACTGAATGAAATCAACCTTTCTGTCCACAAAGGCGAGCGAGTCGTCATCTGCGGGCCCTCCGGCTCAGGAAAGTCAACTCTGATCCGTTGCTTCAACCGGCTCGAAGCGCACCAGGAGGGCGAGATTACCGTCAACGGGATCAGGTTGCACAACCAGATGCGCAACCTGGTCGAAGTTCGCAAAAACGTCGGAATGGTGTTCCAGCATTTTAATCTCTTCCCTCATATGACGGTTCTGATGAACTGCATGGCCGCCCCGATGTGGATCAAGCGAGTGCCCAAGGCAGAGGCCAGGGAACTCGCGCTCAAATACCTCGAGCGTGTGCGCATCCCCGAGCAGGCGAACAAATATCCGGCTCAACTCTCCGGAGGCCAGCAGCAGCGCGTGGCGATTGCACGTTCCCTCTGCATGGAGCCGGCGGTCATTCTTTTTGATGAGCCGACTTCGTCGCTCGATCCGGAGATGGTCGCCGAAGTGCTCGAAACCATGAGCAGCCTGGCTCGCGACGGCATGACCATGGTCTGCGTCACCCACGAGATGGGCTTCGCCCGCTCCGTCGCCGACAGAGTAGTCTTTATGGATACAGGTCGAATCGTCGAAGAGGGCACGCCGCACGACTTCTTCACCAAGCCGAAGCACGAAAGAACGAAACTGTTCCTCAGCCAGATCCTCTCGCACTAAACCGGCCAATTCAATAAGGGCGCCGCCGTTATTGTCTAATCTGTTCCGCAGAAGCGCATGGAGATGAAAGTGCAGTCTATTCTGAGTGAAATCCAAAACCGCTTGGAACGGCTGCGCGCCGATCTGCGCGCTCGCGAACTCGATGCGCTGCTCATCGACGAATACGAGGCTATGGCTTACTACTTCAATTACGAGACAGGTCAAGCCATCTATCGGGCCGGCCTTATTCCCACAAAAGGCGAGGCATTTTTTGTACTAAGGTCAATAGATGTCGCTCCTTTGCGTGAAAGGACTTGGGTCGAGGATATCGTTGGCTTTCCCGACTGGGTAGACGCGCCCACGGCAATTGCCGAGAAGATCCGCCAGCGTGGCCTGGATCGAGCACGGATTGGCGTTGACCTGAGGAGCAATGCGCTTACGGTTCAAACATTTGAGGCCCTGAAGCGCGAGTTGCCTCAGGTCGACTTCGTCGATGTAGACAATCTATCTTGGAAGCAGCGCAAGCTGAAGTCAATGGCTGAGATTGATAAACTTCGCAAGGCCGCCGCCATCACCGACGCCACGATGCAGGAGATCGTCCAAGCCGTGAAGCCAGGCTTCACAGAGCGGGAGGCTGTCCGCATAGCTGCAGAAGGTTATATTCGCCACTGAGCCGACGCCGGTCATCCTGGCGTCATGACTGCCTCCAAAGGCGAGGGCTGGGCCTTTCTGCACGGTCACGTGCACGACACGCCTCTCCAGCAAGGAGAGGTGCTCCACATCGAACTCATTCCTACTTTTCAAGGATACAGTTCGCGCATGATGCGCTGCGTCGTTTTGGGAGATATCACGCCGGAATTGGATGCCAAATCCAAGAAGATGGTCGAACTTCAGGATAGGCAGATCGCAGCAATGAAACCTAAGGCGGTCGCGAATGACGTCGACCGGATCATGCGGCAGGGAGCACTAGATGCAGGTCTCCGAGAAACCTACACCAATATTACCGGTTATATGTTAGGATATTATTCGGAGAGACACAAAGGCGGTGACTTCACGTGGGTCTTTCTGCCAAATTCGGAATGGGTACTCGAGGAAGGCATGGTCTTCCACATGTATACATCCGGCGGAGGTATCGCAATTAGCGAGAATGTTCTAGTCGGTCCGAATGGTGGCGAAAGACTAACCAAGACGGAACGTCGGTTGTTCTCGAGTAATGACGGAAAAAACTAACGAAGGACCGCAGCATAGAAGCCCATTTGCCGTTGGGTCCTCGCGAGCTTGAAATCCGCAGTTTAGGTCGTGAACCCATAAACAGGGAAGCGAGCTTGTGCGGCGGGGCTAAGGTCTGCGCCTGACTATTACGCAGACGGTGCCCAAGACCCTGGGCGCGATCAGCATTACCCTCTGGTGCCTGTTGCGAGGTGTCCTTCCCCCGCCGCATTGGCGATATAGCACTGATGCTCTCAAGTTTGAACGGCATGGACTTCCGTTCGGGCTGCCATGCTGATTCAGTGTCGGGGTGAGCCGATATGATTTGACCGACTTCGAGTGGCGCTGGATGCCATCACCGCCGCGCACGACGGGTGACATCCAGATGATCGACAGCACCTCCGTTCGCGCCTATTAGCATGCCGCGACGGCAAAAAGGGGGGTGCAGATCATTGTCTCGGCCGATCGCGCGGCGGGTTCACGACCAAGATCCACGTCGTCGTCGACGCGCAAGGGCTCCCGATCCGGCTTGGGCTGACGGCTGGACAGACGCATGACGGGCAGATCGCGGACACGCTGCTCGACCACCTCGGCCCGCGCACCATCGTGCTGGCTGACTAGGCTTATGACGCCCCCGAACGCATCCGCGAACTGATCCAGGATCAGGGCGCCACGCCCAACATCCCGCCCAAGAGCAACCGGCGATGGAAGCCCTACTTCAGCAAGCGGCTCTACCGCGAGCGAAACCTCATCGAGCGGTTCTTCTCCAAGCTGAAGCACGTCCACACTTCCGCCGCGTCGCCACCCGCTATGATAAAGCTCGCAGCCAACTTCCTTGCCATGGTCCAGCTCGCTTCAATGCGGCTGTGGCTCCGCGCTTATGAGTCTACGGCCTAATTTAGTCGGATCGGATAATCTGCAAGGTGGAAGCCGACGGAGGAACCCTCCTACTGGCCCAAAATCGCTACGCTGCTAATGCCGGCCGAGCGGGCGCAGCATCTCGAGATGCCGACGCAGATTCCGATGCGGCGCTCAGTGAGACCACCCGTTTGCGAGCCGTAATTGAGGCCATGAAGCGACATCACTTCGGCCGCCCTTCCGAGTAGCTCGATGCGCTAATTGACTCTCAGCCAGGAGGACATCGAGCAGGGCTTGGCGGTCGCCGAGATGCGGGAATAGGAAAGCAAGCCCGGGGCGGACCAACGGTGGTGCGCTACCAGCCAGTTCGTTGCCGATCGACAGACAGGGCTTAGCGTTGATAGTGGCGCCCCGCACTCGCCGAACCCAGATGTTTGTCTTTGGTCGCGGTCGATGACCGACTTCTCGTCTAAATGTTTCCGCAGCCCCTCATGGCTCGCCCGCCGCTCGTACGGCAGGTGCTCTCGTAGAAAGGTGGCGAGATGAGGAGCCAGCGTGGTCAAGTGCGGGCTCCTAGATGCAAGGCCTCGCCGGCTGCCGCGATCTGCCCCATCAGGATCGGCGTTGCCTGCAGATACCCGTATGTGTCGGTGACGTGAGTGTGGCCGAGATAGATCGTGAATGCGGGGTCCCGGTTGACCGGGTGCGGAGTCCGACGTGAAGCCGGCCGCCATTCCGATCAAAGACCGACCACCATTCCGATTTGAAGCCGGCCACCATTCCAATCAAAGACCGGCCGGTTTTCGGCACTGAAGATTACCTCCTGGGTCAGCAACTTTGGCATCGCGGCGGCGCACAGAGCCGAACTGTGCCCATCTTGCCGTCGAGCTCAAGAAGCCGGGCGTCACGCTCCTCATCTTG
>NZ_JBVVPX010000073.1:0-7244 GCF_055811375.1 Mesorhizobium sp. WSM4848
CGCTGAAGGCGATGGTCCTGGCGCGCGACGTCGAGAATGCCCGTCTGATTCAGATCATCAAGGAATTACAGCGTCATGCAAGAACGCGCTCTTCGCACGCTCTGACGGCGGCGCCGAACACTGGGCAGTCATCGCCTCGCTGATCGAAACCTGCAAGCTCAATGGTGTCGAACCGCTCGGCTATCTCGCCGATGTCCTCACCAGGATCGTCAACGGCCACCCATACAGCCAGATCGACGATCTCCTGCCTTGGGTCTACATCAACAAGCTCGAGCTCAAGGCTGTGGCCTAAGAACACCGCTTACGCAAGAGCGATAATGCTCATTGATTGCGGCGCGACAATGAAGCTGCGAGCGCGTCTCACAATGTCGGATACGCAAGATAGCTGTTTTTGAGATTCTATGGGGCGAGCGGCGAGGGTGTCGATGGATCGACGCCGAGGCGGTGTTGAAGTTTCTGCAGCGCTAGAGGTCAGAAGCCGTTCGAACCGGGCACACGATCAAGCAACCGCAAACGCATCGAGGAGGCCTTCGGCTGGGCCAAGACCGTGGGCGGCATGGCCCAGACCGTCTACCGCGGCGTCGATCGGGTCGGGTGCGCTCCCGCTGCATCTTCACGACGGCCGCCAACAACCTCGCCCGACTACCCAGGACGCAAAACCGCGTCCGGCACCCACGCCTTCTGCCTCAAAGCACCCGACGCTGAACGCCGCCGCGCGCGCGGAAGGGAAACCATTCCGGCCCGACGATTAGCGACCTATTAGACAATGAAATTGGTTTCGCCTGTCGCGCTTGCAATGCGACAATCACACGGCTGCCGCGCGTTCGCACCCGAATAGTCATCATAATTAATCCGATCCTTTCATAACAAGCATCCGTTTCGCGCCCGACATCTTTTGGCTACTGTGCGGAAGATCGTCGCGATACCGTGACGTCTACCCGGGGACAAGGGACGGCGTCCGGCGCCGCATATGGCGCCATAAACAGGGAGGAAAAACATGACAATCACAAGACGGAACCTGATCAAATCAGGAGTGGCCGCCGGCGCCGCATTGACGGTTCCCTCAGCGCTTTGGGCGAAAGCGGCGCCCTCGGGAGGCAATACAGTACCAATGGTGATGGGAGATATCCAGATCTTCGACCCGGTCTTCACCACATCGAGTTCTACACAAAATCATGCGATGGCGATCTATGACACACTATTTGCGCTGGATGCTGACCTCGCGCCGCAACCACAAATGGTGGGCAAGTGGGATGTCTCCGAGGATAAGAAGACCTACACATTTGAACTCCGTGACGGCCTGTCCTGGCATGACGATACGCCGGTCACTGCGGCTGACTGTGTCGCCTCTTGCAATAACTTTCATCACTCGCTTGGGGTGGATGCCCGGATATATCTGGGCAAACACACGATCAAGTATTTCCGTGTCCATAGGCCAGGTGACAGGAGTCCAACTAGATCCAGACGTTCGTCAATGAATCTGACCATATTCCGAGAGCCCTTAGGCCTTAATTGAAACGGAGATCCAAATGTTAATCGCGTACGTGAGCGACGAGAACTTCGTCGCGCTCAGTGACGTAGCCGTGGAACTCGTCGGCGCCAATGTCTCTCTCGCAACGCGATCGCGCGCCTCGGGCGCCGTCCATGCGGACGTTCCGCCCGGCCATTACACAGTGTTCTTGAGCTGTCCCGGATACGGCAGCAAACACAGTGAGATTGACGTGACGCCCAGTCGTCCTGCCCAACTGCGGCTGCTGCGGGACACCCTGCTCGGCTACGCTTGGCCGAAATGGGCTCGCGCGGGCAGCGAGGTCGAAGTTCGAGTGCACTCCCGAGCCGAATACCGTGTCGAACTGTGGCGCTACGGTTGGGAGAAGCGGCTCGTCTGCTCGCTCGGCCACGGTGCGCACCCACCTGACGCGACACGCTTGATCGTACCAGACGGCGACTACACACAAACCGGCGTCGGCTGGAAGGATCCTATGCGCACGACCGCGCCGGACGAATCCGGCCTGTACTTTTTTCACGTGCACACGGCCTCAGGCGAGACTGCCGCATTCCCGCTCGTCGTCGCGCCCGCCGTCCCCACCGCGCCGATCGCGGTGCTCACGTCGTCGTTGACCTGGAACGCCTACAACAACTTCGGCGGCCGCAGCAACTACATCCACCCCGTCGCCCTGCCCGCGACACCTCCGGTCAACCGGCG
Source organism: Mesorhizobium sp. WSM4848 (assembly GCF_055811375.1). Classification (NCBI taxonomy): domain Bacteria; kingdom Pseudomonadati; phylum Pseudomonadota; class Alphaproteobacteria; order Hyphomicrobiales; family Phyllobacteriaceae; genus Mesorhizobium; species Mesorhizobium sp. WSM4848. The sequence continues at coordinate 2,207 of NZ_JBVVPX010000073.1, forward strand.
CCAGGACCTCGCGCGATACCACCACACGGCCGCGAGTCAGAAATACGAGTGGCTGGGGGACGACTACGCGCCGCTGTCCTTCGACCGTCCGGAGCCGCTCAACGTCGTTCCCCTCGATGCACGGATCACCGATCCGATCGAGGGCCGCGAGCCGAACCATCTCGCTGCCGCCGAGTGGCGGCTGCTGGGATGGCTGGAGCGCGAGGGGTTCGCCGCCGACGTGTATTCCGACGTTCAACTGCATACGGGTGCTCTCGACCTCGATGCGTACCGGGTTCTAGTGCTTAGCACGCATCCGGAGTATTGGACCAGGCCGATGTACGACCGGGTGTTGGCTTGGGTCGAACGCGGCGGCCGACTCCTCTACCTTGGCGGGAACGGCGTCGAGTGTGAGGTAGAACTCCCGGACGAGCGCACGATGATCGTGCGGAACGGCGACAGTCGGACCTTCGAGTCCGACCCTGAGGCGATGGGGAGTCGGTTATTCTGTGTGAGCCACGTCCGAGAGGAGAGACTGCTTGGCGTCAGGTCGTCGTCTGACGGCTTGTTCACCGCCGCGCCGTACCGCGTTATCGACGCCGCGCACTGGGTTTTCGAGGGCACGGGGCTGTCCGACGGCGACCTGTTCGGGAAACGATGCCTGCACACCCGATGCCCGGGCGGTGCATCTGGCCACGAGATGGACACGATCACCAAGAGCTCACCACCGGGCACCACACTTCTCGCCAAGGGAGCAAACGCGGGACTGGTGCCGCTGGTAGGCGGCGGTGTCGCTGGGATCGATTCGGGCGCGGAGATGGTCCACCACCGGACGGCGAACGGGGGCGAGGTCTTCTCAGTGGGCTCCATCAACTACCCGTGCGCACTCCCCGTGGACGACGCGGTCTCACGCATCACCTCCAATGTGCTGCGCCGCTTCACGGCCTGATACGAAAGGAATCGACGGGCGGGCGAACGCGAAATCTCCGAGATGTGGCTAGCCCGTTTCTCTCACCGCACCCGCCGTCGCTGACGGCTTCCTGGCCAAGCACGAGCCGCGAGGTCGTGGCGAAGGCCGAGACCAGATGCAGGGGCGCCTTGCCTGTGCTGCGATCGTGACTGCGTTTCGAGGTCTTGCCGTCGATGGCAACGAAGTCCGGCCTGTCGGGCCAAGTCTCGCGCACCCATGAGGTGAAGGCGCCGGCGAACAGGCCGGGATCGATGCGGTTCATCAGCATGGTCAGCCAGCGTCCGCCCGGTACGCCGTGATGGTAGGGCAGATAGCGGCGCAGGAAGTCGAGATGCGCCGCGCCCCAGTCGGCAATCAGATCATAGTCGTCGCAATCGCAGATCGTGCCGCAGACAACCATAAGCAGGACTTTCGGCAGCGGATGCGCCACCCGCCACGGCTCGCGCGGGTCTTAGATGGTGGAGAAATGTTCCAGCAGAGCCTTCAGGCGCGGCTTCTCAAATACTTCGAGGGCGGCAAACGTCATGGCGGACTCCGAATCATCGAGGCCCGATGGAATCAGATCAGCCGCAATCCCCAAAGCGCGTTAACCCGAGTTCGCAGCCCTGGTGACAAAGTAAGGTTTTGAGCGCAGGCCATTGGCCCGTGCCACGCTTCGCTCATCGGCTGGCCCTTCGGCTTCTTGTCTCCAGCTTGCGGTGCCAGGACGCTGGCGACGCAATTATCGACTATCTGCGAGACGCCAGTGTCTGGGGAATGAGAAACTTCTGTGCTTGCCGCTTGTGATGCAAGAGGTTCCGACTACGTGTGCAGCTGATGGAGGGCGGTCCTCTTGCTTTGAACGCGGCATTTCAGAGGCCGCTTGCCATTATGGTGATCTTCGCCCGCCCGATCGGCAAGTCGGTGTTGGCGGTCGGCTCTCCGGATTGTTGACCGGCTGATCGGCTGTGGACGGACGAATATAAACCTGGGCACCGCGCGCCAGATGCTAAGGCGCGATCTTCATGATCCGCCTATCCGCCGCGCTTCCCTGAGCAGGCCCCCAATCCATGGTAGGAGGCGCTGACGGATGTCGCTCGGAAGTTCCCGTGACGCGGTCTGCGCCGCAAACAAATCCGACTGGGCGAAAATAGGCTGCCTTTGCTGCATAGCTCTTTACTTCACGGCGTGAGTCGCCGTCGAGCAAACTTAAACAGGTGTCGATCTCGCGACTCAGATCGCGAAGGCAGGAAAGGGAAAGGCGTGGCGCCTCGACGAGCGTCATCGCAGCCGTAGGCTTTTCGGGCATCCAGATCGGCACCAGCGCCAAGCTGCCATCCGGCTGGCGGCCCACATAGGCCGGCTCGCCGCAATAGCGCTGCCGTCCGACAACGACCGCCTCCTCCCCAGAGCGCGGATTAAAGGCGTAGCGAATAATTCATATTCCGACCGCCGGGAACGGGCAACGCCACTTGACGCGGTCACGGCGGAAAGAGCGTCTACTCAACGACGCTCGCCGATCATCGCCGCGCTCTCACGAGCCGAACGGGAGGCAGGCTGCAGGAGCGCATCCGCTTCTTTCGCAGGCCAAGCCTGCTGATCATCGACAAAATCGGCTATCTGCCCGTAATCGCCGGCGGCTGCAGTCTGTCCTTCCAACTCGTCAACGCCCGCTACGAGCGCGGCGCAATGATCCTCATCTCAAATCGCGGCTTTGCCGAATGGGCGATGGATTCGGCGAACCGAAGTTGTCATGATGCGTCCCCTTTCTTTGATCGCCTGTCGCGTGCGATCCGCGCCCGCAGCGTGTTGATCCTTTCATCTGACGCCTCGATTTGCCACGGCTGTCCCTCCGTAGGCTGGCGCTCCTCGAGCCAGCCGCTTGCGAGATAGTCGAAGACGGTTTGCGGTGTGACGCCTCGGGCGGCGGCCGCAATTTGAACAGAGTAGACACATCTGGCATCGGTCGGGATTGGCGCTCGTCCCGTTGATCTTGAGGTGGGATGCTTCCAACGTGTCCGCAGAAGCCAGACGTTCTGACCTTTGAACGAGCAGGGCGTGCTGCGACAAAGCCTTCCGCGTTCAAGGTCGCTGCAATCTCCTTGTCCATTTTGCCGCGGCGTTAAGTTCGAGCACGCGGCTCCGCAGCAGCTCCACATCGATGTAGCCATAGGTGTGGACCCGCCTTCGGAGAGAGTGCTCGCTTGTCGCTCCTGTCTGCCACAGGATCTTGAACCAGGCTTGGCCCTGGAGGCGCTTCCGGTCGAGGGCGACTTCACAGATGATGAGCGCCGATGATGAGCGCAGAATACAGTCGCCGCCGGGCCTTTGCGCCCAAAGTCGCAGCCTGGCTGTCGCCAGCAACGCTGCACCTCAGCGTCAACGGCCCAACGGCGCCGTCTCTCGCGTCGCGGATGAGCAAGACGAAATTTCTGCACGCGCGATGTTACCTCATTGGTCTAAGCTCTCGGGCGCCTTTAGTCTCTGTTGAAATGTGAAATCGAGGCCGTGCAGTCTGCCGGAAATGAATGGCCAGCCCAATGGTCTTGAATTTTTTGCGATGCGCCCCTAACCTGAAGTTGCATCTGCAAAAGGAGCGCCGATAGCTTCGAGCGGGCACTTGCGGACGATGATCGGAATGTGGTCTTAAGGACGATGTTTCCTTCGGGCTCGGGCAGTCTCTCGTAGCTAAATCTTTGATCTATTCCGGAGCCCGAGTACCCATGCAAAATCCAAAGATTGAAGAAGTGCCGTGGTCTGAAAGCCTGACTCCCTATGACCGCGAGCACTTTACGACCTACTTGAGGTTCTTGGATGCATCCGCTGACGATGCCAGCTATGAGGAGATGGCGCAGGTCATCCTCGGCATCGATCCGGCGGAAGAACCGGTGCGCGCGCGGAAAGCAGCGCGAAGCCATCTCGATCGGGCAAACTGGATAGTGACTGTCGATACCGGATCAATACTCCCCATAAGTGCCGTTTGAATCTTCCCCAGTTTAGCGTTGCCGCCGGTCTTCCGGGGCGCCCCGGAGGACCGGCGGCACCGTCATCACCGATACTGCTCTCGATGGTCGAGAGGGGAATGGCGGTGATCAAACTCGGGGAGATGGTCATGATCTTGGATATGCACCGGCAGGGGCTGTCGGTGTCAGCGATCGCCAGGCAGACCGTCGATCGAAAGACAATCCGCAAATACATCGAGCGTGGCCTTGAGGCCCCGGCCTACGGACCAAGGGCGCCGCGGGCGACGGTGATGGATCCATTCACCGCCTATCTGCGTGAACGGGTTGCTGCCTATCCCGGCCTTCGCGGTCGGCGGCTCCTGCGAGAACTGAAGGATCGTGGGTACGCCGGTGGCTACACTACCGTCACGGACTTTCTCAGAGACGTTCGTCCGACCCCAGAACCCGGCTTTGAAGTTCGGTTCGAAACAGCTCCCGGGGAACAGGCACAGGTGGATTTCGCCCAATTCCGTCTTCACCGACGAGCCGGCAACCCCAGGATCGTCTGGCTGTTTTCTATGGTGCTGGGCTATAGCCGTCTCATCTGGGCGCGCCTTGCTATGCATCAGGATCTGCCGACGGTGCTGCGATGCCACCCCCGCGGCGTTCGATGCGATCGGCGGGGTTCCGCGCGAGATTCTTTACGACCGAATGAAGACTGCCGTCATCGGCGAAGGCGAAACGGGCGGCATTGTTTATAACCGCGCTCTGCTCGATCTAGCCCGCCATTTCGGCTTTCATCCAAAGGCCTGCAAACCATATCGCGCCAAGACGAAGGGAAAGGTCGGGCGACCTTTTCGCTATATTCGTGAAGACTTCTTCCTGGCGCGCTCGTTTCGCAAACTTGATGATCTTAACACCCAACTGCGGCAATGGCTGGATGTCGTTGCCAATCCGCGCGTGCACGCCACAACGCAGCACGTCGTCGTGGAAGCCTTCGCTGAAGAGCGCCTTCATCTGCGTCCCTTGCCGCTGGCTCCGTTCCGATCGGTTCTGCGCCTTGAGCGCAGGATATCCCGAGAGGGCATGGTGAGTGTCGGTGGAAACGCATACAGCGTGCCCGACGCCACCAGAAGGCGGCTCGTCGAAGTTCACACCTTGGCCAATG
>NZ_JBVVPX010000074.1:0-6823 GCF_055811375.1 Mesorhizobium sp. WSM4848
GAGCGGTGTGAATCGAGAGGTTCACGCACCGTTCTGCGAGAGGCCGGCAGGTGAAATTCCTCCGGCCTACTCACCCCGGACTGTCGACGAAGATGGCCCGCCTGCGCGGACGAGCCCCACGCGGCGAGCGCTGCCGGGCCGGCGTGCCCCATGGTCATTGGAAGACCACCACCTTCACCGGCGCATTGCGGCTGACCGGCATGACCGCCCCCTTCGTCTACGACGGCGCCATGAACGGCACCGTGTTCCTGGCGTATGTCGACCAGGTGCTGGTTCCCACACTCGAACCCGGCGACGTCGTCGTGATGGACAACCTGCCTGCCCACAAGGCCGCCGGCGTCCGCGACGCGATCGAGACGGCGGGGGCGAGCCTGCTCTATCTCCCGCCCTATAGCCCAGACTTCAATCCCATCGAAAACGCCTTCGCCAAGCTCAAGGCGCTGATGCGGGCAAAGGCCGAGCGGACAATCAGCGCACTGTGGGACGCAGTCGGCGCGATCCTCGAACGCTTCACCCCAGCCGAATGCGCCAACTACTTCAAGGCAGCTGGATACGACCCAGATTAAACAGGACGCGCTCTAGTCGACGACTGGAACCCGCGCGGCCAAAGCGCGCACGCGCGACAGTCCTTCAGCTGAGGCCCCTGCTTTTCGCCACGCGGTCACCCGTGCCCCGATTTAAAGGAAAAGCTTGTCAAGTGGCCTTTTAGAACCAGCGCTTGCGACCCTGGTCACAGACTGATCAAGTTGGCGCCGCTTGGACATCGCAACTCACCGAAATTAATACAGGGCTTCGTGCAACACCGACCCGTGCAGAAAGTTGCAACAGATCCTTCAAATAAATTTGCAGAATCTTTGCGACCACAGATGGCTGGCACTGATACGTTCACCTCAAAGTCTGAGGTGAGGCACGGGTGCAAAAGCTGATGCGGTTTTCGCTCGGACGGCTGCACGTCACGCAAAGTTTGTTGACACTTGGCAAGAAGCACTCGTCCTGGTTTAAGTTTCAACGGGTGATGGTCCGCTCTATGTCCAAGCCGCCGAGAATTTTGGTCTTTATCCAATTACGTGGTCGGCTGATTCCAGCTCACTACGACTATCTCGCGGACAAAAGGACGCGTATCGATACAGACAAATCGATGCCATCATCCACCAATGTTCTCGGCTGCGTGCGATGTATGACATTGCTGGCGTTACTGGCTACGGAGCAGTGCAGCAGGGCCGCGCTCGCGTTCATCAGGCCGGCATCACCTGCGAGGCCGTCAAATCCAACGGCCTTGCTGTAGGTGAAAGGGGAAACAATGGCAAAACCGCGTCTGGAGACCCTAAAGTCCGTCAACGTCGAGTTTTTTGGCAGCCAGTGGGCCGACGACGATCTTGAGCAGTTGGTGACTGCCCCGTTCGGGGTTGTCTCTAGCTTCGAGAGCGTGGTCTCGGGTTTGCGCAGAATCGTCGCCAGGGACCTGGGCGATGTTGCGCCGGACGCCGCAGTGCAAGCATCGGAGTCTTGCCGTGACTGAGTCGAGGTCAATCAAGAGTATTGCGGCCGCACTCAAGAGCGGCAACCGGTCCGCGATCGAGATTGTCGGGGAATGTATCGCTGCGGCCGAGCGGACCAATTCCTCGCTGCGCAGTTTCATTACAGTGGCCGCCGACCACGCGCTGGCCCAGGCGGAGAAAGCCGATGCACGCCGAAGAGCAGGCCGCGTCCTGGGCCCGCTTGACGGAATTCCTTACGCCGCGAAGGATATGTTCGAAACGCGCGGCATTCGGACCACCTGCGGCAGCAGGGTGCTAGAGAACAATGTGCCGGACAGGTCGGCGGCGGCCATTTGCATGCTCGACGCAGCGGGGGCGGCCCTGATTGGCAAGACGAATCTCCACGAATTCGCCTTTGGCGCGACCGGCGAGAACTGCTGGGCCGGAACGGTCGTCAACCCGCACGACGAGACAAGGCTAGCAGGCGGCTCGAGCAGCGGATCCGCGGCGGCCGTCGCGGCAGGCATCGTGCCATTCGCGCTCGGCACGGATACCGGCGGCTCGGTTCGCGTTCCGGCCGCGCTCTGCGGCATCGCCGGATACAAGCCGAGCTACGGCCTGATCAGTCTCGGCGGCGTCATCCCCTATTGCTGGTCGCTGGACCATGCGGGCGTGCTCGCGACGTCGGTCAGCGACCTGGAGCTTGTCGTCAGGCACATCGCGAAGCTCCCGCCGGCCACACAACCCAGCGTGGCGCTGAGGGTTGCCTTGATTGAGGGTTGCGAGGAGAAATGCGAGGCGTCGGTGCGCCACGCGTTCCTTGCGACCAAGGAGCACATGCGACGGTCGGGAGCCACTTTCGGCGCGATCGAACTCCCAGACCAGTCTGAGGCCCGTACAGTATCGCTGGCAATTCAACTCGCCGAGACTCTTGCCTATCACGGCCCCAATCTCGCCCGCGCACGCGATCGATTCGGTGCTGACCTGCGTGGCGGTATGGTGATGGGACAGTTCCTGTCTGCAGAAAGCTACATCCAGTGCAAACGCTTGTTGGGAAACTACAGGCGAGCATTTACGCAGGCCATCCAGACGTTCGACATCCTGCTGACGCCGGCCTGTCCGATCACGGCGCCGCAGGTCGGGACCGTCGACGTGGACATTGCCGGGCAGACGATGCCGCTTGGCAATGCCCTGACGCTGTTCACTTACTTCTTCAACCTAATTGGCGCGCCGGCGCTAGTGCTGCCGGTCGCCTCGCCGAGCGGCGACCTGCCCGTCGCTGTGCAGATTGTTGGCGCGCCCGGCTCCGATGCCCAGCTCTTGGAGATTGCTCTCATACTCGAGAACGTATGCAAGGAGCCTAGTTCTTGACCGTGGCAAAGCGATCCGTTCTAGCGACCCGGCACAATGACCGGACTATCAGAGAAGGCCCGCGTCAAGCTGGATCAGGAGTTAGCGCGAGAAGATTTCTCGGTGGAGTACATCAGCGCCCTACTGGCTCGCCCGCCGAGTTGGAGCCGGACGCGCACCTGCGTGTCCTCGGTCGGCTGATGGCCGGCGAAGACCTTGCTGGTGTCGGCATTGTTTGACCGTCGCGGGCACACCGTGCAGCCGGCCGATCCGCGCACCACTCATCAGGGAGGCTTCCGCCTTCTTCGCATCGTCCACTGAAGGGGATCACGGGCAACCAATGGACTCCGTTACAATGCCGGTCCTCTTCCGCCGGCGCAGCCGATGCGGCGGCAACAGGTTTTGGGCCATTGCACCAGGGCAGTGACGGAGCGGGTCAATCCGCATGCCCGCACTTCTTTGGAGTGTTCGGACTAAAACCCAGCTTCGGGCGCGTGCCCTAAATTCTCCACTTGGCGAAGCTGATTTCAGCGCGCACAGCGGACTAATAACGCGCTCTGTTGCCGAGAGCACTCTGATGCTTGAGGTGATAGCCGGTCCGCACTTCCTCGACCATACGACGCTCGAGGCTGCGTATTCCGATGAAGCCGGCCACCGATTCCGATGAAGCCGGCCAGTCATTCCGATTTCATTCCGGCCACCATTCCGATTTGAAGGCGGCCATATCTCGGACTGATCCTGGGTCTGGTTGATGTTTGGATTGGGTTTTGTTTGAGGTCAAGCTTCGGTGTTTTCGGGTGCGATTGGCGGGCGCTGTTTTCGCATGCTTTCACCGGCGAGATCGATGCGATAGGCGTTGTGAACGAGGCGATCCAGGATGGCATCGGCCAGAGTTGGGTTTGCAATAATTTCGTACCACCGATCCACGGGCACCTGACTTGTGAGGATGGTTGAGCGTCGTTCGTAGCACTCCTCAATGATCTCCAGGAGATCGCGGCGTGGGTCGAGGATCAGCAGCTCGGTCCTGGCAGCATTTGTCGTAACTGTCTCATGGTCAGCCTTCTCTTTGCCGGCATCAATAAGCTCCCCGTTCATCGGGGGGCATTTGATGCCAAAGTTGCTGACACAGGAGGAAATGTTCAGTGCCGAAAACTGGCCGGCTTTTGATTGGAATGGTGGCCGGCTTCAAATCGGAATGGTGGCCGGTCTTTGATCGGAATGGCGGCCGGCTTCACGTCGGAATCCGCACTCGAGGCGACCTGCCAACTATTTACTTCCATGAATCCAACAGATAGTCCTTGCCGTGACGTAGCGAGATTTATAGCCAGATCCCACATGACTTTAGGAAAGGAAGTCTCATGTCTGCTGTGGAGTCTGGAGGAAGCTCCGCTCCGTGCGCGCCACTCGTTCGGCAACACGGCCTCGGTCAGTGACCGCACGGGAACTCATTTCGAAGCGGCTCACCATCGCGGTGTCATGGCGGTTTACGGCCGGTCCATGGAGGGAAGGGCGGTCTCGCTCACAGGAGGCGAGCGTCGAGGCAATATCATCACCGACTATGAACGTTGTATTTACCTAGGCGTTGACAACCCTCCGGCCGTCGTTGCCGGTGCGGTCACCGCAATAGAAGAATATGGATCAATCCAGTGGCCCTGTGCCTGCACGCGGTGAACTTCGGCTCATTGGTGATCTTGAACATGCGCTTTCGCAACTCTTTGAGCGCGCGTCATTGCCTATTCAACGGTCATGGTTGCAAATATGCGCGCACCGCCAATCATTGTCTCCGGACATCTGACGGAAGGGCAGAAACCTGTCATGGCCTTCGACCGGCGCGCCCATGCCTCCCCGCCTTTCGTAAACGGGTCGTGGCCGAGGAGACGCAAGTCGAGACAATTCCTCACAATGACCTCGATGCTTTGGAGCAGATTTGCCGCAGGCGTCCAATGTCGCCTATGTGTGTAATGGCGTCAACTCGATGGGCGGCTTCGCCCCGATCGAAGGGCTTCTCCAGTTGCAGGAGCGGTATAGTCTCTCTTTTTCTGTACATCGACGACGCGCGCGGAATTTCCCTTTTCGGCAAAAACGGTGAAGGATTTGCGCGCTCGCAATTGCCGCTTGTGCTCGGTGGGCGCCGCAGCATCCCTCGGCAAGGTTCGGCGCGTCGGCCGGCATGCTCATGCTTGGAACGGCGTATCAGGAAGAGCTATTTCGCTGCTACTCCATTCCACATGCCTTCTCGGCTTCGCCCAACGTCGCAGCCGTCGGCGCCGCCCTTGCCTCGGCAGAAATTCATCGGACGAACGAGTTCAAAGTTCGCCAAGGACAGTTGGCCCCGAGCGCATCGCCTCCTTCGACGAACGCATCCAAACAGATCGGCGGGGCGCATTCGCATGATCAAGGTGGGCGACGAATTCGCGACCATCGATTTCGCAGGGCGACTGCTAAATTACGGCTTTTATACATCCGTCACGTTCTTTCCGACGGTCGCTCGCGGCCACCCAAGCATCGCATCTGTCTTACCGCAAGTCACGACCTGTTGGACCTAGTACTACAGTTGCGGATCAATTGATTTTGTGATTCCCTTCGACAGGTTAAGAAGGAGGGAGCCATGTCTGTCGCTTCGTGGTCGGGGTCGTTGTTGGCTTGGGAGCAGGAGCTGACAGCGCTGAAGGCGCGGGTTGGACGGGTGCTTCCTCGTCGTGAGCTGCGAGAGACGGGCGCGGATTTCCTTGACCGCCTTCTTTCGGGCATTGAGCGCAAGACCGGCTGGCTGATGGCTGAGCAGTCCGGAGCGGAGCGGCTCTATCGGATGCAGTCGCTGTTGGGACGCAGCCAGTGGGACGCTGATCGGCTCCGAGACGAGGTTCGCGATTATGTCGTGGAGGCGTTGGGCGACGAGGATGGCGTCCTGATCGTCGACGAGACCGGATTTGTGAAGAAGGGCGATCGCTCCGCCGGTGTCGCGCGTCAGTACTCGGGAACGGCGGGCGGATCGAGAACAGCCAGATCGGTGTGTTCTTGGCATACGCGAGCCGCTACGGCCAGGCGCTGGTCGATCGTCGGCTTTACGTGCCGGAGAGTTGGACAAAGGATCGGGCGCGATGTGCCAGGGCCTCGATCCCGGAGACGATCGAGTTTGCGACCAAGCCAAAGATGGCACGCGCCATGGTCGAGGCAGCGCTCGATGCCGGCGTCCCGTGCGCTTACGTGCTGGGCGACGCGGTCTACGGGGCCGACAGCAGCCTTCGCCGGATGCTGGAAGCTCGCGAGCCGCCCTATGTCCTGGCGGTTGGAGGCGCTCACTTCATGCGCCGTGGAGGGGATCGTCGGTTGAGGGAACCTCGCCCGAGGAACTGACCAGCGAGCTCGCGCCCGAGGACTGGGTCTGTCATGCGGCAGGGGAAGGCGCCAAAGGACCTCGGCTCTACGACTGGGCACGCATCCGCCGCCCTTGGACATCAAAAGGCGGCTTTGAGCATTGGCTTCTCGTCCGCCGCAAGCGATCGGCATCCGGAGAAAAAGCCTACTACCTGGTCTTCGCCCCGCCCGGTTCCTCCTTGGCCGAATTGGCGGCAGTGGCCGGCCTGCGCTGGGCGGTCGAGGAGTGCTTTGAGCGGGCCAAGGATGATCTCGGACTTGACCATTGCGAGGCTCGGTCCTGGCACGGATGGCATCGCCACATGAGCCTGTGCATGGCCGCCCTGGCGTTCCTCTCCAAGCTATCGGCTGATCTTCGCCGCAGCGCATGGAGCAAACCGAACGAAACGAGTCCAAAGGAGCCAATCGCCGCCTGATCCGGATGGCTGCGCTGGTGCCAAGCGTCCTCGAGATCCGCTATCTCCTCGCCCGGATTCTCATCTTTCCACCGACACAAAAGCCCTTCATTATCGCCTGGTCGCTATGGCGCGATGTCAATACCGGGTGAAATTTTCCCAAAAGTGCCGAAGTAAAATTCCCCAATTATGCCGTCTCGGACGGCATGGAGAATTGGGTAT
>NZ_JBVVPX010000075.1:0-6338 GCF_055811375.1 Mesorhizobium sp. WSM4848
TAGCCTCGAAACTGCAGGGTTTGCGCGCCTTCTGGCCGCCCTGTCGCCACCAGGCGGCCGATGCTCGACATCCGAAAGAGGGAAGCAATCCTGTGCGGCGTCTAGCAGGCTTCTCTGATTGGGGTCGTTGAGGTCAAGCTCCTCCTGATTTTCCCGGACCATGTCGCCGCCGCAGCACCATGGCGCTCGCCTAGGGTGAATGGCTGAAGGCGCATGAGAACCTGATCGTCACCGGCCAGACCGGAAACCGGCAAGTCGTGGCTGGCCTGCGCCTTCGGCCGGCAAGCAGCACGGCTCGATCATCTATGTGCGCGTGCCGCGCCTGTTCGAGGATTTGGCGCTCGCCCGTCTCGATGGACGCTTCCCACGCCTCTCGACAAACTCACCCGCGCACACCTCCTCATCCTCGACGACTTCGGAACCACTCCCTCACCGACCAGCAGCGCTTCCATCTGTTCGAAATCGTCGAGGAACGCTATCGCCGCAAATCCACCCTGATCACGCCCAGGTCCCGGTGGCCAGATGGCATGACCTGATCGCAGACCCCACCATCGCCGATGCCATTCTCGACAGGATCGTGCACAACGCTCACCGCATCGTGCTCCAGGGCGACAGCATGCGAAAGCAAAAGGCGGCGACCCTTCTTGACCGGCGCCAAAAACGGCGAAATCAATCATCCATGAGCGCAACAAGGCACCCGAGGACCGCCAAATTGTCCGCGACTTAGCGGAATTCTTGTCCGGCCTTTGCGAAATGCGCAAGCAACTCGGGCTCGGGCCATACCGCGCCGCTTGGCGACGTTCATACCCCACGCTCTGAGGCTCGACCATTTCTTGCTGAGTACAAGCAGCGAATGAGCCGCCTCATAGAGGCCGTGCGGGCGAGCTCGTCGCCGCATCGGCTCTTGCCCTGAATGTCCGTCTCGCCGGATTGATAGCGGGGTCAGACACCAAATGCGCTCGACATCCCTCGATCGGCGAAAGCGGTCCGGCTGATCGACCGTGGCACGAAAGGCGAGCGCGGTGATGGGTCCCACACTGGGCACGGACATGAGTCGTCGGCAGACTTGCTCCTTGCGGGCGATATTGAGGACCTGCTTTGTCAGTCGCCCGAACTCGCGCAATATCGTGGCCACGATCGCCAGAAGCGGCTCGACAAGTGCCAATGATGACTGTATCTGCGCCAATCAGTTCGCGCACGCATTGAGCAAGAAATCAGAACGTTGGAAGAACTCATTCTCGGGTTCGCCAAACACAGCGATCCGTGTTCGCAGGCGATCACGCTCGGCGCCGACAAGGCCTATGACGCGGCGTACTTCATCAACGAATTGCGCTCAATGAAGGCGACGCCGCACGTGGCGCAGAACATGAACGGCCGCCGTTCCGCGATCGATCACCGCACAACCCGGCACGGCGGCTATGCCGTCAGCCAGCTCATCCGCAGCGCATCGGCGCTGGGCGGAACCCATGTTCGGGATATAAGAGCTCCAGAGAGGGCGTGACGCCGCGGAAAATTATAGCCGTTTGGGCGGTTGTGCTCTGGCCCGTTACGTGGTGGCAGGACCGCGGGCCTCAGCTGCGGTCCCACGACTCGGGCCGGCAGCCTTCAGATGAGTCCCGTGCGTATCAACCCACCGATGAACGACCATCGACGTGTAGTCGAAGACCGGAATGCCGGTCGCCTCCTGGACCGCCGGAGCGAAAGGGCGGCAAGTCGCCGCACTCAAGGAGCAGCATCCCAATGTCCGGTCGGTCCATTTGTAGAGCCACCGCGGCATTGACTACATCGGTCTCGACGGCGCCGACGTCTAGGTCGTCCTCGGGGATCCTAAGAAAAAAGTCTGCGAACACGGGAGTGTCCTCGAGTCCGGCGACGACCACCCTGCGCCCAACGTTGGCTCGCAGCCCGGCCGCTTCCAACATGTCCTGAGTCAGTGCAAACTTGCTTGCCACAATGATGCCGAGCGCCTTGTCCGGGGGGAGCATTTTTTCGAGAAAAGGAGCGAAGAGAAGGCTCGATAGGAACACGGGTACATCTACCGCGGCGCGGACCGCTTCCTGGTATCGAATCGAGTATCCGCAGCCGCAGGTGATCAATTGCGCACCCTCGCGTACCAGCTCGGTCGCCGCCTGAACCACAGCCGATGTCAGTTCCCCGGCAAAGATCTGGGGGACATGCAGGCCGGGCATCGTCTTGTAGCCCACCGGGACACTCCACGTGGCGGCATTCCCGGTGTCCCCCGGTATGAAGGGCAAATTTGAGTCGCGCTCAAACATCAAGATGCCGACGGGTGCACCGTAGAAAACGAATCGGGGCGCCCGCTTATCTAACGGGAAACGGGGACACCGCTTACCTCCGGTGGTAGGGAAATGGACTATGTATTATCTCCTCACAGTAGCCCATACCTTCTGATGGGCGGTTATTTGCGACCTACGATGCCTGTCCGATCGACCTACCCCCATTTGTGCAACAGCTGGACAAGCATACGCCGTGCCAGTGGCCGCCGGTATCCGTTCCGAGCGCGAATGGCACGATACGAGTTCATCTGCAGGACATAGGTCACTCAGCCCGAACGCTTCACACTCAATCCGCTCCACCAGATGCCGGGACTAAACAACACCTCGCCTCAATCCTCGGAGAGCTTCGCCGTTAGCCTGGATTCGGAGCCCGACGTCGTTGGTGGACCGCGAACAGTTCGATCCGCCGTGAGATGTGTCCGTCAATGACAGACTCAGAGCAATTCGCCTGACGGTGCGGAGATGTAACAGGACGCGTAAACATAGCCGGTCGTGCGCTCTAGGCGATCCTCCATGCCGAGTTTGCTCATAGCCTTCAGGATGGCCCGCCGTTCCGCTGGTGTCGAGAAGCGGCGCTGGCGTTGTCTGAATTGATCTAGGCACTTGGTTTCCAACGAGAAACCCCGAAGAGCCGCGCCGATGTGGTCATAACTGAAGGGGTGCATTGCAAAGGCGACGACCCACGGGCGGGACGTCGCCGAGGCGTCATACACGCGTGCAAAGGTTCGTTCCGTCGCGTAACCTACACAGCCTGTGCTGATGAGGATGTCAGCGTCCATGAGTGCGCAACGTTCCCTGGCGCTCAAATCACGGGTTTCCAAATCTGCCGTGATGCCAGCTTCCAGCAGGCCCAGATTCTGCGCATATCTAACAGCCCGGAATGATGGATCCACGCCGACGAACTGAATGTCGTCACGGAGGCTGCGATCACGAAAGAAGGCGCGATGCTCGATCTCCTGTCGGCGCGAGAGCGATCCACCGGATTCCAGATACGCAGCATACAGATCGTCGAGATCGAGATCGGTGCGAAGTAAAGCAGCGTTGATGCCGTAGGAGCAACCGATATCGATGATCTTCAACCTAGTCTTGTTTCGAACGCGTCGATACTCGGCGAAGATCCGTTCGAAGACCGGCTTGGCCCGATCTGGAATCATATAGTCCACGGCCAAATGCGCGCGAAAATAGGCGTGCGGCCACCTGCCGTTATACACTGCAGTGAAATCGTGCTTCGTCCCCTGAATGCTGCCGCCCCTTGAACTTGTTGGCGCCATTGTCCACCTCACTGCCTAGTGACCTTGGGCGCGCAGCAGCAGATCAAGATGGTTCTTGTCTGAAGCTGACTACCGATATCTCCTTTTCCACAGGACGCGATCTGACACGGACCTGACATGCTGCTTTCCTTTCTTCGTTTCATCGGTCGCGATGTCATCTGGGACATGGCATCGGTCGGCAGCCCCTACCGCATCGTAAGAAGGAACAAAAATCGTGCCAACCGGGCAGAAAGAGCTACAGAAATACTTTTTTACCTGCCTGATCAATGGTTTACATGAGGGTGCGGCGGGAAGCCAAGCGGAACACTAGCGTGACTTGTCCTCGACAATCCGACACAAGATATCGATAGCCCTGCATTCTAGATGCCGTAATAGGCCGCCGCTCCTCGCCTAGCCAGGAAGGTGGCTGTCCCTCAGAGTGATGATGTTGAATGGGGTCTGATTGTGTCGGCCCCAAGCATCAAGCGAGGGACAAACCATGGACTATTATGTAGGGATTGATGTGTCGCTGGAACTGAGCAGCGTTTGCGTGGTGGATTCATCGGGCAAGATCGTGCGTGAGACGAAGGTGGCGAGCGAGCCAGAGGCGCTGTTGCGGCATTTTGGCGATCTTGGGCTGCCGATAGTCAGGGTGGGTCTTGAGGCGGGCCCACTGTCGCAGTGGTTGCGCGAGGGTCTGGTCGACGCCGGCTTCGAGGTGGTGTTGCTGGAGACACGGCATGTGAAGGCGGCACTGTCGGCGATGCCGGTGAAGACGGATCGCAAAGACGCCCGCGGGATCGCGCAGATGCTGCGCATGAGCTGGTACCGTTCTGTGCACGCCAAGTCCGCAGATGCCCAGGTGGTGCGGTCGGCCGCAAGCTGTTGCAGACCAAGCTGCTCGACGTCGAGCTCAGCATCCGCGGAATCCTACGCGGTTACGGGCTCAAGGTTGGCGAGATGAGCCGGGGGCGTTTCGAGGCGCGCATTCGCGATGTCATCGAAGGCCATGACATGCTTGCGACGGTGATCGGCGCGATGCTGCAGGCCCGGGCCGTATTGTGGAACGAGTTTACCCGGCTGTACCGCGCGTGCTGAAGATCGCCCGTGCCGATCCTGTCTGCCCAGCGGCTGATTCGCCCGGTGTCGATCGCCGAACGAGTAGGTGTAAAAGTTTAAACTTTATCTTACAGACGTGTCCTAGGTGTGGAGCTCAACAGGTTGTCCTCGGTTAGGGCGAGACGACTGAAAGGCGGTTTGGACTTTAGGCTGCCGTGTGGGCGATGCCAATTGTATCTGTGGAGCCAGATTGGCAGTTCGGCGGCGCGGTGATCGGATGTCGGGTAGGCAATGGCGGAGGCCCATTCGCGCAACGCCGTCTGGATGAAGCGCTCGGCCTTGCCATTGGTCTTGGGCGTAAAGGGCCTTATCGTGACGTGCTTAAGGCCGAGATCGCGGCAGGCCTTGGCGAAAGCCTTCGATCTGTAGCAGGAGCCGTTGTCGCTCATGACGCGGTCTATGGTGACGCCGAGGCTGGCGTAGTAGGCAACCGCCGCTTTGAGGAAGGCGATGGCGCTCTCCTTTTTCTCGTCGGGCAGGGATCTGCGAGAAGGCGATGCGGGACGCGTCGTCGATGCAGACATGGACGAACTCCCAGCCGGCGCCGCGCGACTTGCCCTTTTGCGGGTCACCGGTGATGCGATGGCCGACTTGGCTGAAGCGGCCGAGCTTCTCGATGTCGATATGGATCATCTCGCCTGGATTCTCCCGCTCGTAAAGCCGTGCCGGTTCGGCCGGCTCGATGTCGCTCAGCCGCGATAGCCCGGCACGTTTGAGAACCCGGCTGACGGTGGCGGGCGAGACGCCGACCTCATGGGCGATGTGCTTGCCGGTCCAACGTCGCCGCCGCAACGCCACGCTCGCCGATCGACGCGCCGGTGAGCTGTGGCATATGGGCAGGCCGCGAGGAACGGTCGACCATGCCGGCACGGCTCTCGGTCTTATAGCGCTCGACCCAGCGCGTCACGATCTCGCCGACACGCCGACGCAGCGGTGTGAGACGGGCATTCTTGTGGATGTTCATTCGGACCCTCCGGTGGAGGCTGAAGCGTGGTAACTCCAGTCTCCTCGGTCCGGTCCGAATGGACAACCTCCCGAAAGCTCACACCTAGAGCGGGATGAAGAGAGGCTGAATCGAAGGGGGATTCCCAAATCAGCGGGGATTTGATTCAACATGCTGGCTGGGGATGGAGGCCAGCATGGATGGGCAAGCCTTATTCGATGGATCTGCGCGAGCGGGTTGTTGGTGCGGTTGAGCAGGAGGGCCTGTCGCGGCGGCAGGCGGCGGCGCGTTTTGGGGTCGGCATCAGCACGGTCATCCGGTGGGTTCGCCGGCTGCGGGAAACGGGCATGGTGGAGCCCGGCAAGATGGGCGGGCGACGGCCGAAGAAGATTGCCGGTGCGCACCGCGACTGGCTTATCGAGCGCTGCCGCAATACAGACTTCACGCTGCGCGGCCTTGCGGCAGAACTGGCCGAGCGCGGGCTGAAGGTCGACTACCGCTCGGTGTGGGAGTTCGTCCGTGCCGAGAAGCTGACGCACAAAAAAAGACGCTGATCGCCGCCGAGCAGGATCGGCCCGATGTGGCGCGTCGGCGGGCGCAGTGGAAGGCCCATCAGGGCCGGATCGCCGCCTCCCGCCTGGTCTTCATCGACGAGAGTGTGCTGCAGAGGCACGGAAGGAGTTCAGTATGAGCTAACCCCGTAACGTGAAGCTGCGTGAATGATGGAGG
>NZ_JBVVPX010000076.1:0-5701 GCF_055811375.1 Mesorhizobium sp. WSM4848
TTCCTTCTCGATAGCCATGTGATGATTCTCTCCTTTCCATCATCATGGCCTCGCGCACAGAATTCCTGACAGTCCCTCACAAGCCCGGACTATCCCGGCGAGCGCCTCGTGGTGTGCCGCAACCCGGATCTGGCAGCCGAGCGCGCCCGCAAGCGCAGCGAACTGCTGGAGGCCACCGAGCGCGACCTCGCCGCCATCCGGGAGCGGGTCCGCCGCGCCCGCAAGCCGCTCAAGGGCGCCGCCGCCATTGGCCAGGCGGTCGGCGCCGTCATCGGCCGCCGCAAGGTCGGCAAGCACTTCCAGTGTACCATCACCGACACCGACTTCTCCTTCGCGCGCGATCACGCCGCCATCGAGACCGAGGCCAGGCTCGACGGCATCTATGTGATCCGCACCAGCGTCAAGGCCAAGGCGCTGAGCGCCGGCGAGACAGTCCAGGCCTACAAGGATTTATCGCGGGTGGAACGCGCCTTCCGCTGCCTCAAAACGGTCGATCTGGACATCCGCCCGATCCGCCACTGGGCAGCGCCGCGGGTGCGCGCCCACGTCTTTCTCTGCATGCTGGCCTATCATGTCGAATGGCATCTGCGCCAAGCCCTGGCGCCGCTGCTGTTCCACGACACCGACCTCGAAGCCGCCCGCGCCGAGCGCACCTCGCCGGTCGTCAAGACCGAGCCCTCGCAAACCGCCAAACGCAAGAAAGCCACCAAACGCAACCACAACGGCCTGCCCGTCATGGGCTTTGCCGACCTCCTGCGCCATCTTGGCACCTTGGCCGCCAACACCGTGGTTGCCCCGCTGCAGGGCGAGCACTCCTTCACCCTCTATACCCGAAAAACCCCATTCCAGGAGGCTGCCTTCGAACTCCTCGGCTTCGACCCGGCTCGTGTCCAGTAACGCAAAACCATAACCGGCCGAAAACCCCGCCGGATCAATACTTTGCAGTCTTCGATAACTCAAACTTCGGTCTAAGGCATGCTTCGCTGCAGGATTTTTGGGAAGAGGATTAGGCCAGACTTATCGCGCCGGACAGGGGAAGGTTTCCTCGAGCGCTGCTACCATTATCAAGCCCATGTAAAGCGGTGGCGTTTTGTTCGACCGCGCTTGGACGTAGCGATCGAGGACGTCGATGTATTGCGCTGTCGTGATCGCCAATTTCGCGGGGGCACAATAGATTGGGTGGCCTGCGATATCGGCTTGAACGTTGGCCCATGATATCCCGTTTGTCAGGCCGTCAACATAAACCTGATAGTAGCGGTTGGTCCTGTTCTTATCGAAGTCGTAATAGTCCATGTCGGCCAGCGCCTGCTTTGGGAACAGGGCCAACAACGTGGCTAACAGGGCCCCTCTGCACATATTCCCCTCCCGATAGGTCGTTTGCAGGATCAAACGACCTTTGCCCGCCGGCCGCAAGGGCCACTTGCCGGCGCCACCGGTATCAGGAATATAATCCTCCCGTTGCGGCGAGCCCTTCAACGGAGATCGCCATGCCCCAAAAGACTCTCACCGACACTCTGGCCGCCCGCGAAACCATCTATGTCAATTGCGGGCATCCGATGTGCTGCAAATCGACGAAGCTCGATATCCAGGCGCTAATTGACAGGCTTGGCCGTGACCACGGCTCGATGCATGACGACCTGGTCGGGCTCTTTGTCTGCTCAAGTTGCAAGGCTGCCGGTCGTGACCGCCGGCAGGTGTTCTTCACATGCATTCCTGACTACGAAGGCCAGCAGCGGGCGCGCAATCGCGACTGGAAGCCAACATTCGACGAAAGGGGCTGAAAGTGGCCGGCGCCGTTTGGGCGGGAGCGTTGGGGATTTCAAGGCGCCGGGCCTGAGCACATAGCGTGGATTGCCTGTAGCCATTTGTGCAGCGGCAGGTGGCTTCCTCGAAGATCGTGCCCATGGGGCCAACGCTCTACGCGGCGTCCGACATCTTTCAAATCTCTGGTGCGATCTCAGCCGGCGACTTCAAGCGAAGCGATCTGCATACCGTGCCCAAGCTGCTGCCATTCAGAATCTTTTTTATATCCGCACGCTGCTCGACAGGGTTGAGGCCGCCGCAGGCGACGCCCTTGGCCTGCCAGATAGCAACAGGTAACCGTTACGCCGGATCGGCCAATCCGGCCGCCCGTCGCCGACCTCGGATGTACAGGCAGCGGCGGGGTACTGTTCCTAATGACAGCCTTGATGTTCATAAAGCCGTTGCGCTTCAATTTGTCGTGAATGTCATACTTCCAACAGGGCACTACTGTTTCTTGGCTAGGCAGCAAAAGGCGGGGCTTTTTGGGAGGAGACCCTGACAATGAAACGCCATTTTCCGATTGCACTTGCAGTTGTTAGTATCGTTTTGGCTGGCCACTCAATGGCCAAGGAACTGGACATGTCGAAGCTCACCTGCAAGGAGGTCGGGGCCATGTCGGCCGCCAAGGCTGTTGGCGTCGCCATGTGGATGAACGGCTATGTCCATGGCAAAGCCGGCAACACCATGGTGGACGGTGACAAGGCGGAGGCCAATGCAACGAAGGTCGCGGCCTATTGCAAAAAGAACCACGATGCGACGCTGGCGAGCGCGATCGAGGCCGTCAGCAAGATGTAGCAAAAGATCAAATGAAGCCTAAGAGAGCGGCCCCGGAAGGGGCCACACTTTTTTGGGCACCAAGGCAGTGGACCCATTGTACGGACGTTAACCAATCAAGCCTTTTTTGACAGGCGGCCGAAGTTCGTCTTCACACGACCGCTCGCTGGCTTGAGCGCGGCATAAATGGACTGTTCCAATGCCACGCCATTGAACAGCGACGGTGGACGACCGGAAATGACTTCTGGCCAAAAACGCATCACCGACTGCACAACAGATCCCTGCGCTGCGAAAATCCCTTCGACGAATGCGATGGTCTTCTCATTGACGGCGTTCACTGCTTCAGTGCCGTTTGGGCGATTGCTACTGGCATCCATCGCTATCAGCGGCAGTCGCATCAACGCGACGCTAGGCGCCAGCATTAGGCCGAAATTGATGGAAGCCGCATTTCGCATGCGACGCTTGTTGCGAGTTGGCATTGAGCATCCCCTACCTCGGCCGTTGCAGCCGACAGCAGACTACGCACCACCAACGGCTTTCCACCGCGCTTATTTAGCGAGAGCTAACGGAACCGAAACAACCGTGCAATCGTGCAATCGTGCAATATTGAATCAAATTCGAGTTGCGTGGGGTTTCGATGCGTAAGCCTGCCGGCGGGGACCGGTTGTCATTCATACCGCCTTTGATGCCTACCCTGGTGGAGAAACCGCCCGAGGGCGACGGATGGATTCACGAGGTTAAGTTCGACGGCTACCGCACCCAGGTCATCATCGATGAGGCCGGTGTGCGCCTGTTCACCCGGCGCGGGCTGGACTGGACCTCCAAGTACCGCGACCTTGCCAAGGCCGCCGGCGAGCTCGGCCTCGAAAGCGCCATCATCGATGGTGAGGTGATCGTTACCAATGAGGCAGGACTGTCCGACTTCAAGGCGCTTCGCAAGGCCATCACGCGGCGCCAGCACGACCTCTACTTCGTCGCCTTCGATCTGCTCCACCTCTACGGCCACGACCTCCGCGACATGCCTCTGGAGGACCGTCGTGAAATCCTGCAGGCGATGATCCCGGCCGACGGCCGTATACAGTTCAGCCAGGCGCTTCCTGGAGATGCTAAGGCCATTTTCGAACTGGTCGACCGAGCCGGCCTAGGCATGGTCTCGAAGCGGCGAGACAGCAAGTATCGCAGCGGCGATTCAACCTCATGGCTGAAGACGAAAGCGTACACGGTTGATGAGTACGATCTGCTCGGCGTCGAGCGCGAGCCCGGCAAGCCTGCTTTCGCCTTGATGGCAGAACGCGGAACTGGCCGCTATGTCGGCATCATAGGTGTCGCCCGCCCGTTCCTCCGGGTAGGTGGATATTCCGGCGACGGTCAGTCGCGTAGTGAACCGATACAGTGGGTCGTCATCGTCTGAGTTCCAAGCGGATTGCGGCGTGTAGACGTTGTAATTGACGGCAGCTTCGACGCTCGCCTCGCAGCGCTCCACTCTGATGGCGATGCGCGTGTGTTCGTCTTCGCGCCTTTTCTGACGCTTCGTCTTGCGGGCATCGGATCATCCGTATGGCTGATTGTCCCGTTCGCCCGATCGCTTTTGATCTTAGTATAGCGCTTTTTCACAACGATTTCGCACGATTCCGCCGATAGCGTCCGCCAGCATTTCGCCGACATTTATTCGACCAATATTCGACGCATCAAGATTCGAATTAACTAAGTGCTTGATTTTGCTGGTACGCCCAAGGGGATGAAACTGAGAACTGGACGATCAGGCATGTAGCCTGCTCATGACGCCCGTTTCCGGATGATCCAGCCGATGCCTCCCGCAAGCGCGATGCCGAGTAGCGGCCATTTCGCCCAGAAAATCCCGTTCCAGGTCAGCAGGTTTACACCGACGACCCCCAATGCGACGACACTCAGCATGGCCACGCCCCGATTGATGAGCCTCGTCATGCTTGCCCAGCGGAGGCCCGCCAGAACCGCCACGGCGAGCATCGGCCACTCAGCCCAGAAAATCCCATTCCACGAAAGCACATTGATGGCCACCAACCCCAGCGCGATCAAGGCAAGCAGAAGGAATTTCCGGCTGATCCTGCGCCCAGGGAAAGCGCCAGACCGGGCGGCGTCGCGCGACCGCCCGTCAGCGGCCGGTTCGGCGCGGCGCGCCACCGCCTCGGCCCCGCTCTTCTCACCGCCGATCCGGACAACGTAGCTCGGCACACCTTCTTCGATGTTCTTGACGGCGAGGTCGCCCAGGAACTCGAACCCGACCGCCATTTTGTTGCGGACCTGATCGTACACCGTATTTGAGATCACGATCCCGCCTGCCGGGGCGGCGGTCTGAATGCGGGCGGCAATGTTGACGCCGTCTCCATAAATGTCATCTCCCTCGACCATGACGTCGCCAAGGTTGATTCCAATCCGAAAGCGCATCTGCGTTTCGGCCGGGCGAACGGCATTGTGCCCGGCCAACTCGTTCTGAACGTCGATGGCCGTCCGGACGGACTCGACCACGCTCGGGAATTCGGCGATCAACCCGTCGCCCCAAGTGTTGACGACACGCCCGCCACGAGCCTCGATTAGGCGCGCCATTGCGTCCCTGTACTGTTTCAGAGTCGCCAGCGTTCCTTCTTCGTCGGCTTCCATCAGGCGCGTATAGCCCTGAACATCCGCCGAGAAGATGGTCGTCAGTTTGCGTCGTGTCGCCGACATTGAACTGTCCCTGCTCGATGTGAGCAGCCGAAGCTTGCCGTGCTCCGGTGGCTGAGTCTACGTCGCATTCCCGAGGCGGATCGAGTATGGCGTGCGAGGTACTGGGGCAATCTTTAGCGTGAGCGACGATGAGCTTGAGCGGAGGTACGGCGCCGCAACATGGGCGGTGTTGTGCTACCCGACGCATGCCGAGTGGATCGAAGACGATGCGCGGCTGACCAGACTGGCGCAGGATGGGCGATTGGCGAGTCCTACGGCGCATCAGGACGCGCGGGAGCTGCATCCCGGTCCATAAGACCAGCCAAGGGCGAGATCGCGTCCAGCGGCTCGCCTGCGTTTCAAAATCAACCCCAGGCGCTTGCCAAACGGCCAGCTTCCGGCCACGGCCCGCCTAAGAACGACATGGCAGGGAACCGATTTA
>NZ_JBVVPX010000077.1:0-3195 GCF_055811375.1 Mesorhizobium sp. WSM4848
AAGACCATCTGACTTTGTCAGATGGGCATAGGGAATGAGAACGATCAAGCCGATCGAACTATTAGTACCGGTAAGCTTCAAGCGTTGCCGCTCTTCCACACCCGGCCTATCAACGTGGTCGTCTTCCACGGTTCTCAGGGAATACTCGTTTTAAGGTGGGTTTCCCGCTTAGATGCCTTCAGCGGTTATCCCGTCCGGATATAGCTACCCTGCTATGCGGCTGGCGCCACAACAGGTCCACCAGAGATCCGTCCATCCCGGTCCTCTCGTACTAGGGACAGATCCTTTCAATATTCCTACACCCACGGCAGATAGGGACCGAACTGTCTCACGACGTTCTGAACCCAACTCACGTACCGCTTTAAATGGCGAACAGCCATACCCTTGGGACCTGCTCCAGCCCCAGGATGCGATGAGTCGACATCGAGGTGCCAAACAACCCCGTCGATATGGACTCTTGGGGGTCATCAGCCTGTTATCCCCGGCGTACCTTTTATCCGTTGAGCGATGGCCCTTCCACGCGGGACCACCGGATCACTATGACCGACTTTCGTCTCTGCTCGACTTGTCAGTCTCGCAGTCAGGCAGGCTTATGCCATTGCACTCAGCGAACGATTTCCGACCGTTCTGAGCCCACCATCGCGCGCCTCCGTTACTCTTTAGGAGGCGACCGCCCCAGTCAAACTACCCACCATACATTGTCCCGGACCCGGATGACGGGCCGCGGTTAGACATCCATAGTGATAAGGGTGGTATTTCAAGGGTGGCTCCACCTGAGCTGGCGCCCAGGTTTCAAAGCCTACCACCTATCCTACACATGCCACTACGAATGCCAATGTAAAGCTATAGTAAAGGTGCACGGGGTCTTTCCGTCTAACCGCAGGAACCCCGCATCTTCACGGGGAATTCAATTTCACTGAGTCTATGCTGGAGACAGCGGGGAAGTCGTTACGCCATTCGTGCAGGTCGGAACTTACCCGACAAGGAATTTCGCTACCTTAGGACCGTTATAGTTACGGCCGCCGTTTACTGGGGCTTCGATTCAGAGCTTGCACCCCTCCTCTTAACCTTCCAGCACCGGGCAGGCGTCAGACCCTATACGTCGTCTTGCGACTTCGCAGAGCCCTGTGTTTTTGATAAACAGTCGCTACCCCCTGGTCTGTGCCACCCTCCTCCACTTGCGTGGAAAAGGGTCACGCTTCTTCCGAAGTTACGCGTGCAATTTGCCGAGTTCCTTCAGCATAGTTCTCTCAAGCGCCTTGGTATACTCTACCAGTCCACCAGTGTCGGTTTCGGGTACGGTCTATAAGGAGGAGCTATTTCCTGGAACCACGCAGCAGCCCGTTCAATCCGATAAGATTGGACTACCTCAATGATCCGTCACTTCCTCCAGGCCCACGAATATTAACGTGGTTCCCATCGTCTACGCATTTCTGCCTCGACTTAGGGGCCGGCTAACCCTGCTCAGATTAGCTTTAAGCAGGAACCCTTGGACTTTCGGCGGGGGAGTCTCTCACTCCCCTTACGTTACTCATGTCAGCATTCGCACTTCTGATACCTCCACCACCCCTCACGGGTATGGCTTCATCAGCTTACAGAACGCTCCGCTACCGCTCGTGATTGCTCACGAACCCTAAGCTTCGGTGTATGGCTTGAGCCCCGTTACATTTTCGGCGCAAAGACCCTTATTTAGACCAGTGAGCTGTTACGCTTTCTTTAAATGATGGCTGCTTCTAAGCCAACATCCTGGTTGTTTTGGGATCCTCACATCCTTTCCCACTTAGCCATAACTTGGGGACCTTAGCTGTAGGTCAGGGTTGTTTCCCTTTTCACGACGGACGTTAGCACCCGCCGTGTGTCTGCCGACTAGTACTCCCAGGTATTCGGAGTTTGGTTAGGTTTGGTAATCCGGTGAGGACCCCTAGCCCATCCAGTGCTCTACCCCCTGGGGTATTCGGTCGACGCTCTACCTAAATAGATTTCGCGGAGAACCAGCTATTTCCGAGTTTGATTGGCCTTTCACCCCTAGCCACAAGTCATCCCGAACTATTGCAACAGTTATGGGTTCGGTCCTCCAGTAAGTGTTACCTTACCTTCAACCTGCTCATGGCTAGATCACTCGGTTTCGGGTCTAATGCGACGAACTGAACGCCCTGTTCAGACTCGCTTTCGCTGCGCCTACACCTAGCGGTTTAAGCTTGCTCGTCACACTAAGTCGCTGACCCATTATACAAAAGGTACGTGGTCACCCAGGACGAACCTTGGACTCCCACTGTTTGTAGGCAATCGGTTTCAGGTACTCTTTCACTCCCCTTGTCGGGGTGCTTTTCACCTTTCCCTCACGGTACTAGTTCGCTATCGGTCATGCACGAGTACTTAGGCTTGGAGGGTGGTCCCCCCAATTTCAGACAGGATTTCACGTGTCCCGCCTTACTCGAGGACGATGATTTGCATTACGCGTACGGGGCTGTCACCCACTATGGCCCTACTTTCCAGAAGGTTCCGCTTGTCTCATCATCGCCACTGGCCTGGTCCGGGTTCGCTCGCCACTACTGCCGGAGTCTCGGTTGATGTCCTTTCCTACGGGTACTTAGATGTTTCAGTTCCCCGCGTTCGCCACTTTATCCCTATGGATTCAGGATAAGTTACCTATAACAGATACTTGGAAACCACAGCAGCAAGTCTGCGCGATCTCAAAGAGATCGTCGCCTAACGCTCAATCCTTTTGGGATCTCGCGCCAATTGCCCTGCTGCTCTGATTTTCCAAGCACCTTAGGTGGGTTTCCCCATTCGGAAATCTACGGATCAAAGGGTATTCGCACCTCCCCGTAGCTTATCGCAGCGTATCACGTCCTTCATCGCCTGTGCATGCCAAGGCATCCACCAATTGCCCTTAAGACACTTGATCGTTCTCATTGCCAATACCCACCGCGCGATCCGAAGGATCGTCGCTTCAGCGATAATCCTGTGCGGGATTATCACTAGATGTCATTGGCACAAAAAGACCAGCTTCTCGAGATCGGTTCGAGGGTGCGGTTAGGCAAACCCATCATATGCGGGAGATTGAGCGTCTCCCGCGACAAATCACACCCCTTGCGGGCTGTGAAGTTCGAACAAATCTTCTCTTTACGATGTCATACAGAACAGGCGGAGAGCCAAGAAGCTCGCCGCAAATCTTTTTAACGAATGACTTTT
>NZ_JBVVPX010000078.1:0-5011 GCF_055811375.1 Mesorhizobium sp. WSM4848
AAGGCTCCTTCATTGTTGACTGCCGCACTTAATTTGGTTCGTCGTTCACCCGCGGCTGACTGTTCCCAGGCCGGCATTGTCGGGGACGTGCAGCGCCAAGAGTCCGTCCGCCGTTTCGATCCTAAGACAATATGGCCCCGGGTCATGTCCGACCGGGATGAAGGTATTGTTTTCCGCAAGGTCGACAAATCGCGAGCGCTTGTTAACGCTCCATTTGCGGATCCCGGCATCGAAAGAGCGACCAAGCGATACATCGCAGAGATGGAATGAGGCGCCGACCATGGCTTCACCTTCCCCGCTCCTCGCACTGCAGCAATGGCGCCGGCAATGCACACCCTGGCGAGACCCTTGCACAGCGCCGCTTCGCCTGTGACCGTCGCAAACAGCTCTTCCATGACTGAGTGCACCGCTCTATACCCGTCGGAATGTGCAAGTTGCCCGGCGATAACGGGATCGACGATCGACTGCGCCTGCGATTTCGAACCCCATCATCGTCCAGAAAGGCTGCCGTTATCAGATGCTTGGGCCGTCTAAGCTTGCTAGGTGCGACGATCGCCACGCGTTGCATATCTTGCTCCAGCGGTAAGATTTGCCAGAGGATAGCCGCATGCCACGCTGCATTGACAGCTTATGGCGACGTGCCATTGCAGGAATCAGGCGTTTGCCCCCAAGAGAGCGCAGGAATCCAATTGTTTTCGAGCGGGCTTACCGCATGGAAACATTTCTTGTGTTCAGTGATGTTTGAGCCCACCGGCTCGAAGGGGCCAGAGTGAAAGCTTTTTGAATGGAGGTTTGGAGAGACCCGATTCGGTTAATGTCTTCAGGGCAAAACGGCTGAACTGGATCAAAATTGCTTGGAGTGGCTGCGAGGTTTGCCTTTGCCGACAGGAAGTCGGGAACTGGCATTGCTCAGATCAGTTTATACTCGTCACCAAGCATTGGAACTCCGCATATCTCCTGAAGTGAAGACGAGTTCCGACCCGCGTGCCGTGGGATAGATGCGCACATCGGTTCTCAATCTGACCGCCTCCGACGCGTCTACGACGCGGAAGTTGCGGGTCTCGAAGCCGAGCTGGAGATGGCGCGCCGGGGCCGAAAATTGGGCCGCGAACGCACACTCTCGGTCAAGTAGCCTATTGCCGTTGAAAACCAACGACCGTTGCGGCTGGTCAGCGGCACAACGGAATATCCAGATGGCACCTTAAAATCAGGCCTGAAATGAATACCGAGGCCTCGTGCGTCTTCGATACAGCTGGATAAAGCCGGACCAATGATAGCGGCTTGCGAAAGATGCTCATCCTCGGCGCCAGTTCCTGGTTGCGTCAGGCAGGGCAAAGCCCGACAAGGCTCGCCCTGGATTCGCCGCCTCCTTGCCAGGCGGCCGGTCAAGGTTGCGGTCGTCGCTCAGGCGGCCAAGACCGCCCGCTTCATCTGGGCGATGCTGAACTCGGGCCAAGATTACAGGGCCTCGGATTACAGGGCCTCGGCTGCGGCCTAAGCCGCGACCTGGAACCTCACAGCGTAAGGAGCAAAAGGCAGCACGGCAAAATGGTCAGGACCTGAGTTGGGACACTCCGTTTCGTCATCACGCTACAAAAGCGCGCTGGGATGATTGGAACCCGATCCGCGTAACCTTGCGGGCCAGCGGTCACGATCTCGACCGCATCAACAGGCCGGATACATGACCGCTCCAGACTTGCGCCGCATCTGCTAATTGCCTCTTGCCTAAGAGGGGCCGTCCTTACAAGATCACTGATAATCAGGATTGAAGTACGCGCGCGTAGGATCGCCATTAAGGATGTCGTCAGGAATGGCGTTCGGCGGCGTATCGGGACCAGCCTCGACCAGCAGCACACGACTTCTATCGACAGAGAGTCTAGACGAACCCCATCGCGTTTGATCGCTTTTTACCTCCCACGCCATCGCGCGACTGGGGGGCGTTCGGTTGTATCCGAGGCGTCCGGCGCTCACTTCGTTACCTCACCATAGACATGTGGTAGCCCGGCCCGCGGTCGATGGTCCACACCCGGTACAGTTCAGGCCGATCTGCTTAAGACACCCAACCGGCGACGCCCGGTCGAGCTTTTCGGTCCCTTCCGCCCGCTGCTCCTGCAGGCGGGGCGGCATTGCAGCCGCCGTCGAAAAGCAGCAAGCTTGAGAGGTGGCTATTCCATGTACCTCCCGCGCCGTTACGGCGCACCGTCCAGTCCAGCATAGTGCTTCATGCTTTGCGCCCTTTCCTGATGCTACTGGCGCAAACCGCACGCTAGCCTCCAAGTTTTTAGGTCAGTTCTGTCCCCGGATCGTAGCTTCCCGTAGGTGCACCCCAATATCGCTCCTCCTCACTTTGGCTGCGGTACATTTTGCGCGCTGTCTCAAAAAACGCAGGTTTCCTGCGCGATAGATGGAAGTTTAGAATGTCCCAACGCGCCAGCACTTATACGATCTCCGAACCATGTGGATCCGAATGGGCAGGTGCCCACTACAGCGAAGTATCAGAAGACGCGCTTGTGATATGGTCAGAACTGAAATTGAGAGCCCAACGGCTTCAGGATGTGGCTGATGCGTAACCCAACCGTGATTTCAGGTGAAGCTGTAGACTCCAACGAGATAAAATCCGGATATCGGCTCGAATCGAGTATTGAGGACGCTAGAATGATGGTGTTACGCCCCCAAGCATCTCTCGGAATACTAACCCTCGACCAGGGGCAGCTGCCCACCTCTGCGAGAGGTAAAGAATTGGGCGCGATCGAGAATCATGCAACCTTTGGTTTTCCTATCATCACGGAAATTGTAGAGGAAACACGGGGTAAAAAAATGCTCCGCGGGGATCCGGCTCTTGAGCGTGGCTACATTGCAGCGGCGCAGCGGTTGGTCCGGCGTGGAGCTGTCGCGATCAGTTCAAACTGCGGTTTCACGATCCGATACCAGGCGGCTGTAGCCGCGTCTGTAGACGTACCCGTGGCAATGTCGAGCCTGCTCCTTCTGCCGGCGCTAATCCGCCAACTGCCGCCACCGGCCAAGATTGCCGTTCTGACCTATAGCTCCAGCGCCTTCGGCGACGATATGCTCGAGCTCAGCGATCCGACGGAGCGATCGAGAGTTGTGGTTGGCGGAATTGAAGGCAGCAAATACTGGCATGATGAGTTGAAGATTCCGGCGCCGCCGACCGATGTCGCCGCGATGGAGGTGGATGTCGGCGCTTGCATCACCAGGCTGAGAGCTGCCCATCCGGAGATTGCAGCCATCCTTTTCGAATGTGCGGGATTTCCTGTAGTCGCGCCTGCGATCCGCCGGCTCACGAACCTGCCAGTCTACGACATCACAGTTTTGTGTCGGATGGTCATCGCGTCGATCACATGAGAGTTCATGGCCGAGCCATGGCTCACGGGGCAAGTCACCTCGACAGCCGGCTGTTCAGGTCGCGCGCCAGCCAGTGCGCTGGCAGGCTTCCGCAGCGGCGCGAGCGACTTCTTCCCCCTGTTACGATAGTTTAGACTATCAGATAGGCTTCCTCACCCGACATAACTGTTTGTCGTCTCTCGGCGTTTTGACCCCGATAGGAGACCAGCGTGCCGAAGTCGAACTAATTTCTGCCAGGATGCTCACAACTGATGGACTCGGCCTTGCGTCCGTTAGCGTTCACGAGACGATTGTCGACCCTGGGATATACCGCCTGACGGTGTCAGGCTACCAGGACTCGGAGCGTGATTTTGACAGTGGTTGCGGCGCGCGAAGATCGTCGTCGCTGAAGTTGATGACGATGCCGTTCGCCGCTTTGCGCGGCATCGATGCCGCTTTCCCGGCATCCGCCGAGGCGATTATCTTTCCGCCAAATACGTGAAACGAGTGCGGCGGTTCGTGAGCTTTCTGGTGGAATGCGGTGTGGTGACGCCGTTGAGGCAGAATACGTCGCGCGCCCATGACGACCAGGTCCTTGCATTCCAAACTTGGCCCCAGGCCGCCGGTGACGCGATCATCGACTGCCTGCGAGAAGCGCGTCCAGACGCCGCCTGCCAGCAGATTTTCCTGTGGACCGTTGTACCGCATCAGCCACTGGCGAGCTCAAGTGTCGCAAGCATTGTCAGACTTGCGCTTGAGAGGGCGGGCATCGACGACGCTCCATCCCGAGGCGCCAATCTGCGCCGGCACTCCGTAGCGACTAGCATGCTGCGGGCCGGCGCCACGTTGGACACGATCGGAACCGTGCTGCTGCGCCATTGTCGGTCCACACGACAGCCCATTACGCGAAAGTGGACGTCAATATGCTGCTTCAGATCGCCGAGCCTTGGCCCGGGGAGCGCTACACGACATGCGGAACTGCAGCGGATAATGCTTCAAGTTCCTCGTCCATCACACGCTGCTGAAGAGCTTCACCGCTTTCGCCGAGGGCGATGATTATATTCAAGTTGCTCGCGTGCTCGAATAGGCGACGCTCGCACCCTCCCCACAACAACGGCGTAATCGGCTGCTGACTGTCCGCAGTTTTGCGCAGGCAGTCGCCGCCGAGGATCGGCGCCACGAGACCCCGGCCGCGGTGGCCTGTTCGAGCGGCGAATTGCTCACATCTACACGGCGGACGAGATCGCCGCGCTGATGTGTGCGGCGACCTGCCTCGAGCCATCTGCCTCGATCAGGCCGCTGATGTACGAGACACTCTTCGGCTTACTTTCTGTCGCCGGAATGCGCATTTCCGAAGCTCTCGATCTTCAACTCGTGACGGAGCCGCCGACGGCCTGATCATCCGGCAAACCAAGTTTCAAAATAGCCGCATGCTGCCGCTCAACCGGTATTTGTCGGCGCGTCGACGGGTCGGAACCTTGGACAGCGCGTTGTTCGTCTCCAACACTGGCGCGCCGCCATCCAACCGTGATCGCCGTCTTCCTTCGCCTTGCACGATCGGCCTGCCTGAGAGGAGAACCCGGCTGCGTATACCGATGAAGCCGGCCAGTCATTCCGATTTCATTCCGGCCACCATTCCGATTTGAAGGCGGCCATATCTCGGACTGAT
>NZ_JBVVPX010000079.1:0-4571 GCF_055811375.1 Mesorhizobium sp. WSM4848
CTAATTAGAGGAGGAGCGTAGCAACCCCTCCTCCTCGGCAGCAGCCTCGAAGGCCTTCCTTACGTCGTCTGGTGTGCGCTCGCCTTCAATTAGACCCATGCAGATCTCGACCGCCTCCTTCCACTTGGGTCCACGCTTGGTCCACTTCATGAGTTCCGCAGCGGCGCCCTCGACATTGGTGCAGACGTAGGTGAGCCCAGGTTTGTCGGTTTCGATGTTGACGGGAGGGTGAAACTCAATGGATAGCCATGAAACCTCCTACTCGGGCGAGAGATACATCTCCGCCTCCTTAGCGGCAGCCACGAAAGCCTTTCGAATCACGTGAGGGTCAATCGGATCGCCCTCCAGTGCTGACAGGCAGAGGGTCCACGCCTTGTGCCAGCGAGGTCCTCTCCGGGTCCACCTCTTGAGCTGCTCAAGGGCTGCCCTCGTATTGTTGCAGCCATGCCTGACACCGTCCGTTTCAGTCTTCACGAACACCGGAGGGACGAACCAAAGACTTGCCATGACACCTCCCACGCCATGAGTTCCTCAGCGGCTCCCTCGATGTGGCTGACCCCATGGCGAATGGCCGGACGCTTCGCCTTCACGTAGATCGGGGGAGAACCAGAGGAGTCTCATGAGGAGTAGATTAGGGGATACTCACATGTTTGGTAGAGGCGGATCACAGCGGCGGCTCGGTCGATTTCCCTGGCCGGCCTCATTTCCGGTCAAGCCGTCGCTTACCGCCCCATTTCGAGGCCGACAGAAGTTCTTCCTCGCCCACCACTCCGGCCATGTAATTGGGACGCGAGCGTTTCGCGTTGTTGTTCCGATTGACCGTCAATCTTCAAACGATTGAACACGCGGCCAAGCAGCGCCAGCTCGGACCGCTCGGTTACCTTCCCGAAATGCCATTCAACAAAGTCTTTGAAATCGTTCTCGCCAAGTTGCAGCTGAGGAGATCCGATCTTTACGTGAGACGCAGGCTTTTGATTTGTTGCCGGCGAGCCGCTCGAGCAACATCCTAGCATCAGACGTGGATGTCTGCTTCGATGCAGTGACGAAACATGAACTGGCCGGCCAGAGAGTGATTGCGCCCGGCGGAGCTGCCGCAAATGCATGCCGGAGGCATGGCGTCAAGCCACTTGTATCTTGTCATCCAAGCGCCCCGGGGCAGGAAAGCCGCCGAAATTTCGGGCCGCCATCAAAAGGTTCTTGTAAGGCGTGGCAGATGCTCATACCGGCCTCGGTTTGCGTTCGCGCCGCTCAGGTTCGATCTGATGCCTGGGTCATTTTGATGAACGTCACAGTGTTACAAAAAGCCTCGTAAGTTGTTGATTCCATTACAGCAACTCAGAGTTCAATCCTCTCTCGCAGCACCAGTTTCCAAGGCTTTTTAGAAGGGCTTCTATGCCGCGCTGTGCACAGCTGCGCTGGGCCAGCGCGTGGGGATGCGCAAAGTGCGCCGGATCGACTGCCACCAGGGGCCTTGTCTCAGTTTGAAGTTCGGCCGCGGCTGGCGAAGGTTTTGCCAATCGCGCACTTGCAGCCTATGCTTCGGTATCGGCCGCCAGTGCTGCGGATGCAGCCGACAGTGAGAGGGTACGTGCTCTTGCCCGTCCGGGAGAGAGCCGTGTCCCAGTCCCTTCCTCGCAATCATGTGTTGAAAGCCCTCTCCCAGAGGATTTCGCGCTGCTGCTGCCGTCAATGCATCATGTCGAACTGGACATCAAAGCCCAGCTGGAGATCCCGTATCAGCCAATCGAGCATGTGTATTTTCCAGAGGCGGGTATCGCTTCGGTGGTCGCCACCATGACTGGAGGGCGGCAAAGTGAAGTCGGGATCGTTGGCTATGATGGGATGACAGGCGTTGCCATCATTCTCGGCCAAGACAGCTCTCCCAATGAGACCTATATTCAAGTCGCAGGCAGCGGCTGGTGCCTGCCGGTTGAGAATCTTCGGTCTGAGGTGGCAAAGAGCCAGTCGCTTCGCGCGTCGCTGCTTGCCTATGCCCACGCCTTCCTTGTCCAGTCGTCCCGGACGGCACTGGTCAATGGCCATTCCAAGATCGAGGAACGGCTGGCCCGCTGGTTGCTGATGGTCCACGACCGAACCGAGGGAAACAAGATCCAGCTGACGCATGAATTTCTGGCGACCATGCTCGGCTCTCGGCGCCCCGGGGTTACCACCGCCCTGCAAATGCTTGAATATCGAGGGCTGGTTAACGCCAGGCGCGGCGAGATCACGATCATCGACCGTGCCGGAATGATAAAGCTCACACATGGCGCCTATGGCGACGAGGAGCAACGTCACTTCGGCTAATGCATGTCGCGCAAAGCATGCCCCTCGGGCCTGACCCGAGGGTGTGCAGCGGTTTTGCGAAAACGACATGCATAAAAACAACAACCTGAAGCGCGTCGCATGAGGCCGGTCAAACGCGACGCGCTCCGCCGGATTGTCCGATATCAGACATAAGCTTGAAGGCCGCCGCATGTTAGACGAAAGTCGTATTGTTGGCAGGGAGGAACTGTTGATGAGCCACACTTTTCACACAGTCACGGTTGAAGGCGCGGCGGAGGCCTATGTCCTTTCCAGAGGCAAGGCTCGGTATCTCTCGATCGAGCAAGCGATCCGCGCCATTCGAACACTCATGCCGGCTTGCAGGGCCACCAACCACGAGTTGGAGGAGATGCTGGCGGCAGCATGCGTCGTGCACGGCGTGCCCGTCGCCTTCGACGCCAAAACAGCCGGTAGCCCAGAACCACGGCTCCATTCGTAGGCCGGAAATGTCCGCGCCGCTGCAGAAGCCAAATTCGGTGGATGTTCGGCAGGCGATTGTCCGCCACCTGATCGATCATGTCGACAATCCGAGCGTCTCGATATTCGAAGTGACCATCGCCGTGAGGAAGATGTTTCCACTTTGCGAACTCACGGATTGGCAAATTGGCGATCTCATTGCGAGAAGCGCCATCGACGCGGGATTTGCGATCGATTTCGATGCGGCCCCCTAGCCAGACGCCTCTGGGTAGCAGCATAGTGGCGTTACGGTTTCCGCAGTCGCCTCGGTCTCTCACTGTGGAACCAGGCTGGTAGCGCAGATCGTCCGCGACGATG
Organism: Mesorhizobium sp. WSM4848; assembly: GCF_055811375.1. Classification (NCBI taxonomy): domain Bacteria; kingdom Pseudomonadati; phylum Pseudomonadota; class Alphaproteobacteria; order Hyphomicrobiales; family Phyllobacteriaceae; genus Mesorhizobium; species Mesorhizobium sp. WSM4848. Next base: position 3,097 of record NZ_JBVVPX010000079.1, read on the forward strand.
GGGCCGCAGGTTTCCCGAGCGGACTTGCGCATCGCCGGCCTGCCGAGCGCAGCCGATGCTGGATCAATCCTGAGCGGAGCCTGCTATAATCCCGTATGGCCGCTCGCATAGTGGTTATCCTGGCGCTGCTTTCCGCCTTCGCCTACGGCTTCGCAAAACTCGTGGAACGTTATGGCGACGCTGGCGACAAGCCCTCTCCGTGTGAAAAATGGCCACAGCCTGAGTGTCCAGTCCCAAACGCGCCGCCTCAAGAAGAAACCAGGCCTTGAGCGGGCGTTCGCGGGCACCGCCAAACATCGGCGTTGATAGGCCGTGGCAGCCGGTTCGCGCACAGCCGGTGGAACAAGAATTGCTCCGCATCGTTGAGATAGCTAGGCAACCCACCGCGGCAGCAATCAAGCACCGCAGCTGAAGGTTGCTTGGAGGTTATTATGGGAAAGCAACTTACATTGGCTGCGGCAGGCATCCTTTTCGTCGTCGGTGTCAACGCCGCCGCCGCTCAGGACGTCATTATTCAACCCGAGCATGACACCGTGATCCGCGAATACGTGAAAAAGAAACCGGTGGCATCACTCAGCCTTCCTGGCGTGGAGCTCAACATCGGCACAGCCTTGCCCGAAACGGTCGAGCTTTACGAGGTCCCGGACGTTCAGTACCGCTACGTCGTCATCGACGGCCGAACCGTCCTGGTCGATCCAGGTACCCGCAAGATTGTGAAGGTCTACGACTGAAGTGACCCCTCACGCTGAAGCCCGTCGTGCCGAAAGGCGCGGCAGGCCCGGCGCCTTCTCAAGCGCGGCTTGGATTTCTTCTGTGATGGGGCTTTCCGGCCTCACGCTCGACCCCAAGCAGATCATACAGCGTGGCGATCAGGCTCTTGTATTCCTCAATGATATCGACAGAGAAACGCGCGAGTTGAACGGCATCGCCCCAATCGTGTGACGCTTCCCAGGCGATCATGTCGCGGCAAACCTCAATCTGTTGGTCGCGGATTGCTATCGGCATTGGTTGGACGCAAGCGCCGCGGCCGGATCGTTCACACGCGAGGAATGGGAGCGACCGGTCGCCGGCGATGCACCGATACTTGACGATCCGCAGATCCGAGACCTGCTCGCAGGGGCCGGCCCAAAGCTCGCGCCCTTGTTCGAGGTTCATGTCAAACGGCATTCTTGGAATGTGATGGATGGCGATGCCACGATCGAGGTCGCTTTGGATATCGGCAAGGTCGTTGCAGCCGATCGCGAGGCGCCGCTATGCGAGATCGAGTTGGAAAAGAAGGCGGGCCCACCGAGAGCGCTGTTTGCGCTCGCCCGGAAAGTCGACCTGATCACGCCGGCGTATCTCGGGGTGATGAGCAAAGCGGAACGGGGCTATCGTCTGCTTGGCCCGGCGCCCGGCGCTGTGAAAGCGGCTTCGACCCCGCTCTCGTCCGATATGAGCGCAGCAACGGCTATCGCGCGCATTGCAGTGGCCTG
>NZ_JBVVPX010000080.1:0-4180 GCF_055811375.1 Mesorhizobium sp. WSM4848
CCTCCATCATTCACGCAGCTTCACGTTACGGGGTTAGCTCATACTGAACTCCTTCCGTGCCTCTGCAGCACACTCTCATCGATGAAGACCAGCTTCGTTGGATCGAGGTCGAGCTGGCCGTCGAACCAGTCCCGGCGTCGCTTCAGGACGTCGGGGCGATCCTGCTCCAGTGCGTGCGCGGACTTTTTTTGAATGTCCAGCCGTGCCGGCCGAGCCAGGCGCTCAAGGCGCTGCGGCTGATCCGAAAAGACTGCTCGACCTCCAGACGCGCCACCATCTCGTTCAACGTGATGTCCTTGCGCTCCTCGATCAGCCCGAAAATGAAGGCGTCATGCGCATCCAGGCTGGACGCGCGGCGGCGGCCCTGCGGGCGCGGCGACAGTTCGCCGATCCTGGCCCGCGCAATCCAGCGGATCGCGCTCGATATGCCGACCCCAAACCGTGCCGCCGCCTGTCGGGCCGACATGCCGGCATCCGAAGCTTTCAAAACCCGGGACCGCAGATCCCCACTCAGTGCTTTTCCCATCATCCACCTCCATCAAGGTGGATGTTGAATCACCGGAGAAGCTCGTCGTCACATCACAATCGATTCATCGATCACGGGACGTGCTCTAGCAGCCATAGGCGGCTTCGGCCTGTCCACCCAGTCCGCTCTTTCATCGAGATCACGGTTGATGTTATGGCTTGCGCTGCACCCTTTCTGGGTGCGGTGGTGTGCGGCCACCAGATCACGTCTTGGCGCAATGATGATGCCCCGGGGGCTGGTGACGACGGATGTAGTCCCTCTTCTCGGCGGTGCGCTTTTCAGACCCCCTTTAGGAATTCCCGTTCCAGAGCTTGCTTGCGGGACAAGCCGTTCATGGGCAGCAATCCGTGCCTCGTATTCCCGGATAAGGCCGGCCGCCTGCGCATCCTCTTCGAAGGCGCCTTCCTCATACCTTGCGTACCCAGACGCGGATCAGGGGTGACATCGTGCCGCTTCGCCAATCCGTAGCGTCTCACGGCAAAGGTATTCCTGCGCAACCTGCCGCTTGCTGCGAGTGCGATATCTTACCATGGTTCTCTTCGAAAACCCGACAAGACTGGTCAATTCCTCAAACCGGCCTGTCCACCCCCAGAGTCGCACTTGACGTTGCCCCTTCGGCTTAATCCGGTCTGAAGTTGGCTCTGGCCCAGCAAGAGGACCAGAGAATGAAGCGCAGCCGTTTCAGTGAAGAGCAAATCATCGGAATTCTGAAGGAGCACGAGGCAGGGGTTTCGGTGGCCGATCTGTGCCGCAAGCACGGCGTCAGCGACGCCAGCATCTACAAATGGAAAGCGAAATACGGAGGGATGGAGGTGTCGGAGGCGAAGCGGCTCAAGACGCTGGAGGAGGAGAATGCGCGACTGAAGCGGCTTCTGGCTGACGCCATGCTCGACAATGCCGCGTTGAAGGATCTTCTCGGAAAGAATGGTGACGCCCGCTGCCGAGCGAGAGGCTGTCGTTCATCTTCGAAAAACCTACGAGATGAGCGAGCGGCGGGCCTGCAAGATCATTGGCTGCAGTCGGATTACGGTCCGCTATGCGGCGATCCGCGGCGACGACCGGGACCTGCGGGAGCGGAACCGACGTCTGCATGTGCTGTTGCGGCGGGAAGGCTATGTCGTGAATCACAAGCGTCTGTTCCGGCTCTATCGCGAGGAGAAGCTTGCCGTGCGGCCGCGGGGTGGACGCAAGCGGGCGATTGGAACGCGGTCACCGATGATGGTCCCGGGTTGCGCCGAACGACCGCTGGTCGCTGGACTTCGTCTCCGATCAACTGACCGACGGTCGCCGCTTCCGTGTTCTGGCTATCGTCGACGATTGCACGCGCGAATGCCTGGCGTTGGTCGGGGACACGTCATTCTCCGGCGTGCGGGTCGCGCGCGAACTCGATCGCCTCATGATCGAGCGCGGGAAGCCGAAGATGGTCGTCAGCGACAATGGCAGCGAACTGACCGGCAACGCCATCCTCGCCTGGGCAGACGGGAGCCATGTCGCATGGCATTACATCGCACCAGGCAAGCCAATGCAGAATGCCTTCGTGGAAAGCTTCAACGGACCCCTCCGCGACGAACCCCTGAACGAGACGCTGTTCACGTCATTGCCCCAGGCGCGCGCGCGCTGGCCAGTTGGCGAACGGATTATAACGTCCATCGCCCACATTCGAGTGGCAGATACCCTTTGAGTTCGCCAACACCTTCAGCCCGCGACGGGATACGGCGCTACGCACCATCGGCTCCGCGCCTTTGCCCGTCGCTCAACCCGCCCCACAGGGCAAGACCGACCGCCTGAGTGAACTTCGGTTTGGATAAAAGTTTGGGGCAACGTCACACTCCACGCAGCAGGCACATTGGGTGATGCTCCGATGCCGGGTCCATCGTGATTGAGGTCGTGATAGCGTATTATTGTTGAGCAGACGTTTGACTTTGGCATGAGAGGCCAGCGGCGCTATTCAACGTTTCATGTTCTCGTGTTCGCCTATGTCCATCCATGTTCGCAAGCCGACGCGCGGAGGTACAAGTATTCCGCCGGCGCGGCGCTAAACACATGGTTTACCACCTCTCGCTCGTACTTCTTCGGTGGCACGCCGATTGCATGGCACACGATGAAGGCGCGGGGGCCGACAAGCTGTTCCCCCTCAATCAACCAAGTCCCAGCGTAATAGCGGGCAAACATCCAGGGAGTAGCTGATGCGAGTAGCTGTCGTGTGGAACCATGATCGTTCGGGCGTTATCAACCCGTTCGGTCAGTCTCGTCCAGAGGATTACGACCGCAAGACGGTCGAAAACGTGGTGACGGCACTGCAAGAGGGCGGCCATGAGACGCTGCTGTGCGAAGGCGATAAAGGCCTGCTCGCTGCGCTCGAGCGGTTCATGCCACCCGATCCGCAAGGCCGCCCCTCCGGGATCGTATTCAACATGGCCTGCGGAATTCAGGGCGAGGGCCGTCTCACCCACGTTCCGGCCATGCTCGAGATGGCGGGGATCCCGTACACCGGATCGAGCCCGCTCGGGCACGAACTGGCGCACGACAAGGTCATCACCAAGAGGCTCATACGCGATGCCGGCTTGCCGACGCCGAACTTTCGGGTAATGCGTCGCGCCACCGAGAGTATTGGCGACCTGCGATTCCCAGTGGTAGTGAAGCCACGTCACGAAGCCAACAGCTTCGGAGTGCAGCTCGTACCCAAGCCCGCTCAGTTGAAGCAGGCCACAGAAGTTATCGTCACGCAGTATGCGCAGGATGTGCTCGTGGAAGAATACATTGAGGGGCGGGAAATCTACGTCGCGCTGCTGGGGAACCAAGAGCTGGAGGTTCTGCCTCTGGTGGAACGGGATTTCGGCGACCGCGAAACGCGTCTTTATACTCGGGAAGACAAGGAGAATATCACGGTCGCGTCGCCGCAGGCCATTTGTCCGGCGCAAATCGAGAGCGAGCTTGCGACGATGCTGCGGGACGTTTCGATTGCGACTTTCCGGGCCTGCGAGTGCCGGGATTACGCCCGCGTCGACCTCCGGATCGACCGCTCAGGCAAGCCCTCTGTCCTGGAGATCAACTCCATGCCGGCGCTCGATGCGGGGACCGCGTATCTCCTGGCCGCGACGGCCGCCGGACACAGCTTCTCGAGCTTGGTCAATCGCATCCTCGATGTCGCCCACGCGCGCTATTTCGGAATCGGCAGCCCCCCCAAGGCTGAACACGCGTCGAATCGTGACCGGATTCTTCCGCCTTATTGATCACGCGGTCGTGGACAGAGAAGAAGGGATCTAAGGCTGGGCGCCACCGGATCAGGAAAATCTGCCATCCGCGCAATTACCAATGTCGCCGTTCTGTAATTGCGCGGCCGGAAAGTCTGCGAATATACGCTGTCAGTGAACAATCATCTTCCAGAACCCATTTGGCTCGATGGACACGTGGCGAACAGTCGGCTCGGCGGTTATCGAGCCGATGCAGATACGCGATATCGAAACCGGTAAGAATTGTCGGTACAAAGCTCGACCCCCGCGGTGGGCAAAAGCGGCCGAAGGTCTTTCATTCGCCAAGGAACGTGATCTATGGAGCGCCCAAGTGCAAGGCACATCTGAACTCGCCAACTTCGTTAGCGGCTACCCAGCAAGTGCAATGCCCGCGGCCACACGGCAGACAATCTCGTTGCTC
>NZ_JBVVPX010000081.1:0-3718 GCF_055811375.1 Mesorhizobium sp. WSM4848
TCGCCGTCGTCTTCGGCGAGAGGTTCGTCAGCCAATGACGAAAGCGGGCCTCGCGCACAGAATTCCTGACAGTCCCGTCGCGCCGAACAACAGCATCGTCTTTGCGCCATACTCACCGAACCCGCGGCAGCTGCAAAAGTTCCTTTGGCTGGAGCTTCGGGCCGATCCCAGACAGAACCCAAGTCTCACCTGTTCGCGTAACAGACTGGACATCGCACCATCCGGAACCGCGGCTGCCCCTAGTCGTTGCTCACTGTGAGTTCACGGGAGGAGCCCATGGAAAATAGCGTCCACCAAGCCCGCTGGTTACTCGCTCCGGTCTTCGCCGTCTCCATCGCGTTCCTGGCAATTGGAATGGTCGTTAGCTAGGGAATGCGCAGCAAGAGACCACCGCCACTCCTCGATTTGGCGGGTGGTCCGCAATCCCGGCTGACCGCGTCCGCCCAGGCGAGGCCTGTCAGCGGTTCCAAGGTGGCGAGGGGGGGCATCACCTCACATCAGATCTTCGGCAACCCCGTCGAACTTCCTGAGGCCTGCGCTTGGAGGCTTTTGCTTAAGAAGCCCCTGTTCAGATGCGGCCGCCTCGAAAGCAGCGAACGCAGCTTGGTGACTGCAATGTCCGGCCAGGCATTCCTCTATGATTCGGATTGCTTCAAGTCGGGACGGCTTGTCCATGGATGGCCATGGTTGCTGCAGCGCTTTCGCAGCGTCGGCTATCGACGCGACCACCATCGGCCTGTGATTCAGGTAGATTGTAATCGGGACAAACGCCGTCATTTTCGTCGATCCCCAGGAGTTAAGGCGGTTAAACGCGAAGACGTGGCGGCGGTTGCATCATCGTCGTGAATTCAGGGCGCCGCTGCCCGACGCGAACGGCCATGCAGGCCTTAACCGCCGCCAAGATCCAGGACGTCGATGCGGTCGAGCAAAGGCGCGAGGCGCCGTTTCGTGGCAGCATGCCCACGTTTCGAATAAATGCTTGCGTGGGATACCCGCTCCGGTTGCCCTTCCAGCATTTGTTGACTCTTAAAATTATGTAGAGCTAATATAGAAGGTGCTACTGTTTAGGGGTAAGTCGCTCTAACTTGATCTGTTTGACTTGTTTGCTTAAGACTTAATTGAAACTCTGCGACCAGCATGAACAAACTCCACAAGCTTATGAGGATAGATTGGAGATGCAAGTCCTATCCTTTGCTGTGCTGAGCGCAGGATTGTTAAGAATTCTTCTGATCGCCGGTCAGCCTGTTCATGGCAATTATTATACGAACGATCTTTGTCCTTGTGAGATTCGCGGGAAGCTTCTTCTCGATGACCGAGTCGACGTAGTCGATGTCGCAATCGTCCTTGCGGTCGATATGTCCGGCTCCATCAACCAGATAGAGGCCACGCTACAACGCGAGAGCTATGCGGCTGCTTTGGAATCATCGACCGTGCTGAAGGTGATCAAAGAGGGTATGCACGGCAAGATCGCAGTCACTTTCGTCGAATGGTCGAGCCGCGGCTCCTTAAAAACGCGGCTGGATTGGACCATTCTCTCTGACGCGAATGATGCGTCGGTTATAGCGGAAGCAATCCGGAAAAAGTCACAAGACCAATACCGTGATCCGCACAGCGCGAAAACATCGATCTCTTACGCCATTGATGTATCTGTCGATGCGTTTGATAAACTTCCTGTCCCGACGTTGCGCAGGGTCATCGATATCTCAGGCGACGGAACAAACAATGACGGATCTTCACTGGAAGAAAGCCGCCAGAGAGCGCTTCAGAAAGCCATCGTAATCAACGGTCTCCCGATAGGAGCGGAAGTGGAAAATGGTGAGACGACTGCGGAATATTATGAGCGGCACGTTATCGGGGGGGCCGGCTCGTTTATCATTCCAGCCGACAGCTCGGCTGAATTCCAATGGGCCATAATAAACAAGCTAGTCCGAGAAGTAAGTTCCATATCCGGCGAGACACGCTCTTAAGCTGCTGACGGCGGCATTCGCGGGCGACCCAGCCCGGATTGGCGACCTAATCGTGCTTAGCGAGAACGCGGCCGACCGTGGAGGGATGGACCTCGAACAGGCGGGTCGGCCTCGGACGCGCTCGCTGGCATTGGTCACTCCTCGCCATTTGTCTTTGTATTGCGCTCAGCTGAGTTCTTGGGCGAGTCCGATGAGGAGCCCTTCAGGCCCACGGATGTAGCAGAGCCGATACGCGTCTTTATACTGAACTACTTCGCCTTCGAGGTGCGCGCCGCGCGTGCGGAGCCTTTCAAGCGTCTCGTCGATGTCGTCCACGGCGAACATGACGCGGAGGTAGCCGAAGGCGTTGACCGGGGCGTTCCGGTGGTCTGCGACGACAGGTGGCGTGAGGAAGCGGGAGAGCTCGAGCCGGCTGTGGCCGTCCGATGTGCGCATCATGGCAATCTCGACACGCTGATCGCCCAGTCCAGTGACACGTCCGGCCCATTCTCCTTCGATCGTGGCCCGCCCTTCGAGCTCGAGGCCGAGTTCGCGAAAGAAATCGATCGTCCCTCCGAGGTCTTCGACGACGATTCCTACATTGTCCATCCGCTTGAGCGCCATGTTTCGAATCTCCAGGGTGTCGTTCCAATCTACAAGGTGTCTCCTAGTCTAACAGCGGACGCTTGAGGTGCCCCCAACACCGATAGATGATGACATGTGGACGTGCGGTCGTGCCACATGTCTACAATTCTGCGGCCCCACGGGCGACAGGCATCACGAAACGGTTGTGGTGAGAACGCCACATGCAGCAACCGAACAACCCGCCGCACATCGTGCCGATGCGGAGGCGCGCATGAGCGCGGCCCTACTGATGCCGCGCGAGCCGGTCCATGGGTGCGTTTGCTTCGGCCAAACTAGCCAGCGCTTGCTCGACTTTTGGAGCCGAGGTGTCAGTGCGCTTGATGTGCCGGATCATTTGCTGCCTCAACCGCGCGAGCCTTTCCGCGCGATATACATCGCCGTATCTCGCAGTTTCAAGGTGGAGGGTCGCGAGCCTCATGGGCGACGATTCCGATTATCTAGCAGTAGAAATTCGCGAATCCGCCTTTCGTTCCGATGTCCCGACCTTGCCCTCGCAAAAGCTGGCCGGACGGCCGCGACGAATGAGCCGCATCCCTGCCAAAGAGAGATCGTCCGCTGATACTGCTCAGTCGACCGCGGGTCCAACCAGACGGTAGCGGAAGTGATTTCGGATGTGGCCGTTGAAGAAGCGGCCCTTGGCGAAGGCGGCTTGGAACTCGGCGAAGGTCTCCGGCGGCACGTCCTCAAACTGGTAGCATTTACCGCTGGCCACGAACCACACCGAGAGGACTTTGCGCTCCGAATCGTATTCCGTTTTGTGTATCGAGGTCGACGGCATGACGTGACTACTCCAATCAGGGAGAGAGTCCATCTGAAGTTGCCCGCGCCCCACGGAGGGGAAGGACGCGGGCTGATCGGGAGGGGACACCGATCTCGCAGCACAGAAGATGCTGCAGGAGGCGAACGTCCTGCCCATGCCGGTGTTCCAAAGGAAACAAAAAAACCCGCCGCACAGGAGAGCGACGGGGCGATCAAGCGGTCACCGAGCTCGGGTGGGTCGGGATTTGCCCGGTTCGCGGATCGTGGAAAAAATCCTAGGCGGCCGGCTGTGTCGCGTCTACCAACCGCCGGTTGGCGCGCGGTTGCTTGTTTGACAGACACGCGCTTTATGATGGCTGCTTAAAAGC
>NZ_JBVVPX010000082.1:0-3005 GCF_055811375.1 Mesorhizobium sp. WSM4848
TCATTCAAACGACAGATAGGCTTCCGAGGGGCAATCGCCAAGCTCCTATCATACGGCCTTTGAGCCCATCACTGTCTACAAAACGATCTTGCCGACTTCTGCTTCTCCCTACGTTCCTTTCGTAGACTTCCGTGATCCCAAGTTCGGTGCAAATGGGCGTTACCGCAAGTCAGGAGGTCGGGTATCTTGGCGTGTTCACGAAGGTGGATATCGGCCTTCAGAACGGGAACAAGTCGGACATCTTCGTCTCTATCGACGGCCATCTCTATAAGGGTGTGGCCACCAGCACGAGCGACGAACTCAAGGGCGGATATTCTGGCGGCTACATCTTGACCGACGACCCGAAGTTTAAGCGCGACGTGGCGAAGAAATATGAAATGACCGTGTTTCCGGAAACCAAGGGGACCTTTGTCGTCGATCTGAAGGGAACCTACAAGGCAATGGCAATGGGCCGCAAGCGCCTCACGCAATGACCGCCCGCTCGGCAATATTCCACCCATCTCGGCCATTGGCCACAGCAATCTGATCGAGTTTGCACTAGAGCGGCAGCGTGTGAGATCGCCGCCGCCGGGGCGAGCCTGGCTAAAAGCGGGAATCAATATCGATCACATGAGATGCCGCTAATCGCATCCGTGAAATATGGGCGGCCTAATCCATGACGGCAAAAACAAAAGTCCTCCCCGCGCCCGATCACGCGCACCAATCGAACCCGTCGCGCCTCTTAAAGATCGACGGAAGCACCGTCACTATCGACCATACGGCAGCCCGGAAAGCCTTCGGATCATCGGACGAAGATTTCATCAATGGCCTCCTGCGCCAACTGGTGAATGTCGGCAGCCACGGCAAAACGCCAGACGATAAGGGCACGGCCTTTGTCGCCTCGATCGTGAAAGGCATTGAACCGCAGGATCAGATCGAAGCTAGCTGGCATCCCAGATGGCTGCGGTGCACATGGCGACAATGACGTTCGCCCGCCGCCTTGCTCACTGCGAAACTATCCCGCAGCAAGACAGCGCCGAACGTGCTTTCAACAAGCTCACCAGGACATTCGCGGCCCAGGTCGAAGCCCTAAAGAAATACCGCACGGGCGGCCAGCAGCACGTCACCGTGAAGCACGTCACGGTGAACGAAGGCGGCCAAGCTATTGTCGGCAACGTCTCGCATGGGGGGCAGGGTGACGGAAAAAAATAACGTCAACCTCATGAACCTAGCGCCTCGGTGTCATGCTCGGTCGAAGCGGACGGGTTGCCAGTGTCGATCGCCAGCGGTGAGGGGCAGCGCAGTCTGTCGCATGCACGGTGCGGGCGGTGGCGCACCTGAAGGCAAGCGGAACGGCAACTATCGCAACGGAGGCAGGACGAAACGCACAATGGCAGCCTTGGCGGTTGTCCAGGCAATGGCGCGGATATGTCGGCAGACGATCGATGATCTACCGGATTAACTGGGGAGTAGTCGCCATGCTGCTCGCCGCCGCCTTTATTCTGGCGTTGTGCCTGCGTCCTTAGCTTGCGGCCTTGATCGAATGAAGGTTTATTTCATCCAGCCGCGCAGAGTGTCCAGCGTTCGCTTTAGCCCATCCGTGTTCCCAGCCAAACATAGTGACGCAGTTGGTCACTTCAGTCACGTCCTGCTGGCCAGGTTCCGTGACGCCGGAAATGACCCCTATGCAGTTGATGAAAACTGTGAGAAAGGCGCACCCGAAGGCTTCAAAGAAGCACATCGCCAGAGCGGCATTCTATTCTCTCATTTCCAACGCTGACCACCTAGATCCTGCCAAGTCGAAGAAGCTTCAGGCATTCGCAATTTCGGAGAGGACACAGCCGGATTGAGTGGTACGCCGGCCAGCAATTGTGCTCTTCATGATCCGCTCTCGTCGGACGCAGTGCGAGCGAGCCGTCGCAACTGGCGTTTGGTAAGCTTCGGCATCCCGGCATGTGGAGCTTTGGGATGATTACCCTTGATCTTATTCTTGATTTCACGGATGCCGACTCGGCCGGCCTGGGCAAGGCCAGAGCCAAGCATATCAAGTGCAGCTCGGGGATGATTCCGGATCAGCACCCCCAATGCCCTCACAGCGGCGGCGCCTTCTACGCGGTGTAAAATCGTGTCCGAATAGGGCTGAAGAAGTCGCCGCTCCACGAATTTCGGCAAGCCGGAGCGAGCGTCCGGAACGCGCCTTGCCTCTAGTGCGTGGCTCGGCGCGCGCGACTGTCCCGGTCCTTGTCTCCACGCGATTTCTGTTCCGGCAGAACTTTGTGTGCGGCTTCCGAAACGACCGCCATCATCGCGGAGGCAGCGCTCTGTACCATATCCGTGGCCAAGCCCGCAGCGCGCGCCGATTTCTTGGCCCCGGTCTTAGCTGCCGATTTGGTGGCGTCGGCGATTTCCCCCCGCTCGCGCACCAAAACAGCCGCAGCGGCACCGGCGCCTGCTGTAATCGCATTGGCCAGCAGATCTCGGCCGACCGGGCTCGCTAGCATGTTGCGCAAAAGGGTCGATTTCCGCACCGATTTAGGGACCTTGAACCCGCCGATCTTCTTGGGAAGCTTGCGTTTGCTTTTAGCCATGAAACGTTCTCCTTTCGGTTTTGGGGAACGCAAGGAGGCGGATAGGGTTCCGCCCAATTTGATCTCATGCAGGACGCACGCCCGCTGTGCAGACTGGCCCAAGCCAGCAAGGCGAGGGCGCGCTTGTGTTTGATAATCCGCCGGTCTTCGTGGCGGTGGACAGCTGTCTCGAGTGGCTTTTCTCGTGGCATAAGGCGCGACCCTAGCCATGGCAACAACAGCGGGGGACAATTTCCGGATCGAGGTTTGGGACCGCGAGGAGAAGGCGCAAAACCGGCCTTCGCCAGAGGGGCGTTAACCGGCCGAGCAGGGCCGCTCCGCAATGGTCTGCTGCGTGAGTCCGGCCGAAGCCAGTGAGTCGGGCAGGGCAACGAGTCCAGGTTAACGGAGTTGGAGAGCTGCCATCAGGTAGTCGGTATCCCAGGTTGCGAGTTTTCG
>NZ_JBVVPX010000083.1:0-2533 GCF_055811375.1 Mesorhizobium sp. WSM4848
GAACGAACCCGCTGCGCGGGAGGGCGCCTGCGGTTGAGGTAGAGATCAGGAACCGGTCGTCGCGCCTGCATTGAGCGTTGTTCGGCGGCGGCAGAGCATGACGGGCTTCTTCAACAAGGAGCCTGACCATGACCCATCCTGTTCTCGAAGCTCGGATCAGCCCGCTGCGCCAGCGGCTGATCGACGATATGACCCTGCGCCGGTTCGGCAAGGAGACGCAGCGCAACTATCTCCGCGATGTTGGAAGGTTCGCCAGCTTCCTCGGCCGATCTCCGGATACGGCCACGGCCGACGACCTACGACGATTCCAGGTTGAACAGCAGGAGGACGGCGTTCCCGTTCCGACGATGAACAGCATCGTGTCGGCGCTGCGCTTCTTCTTCACCCATACGCTCGACCGCCCGGATCTGGCGCGCAGGCTCGTCCGGCTGGCGCACCCGCGCAAGCTACCCGTGGTCCTAAGCCGAGACGAGGTCGCGCGGCTTCTCAACGCCACCACCTGCCTCAAGCATCAGGCCGCGCTGTCGGTCGCCTATGGCTCAGGGCTTCGCGTCGCCGAGGTTTCGACACTGAAGGTCGCCGATATCGACAGCGAGCGCATGCTGCTGCGTATAGAGCGTGGCAAGGGCGGACGATACCGCAATGCCATGCTGTCGGCCGACCTGCTTACGCTGTTGCGCCAGTGGTGGAAGGTCGGGCGGCAACAGGGTGTCATGCACCGCGATGGCTGGCTGTTTCCCGGGCAGCATCCGATGAAGCCGATCAGCACCCGGCACCTTCACCGCATCGTCGTCGAGGCGGCACAGGCCGCGGACATCGCCAAGCGGGTCGGGCCGCATACGTTGCGCCACAGCTTCGCCACCCACCTGCTTGAAGACGGCACCGACATTCGGGTCATCCAGGTCCTGCTCGGGCACGCCAAGCTCGACAACACCGCCTTCTACACCAAGGTCGCGACCCGCACGGTGCGCACGGTCACGAGCCCGCTCGACAAGCTCGGCCTGTTCAAGGAGGCAGAGATCTCGCCCGATGGCTGAGCCGTGCGCGCCTCTGTCGAGGTCGCCGACATCTTCCGTGCTGCCGGACCCGCCTACCGGGCCGTTCATGCCGGCCATCTGAGCATTATCCAGCTCAAGGTGATGTCGGCGATTGAGCACTGCCGCACCGCGGCGCTTGGCGGTCACGTCGAGGCCTGCGAGGACTGCGGCCAGTGGCGGATCGCCTACAACTCCTGCCGCAACCGGCACTGCCCCAAGTGCCAGGGCGCCGCCGCGCGGACATGGCTGGCCGAGCGCGAGGCTGACCTGCTGCCGGTCGGCTACTTCCATGTCGTGTTCACCCTGCCCGCCGAAGTCGCCGACATCGCCTTCTACAACAAGGCGCTGGTCTACGACCTGCTGTTTAAGGCGGCATCGGAGACGATGCTGACCATCGCCGCCGATCCGAAGCATCTCGGTGCGCGCATCGGCATCACCGCCGTGCTCCACACATGGGGCTCGGCGATGACTCACCACCCCCACGTTCACATGATCGTGCCGGGCGGCGGCATCGCACTCGACGGGAAGCGCTGGGTATCGTCGCGCCCGGCCTTTCTCCTTCCGGTGCGCGTGCTCGGCAAGCTCTTCCGCCGCCTGTTCCTGACCCGGCTGCTCGCGCTTCACGACGCCGGCCGGCTCGCCTTCGTCGGATCGGCGGCGCATCTGGCCGACCGACGCGCCTTCCTGCATCATCTGAACCCTGTTCGCAGCAAGCGCTGGGTGGTCTATGCCAAGGCACCCTTCGCCGGGCCGGAAGCGGTGCTCGCCTACCTGTCGCGCTACACGCACAGGGTCGCCATCTCAAACCGTCGCCTGATCCGGTTCGACGAGAGCCGCGTCACCTTCCGCTACAAGGACTACCGCCGCGATGGCGCGGACCGGCAGCAGATCATGACGCTCGCGGCCGACGAGTTCATCCGCCGCTTCCTGCTCCATGTCCTGCCACGCGGTTTCCATCGCATCAGGCATTACGGCCTGCTCGCCGGCTCCGCCCGCAAGAGCAGCCTCGCGCTCGCCCGCGAACTCCTGGACGTCACCGCGCCAGCCGATGACGAAACACCAGGCGAACCGGAAGACTTCCGGCCGCCATGCCCCTGCTGTGGCGGACGCATGATCGTCATCGAGGTGTTCGAACGGTTGAGGCAGCCGCGCGGGCCGCCCTACGCCAGGACACCGGACCGGGAGAACGCCCCATGACCCGGCATGGCTTGATGCAGCCTTCTGGCGCAGGCACTCAGCCTCCGCCAACCAACCCGCGCGCGTCCATGGTGATCATCGGCGTCGACAGGGCTGCGTCCGACTGCACGCCGAGCCGACGATGCCGCACGGCCGGAAGACAAGGCAGTCCGTCTGCATCAATCCCGCCGCTTCCCGACGGCGGTCGCGCCATCCCAGACACCAGCCGAAAATCGAAATCTCCATAGCCATCGCCCGTGGCCCGCGGGTTCCTTCCTCGGGGACTTTCGTACGCCTGCCGGCGCCCGAAACTCTTCACG
>NZ_JBVVPX010000084.1:0-2177 GCF_055811375.1 Mesorhizobium sp. WSM4848
GCGCTCAAATATCGCGATGCTCGCATCGTTCGAATGCGCGAATTTCTTCTCCATAGTGGCAATCTCCTTGTTCATAGGGGCGATCTATTGCGAATTGGCAACTTGCACACCGGGGTCCCGGTGAGCACTATTGCGATAGACCACTACTCCGGCGTTGACAGAAACTAACAGCGCCAGATGGGCTGTTTGCGCGAAAGATCTTTCTTAACCGCAGGAATTCGGCATTATTCCTTCAAACTCGGGGAAATACGGCGGATCGCTCGCGAATTGTGGGAAGCGCCTCATTCACGGCGGTCGATGGACGGCGAACGCGTGAACTCTTCAGTTTGTGGTCAGGTGTAGAGATTGGGTTAAGCGCCCATGCGCCTCCGCCCGAAGTCTGGTCGATCATGCTGAGATTGTGATGGTCGCCATCTCTTTGGCTCCGAGCGCCACAATCACGGGGCCTCCTTGACGGCAACTTCCTGGCGCCGGCGACCGTCTAAGGACTCGGTCTCATCACCCTCTCGAGCCCGAAGCGAAGTGTCTCGCTCACTCTGCGGAGATACCAGTGATGTTGCCCTTGTGTATCTCCGCTGCCACCCACCCATCGGCCCGCGACCTCAAACCAGGTCGCATCGGTAAGCCAAATCCCATCTGGCCGTAGCGGGTTGTCGCAGTGCGCCTTCAAGTCCGCCGAACAGCCGAACCTAAACTCGTCGTAGACACGTAGTTCTCCACTGCCGAAAGCTCCACCTATACCGCCAGACACAAGTTGATGAACCGCTGGCCGTCCGACTCGACGACCAGCATGGTATGCACCGCCGCCGCATTGGTCGCGAGATTTGCTCCGTCGTCCTTGGCGGGAATTGGTGCCAATCGCACGTCGTCGACCGGATATGCCAATATGCCTTAGGAAGATCGGGAAGATGCGCCGCCCGACCCAGCCGGCCAGCGCGACTGTGCCGCTCTTGGGCGGCCAAACGGATTCATCCGAGCGGGTGGCGCCGACAGGCAACCACGGCGCTCGCGTTTCCCTGCGATCGAACACCGGTACGCCCGAGCAGTGAAAGGCTAAAGTGCACTCGTCCTAGCGCTCGTGACTTGCTGGCGCGTCGTGCGAGCTCGAGTAGTGCGTGGGCCGCCAACATCCTTTTCCGTTCGCCCCAAGCTTTCGCGTCAGGCGGAGAAGATATGGCCATAGTGTCTTCGCGCATGATCTTCGCTGATGTAGCCCTCATCAAGATCGATTCGAACAGACTCTTCGTCCCGTTCCGGCGGCGGTCCATACCCCCTCCACCACCACATTCCAGCTCGAGAACCGGTCTCGGCAACAAAATAGGCATAGCGCGGATCGGCGAGAGCCCCACGTGCCGGAACTGCCTTCCAACAACCGACCAGCGTCTGGATTTCCGCTCTCCAGTTCCGTCAAACACCCTATCTCGGTGTCCGAAACCGGCAGCAGGCCAGATGTCGTCAACTACCAGATGCCGTAGTATCGGTGCTTGCCCGAAAACTCTAAAAGCATGTAGGTTCAGCGCATTGATCAGGGTACGTCGTCATGCAGAGCAAGGTGACGACGCTCGAGATTTCGAAGTACCTCTGTGCGGCAGAGGAGCTGGAGCGCAAGTCCGGTCTTCATATTACGATGGGCGACGATTTTGAGGAATACGTTGAGATTACCAGCAAACTTCCCGGAAAGACACCGACTCATCCAAGCTTCCGTCCTGGCAGTTCTGTTCTTCCGCCTGGGAAGGCCTTTTGGATCGTCGGGCCGGATCGGGAAGGAAGAGTAGCGCATGCCCAGGCACTGCGTTTAGATCATCTGTCCAACACAGAACTTGCTGAGCACGTTACGTCGCTCAGAGCCTGGTTCGCGGATCCTAACCTCAAAGCCGGGCCTGATTCCTCGTCTCGCTGCGACGCGCCGACTGCGCGCAACATAACCGGGCTGGTCGCGTATCATGGCGATATCTGGTTGCGCGAGGACTTCAGAGGCCGCGGCCTCTCTACCTTTATCGGTCACATTGCATTCGGATACCCGTCGCACAACCCTGATCTCACGCTGCTAAATTCCCGGTATGGGCCTCGCGCTCGTGTTTAAATCCGTCCAATCCTATACGGGAGCCAAAAATGGTCGCCACAAAATTGAATTTCAGCTTGGAAGAATATCGAGCGCGGCTTGGCAAAACGCGCTC
>NZ_JBVVPX010000085.1:0-2017 GCF_055811375.1 Mesorhizobium sp. WSM4848
CCCGTCTTCGCCGATTCGGCTGTGGATAAGACGAAATTGAAGATTTTCTGGTTTGGTAGGTCGTTGAATGTATTGGTGTTGAATGCATGAAATTCACCTGAAAACGGCTGTAGTGAAGACCTAGTCTATTTTCGATGATGGCTTTCCATTGATATTATGAAGCCATCATGTTTCTGCGGATGATTCGCCGGAAGAAGAACGGCAAGACACACGTCTACTGGAACATCGTCGAGAACAAGCGACTCAACGATGGACGCGTGGTGCAGCGTCAGGTCCTTTATTTGGGAGAAATCAGTTCGTCGCAGCGTGACGCCTGGCGAGGGGCCATCGAGGTCATCGATGAGACGACGGGCAAGGCGCGCACCTTGGCGCTGTTTGCCGAGGAGCGCAGCATGGGGGCGACAGAGGTGGACGCGCTCAAGGTCCGCCTGTCCGAGATGCGGCTTCATCGGCCGCGACAATGGGGCGCCTGCTGGTTGGCAGGGCAATTGTGGCGCGACCTCGAACTCGATCGCTTCTTTGCGCAACGATTGCCGCGCAGCCGCAAAGGGACACGCTGGGACCATGTGCTGCAAGTTCTGGTCTGCTATCGGCTGATCGCGCCAGGCAGCGAATGGAAGCTGCATCGGGAGTGGTTCGGCAACAGCGCCATGGCCGATCTGCTGGGCGCCGACTTCGGCCTGGCCGAGTCGCACAAGCTTTACCGCTGTCACGACCACCTGCTCGCCTTCAAGGAAGATCTGTTCAGCCATCTGGTCGACCGTTGGCGCGACATGTTCAACGCCAGCTTCGACGTTCTGCTTTATGATCTGACGAGCACCTATTTTGAGATCGATGCCGCCGATGTCCCTGAAGGCGACAAGCGCCGCCACGGCTATAGCCGGGACAAACGGCCGGACTGTCCGCAGGTGGTGATCGCCCTCATTGTGACGCCGGACGGCTTGCCGCTTTGCTACGAAGTGATGCCCGGCAACACCAGTGACAAGACGACGTTGCGCGGCTTCCTCGGCAAGGTCGAGGCGCAATACGGCAAGGCCCGGCGGGTGTGGGTGATGGATCGCGGCATCCCGACCGAAGAGGTTCTTGCCGAAATGCGTGAGCGCGATCCACCGGTCTCCTACCTGGTCGGCACGCCCAAGGGACGCCTGACCCGCCTGGAAAAGCATCTGATCGACAAGCCTTGGCAAGAGGCGCGCGAAGGCGTCCGGGTCAAGCTGCTTTCCGAGGACGGCGAGCTCTATGTCTTCGCCCACAGCGATGATCGCGTCACCAAGGAACGTGCCATGCGCCGGCGGCAGATGAAATGGTTGTGGAAGCGGCTTGGCCAGCTCGCCACCATGGACGTCTCGCGCGAAGAGATGCTGATGAAACTCGGCGCCGCGCGGTCAAAAGCGCCGACCGCCTGGCGCCTCGTCGATATCGACATGGGCCGGGAAAGCGCCACCTTCACCTTCAGCCTCAACCGCAAGAAGCTGCGCACGCTGCGCCGCCGTGAAGGGCGCTATCTGCTGCGCACCAACATCACCGAGCAAGATCCGGCACTGCTATGGCAATACTACGTTCAATTGGTCGCCGTGGAGGAGGCCTTCAAAAACCTCAAGGATGACCTCGCCATCCGCCCTGTCTTCCACAAGCAAGAGCATCGGATAGAGGCCCATATCTTCGTCTCGTTCTTGGCCTACTGTCTCTTCGTCACCTTGCAGCGCCGCCTGCATGCCCTGGCGCCAGGGCTCACCGCGCGTAGTGCTCTCGACAAGTTCGCCGCCGTCCAGATGATCGAGGTTCACCTGCCGACCACCGACGGCCGCGAGCTCCGGCTCACCCGCTATACCCAGCCGGAGCCCGAACTGCTGCTCCTGCTCAAACAGATGCGGCTCGTCCTGCCGCCTCAGCCGCCGCCAAGAATCGCCGCCGCGGCCGTCACAACCAACCCCCCGCGTAGTGAAGACCTTTTAGTCTAACACTCTGATTCTATTGATTCGGTCCCTTCAAAATCGGCTCAATCGGCGAAGACGGG
>NZ_JBVVPX010000086.1:0-1890 GCF_055811375.1 Mesorhizobium sp. WSM4848
GAGAGTGTGCTGCAGAGGCACGGAAGGAGTTCAGTATGAGCTAACCCCGTAACGTGAAGCTGCGTGAATGATGGAGGACGGCCCTCCGGGATCGGCTTTCAGGGGCAGGTCCCAAACCAGTCCGAGCTGCTGCGGTAAAGAGCCGTGGTAGTGAGCGTCGGATGAAACGTTCGGGCGAGACCCGAGCAGGTGCATGTCCAAAAGACGAACGAAAGTGAACCCTCCGAGGACGCGTCGTTATGAACGTAAGTGTCGTCGAAACCAGGACCGTTTCGTCATCCTGGGACAAGTCCGCCAGACGCCTGATGACCGGGCGGGCGGCGACCGGCGTAGAGGGGGCGTGAGTTGGACATAGGCTTTCACGCGGAACTGCAGGAACCAGGCTCCTGATGCAAAGGGAGAAGCTCAAGCGGAGCAAACCGCAAGGCGAGAGTACCGATGCAGGAGACTGGGGCGGACCGCCCCGTATGAGCGTCGAGGACCCTGTAATGGGGTCAGAGCAAAGGGGGCGGATCAGGCCGTCGTATTGTTTGGAACAACTGGAAACAGGATGACTTCGGAAAGTACGACAGACAAGCCGTTTCGAATAGAGAAACGTCAAGTGTACGAAGCTTACAAAGCGGTCAAAGCCAACCATGGCGCAGCCGGGGTGGACGGGCAGACCCTGGAGATGTTCGAAAAGGACCTTGCAGGAAACCTCTACAAGATCTGGAATCGGATGTCCTCAGGGACGTACTTCCCACCGCCGGTTCGCGCTGTCTCCATTCCGAAGAAGACTGGGGGCGAAAGGGTTTTGGGTGTGCCCACCGTCAGCGATCGGATCGCGCAGATGGTGGTCAAGCAGATGATTGAGCCGGATTTGGATTCCCTCTTTCTTCCAGACTCCTACGGCTACAGGCCGGGAAAATCGGCTCTGGATGCCGTGGGAGTGACGCGGCAGCGGTGCTGGAAGTATGACTGGGTTCTGGAATTCGACATCAAAGGGCTGTTTGACAATCTTCCGCACGATCTCCTGCTGAAGGCGGTCAGGAAACACGTCGCATGCAAGTGGGCTCTGCTCTACATCGAAAGATGGCTGGCAGCGCCGATGGAGAAGAACGGAGAAGTAGTCGAGCGCACACGAGGTACCCCGCAAGGGGGCGTTGTCAGCCCGATCTTGTCGAATCTCTTCATGCACTATGCATTTGATCTGTGGATGACGCGGACACACCCTGACCTGCCATGGTGTCGATATGCGGACGATGGCCTTGTGCATTGCCGGAATGAGCAGCAGGCAGAAGCCCTCAAGGCGGAGCTTGGTGCTCGACTGGTAGCATGCGGGCTCCAAATGCATCCGACAAAGACCAAGATCGTCTATTGCAAAGACCAAAGGCGCAGAGGGGAATACCCGAATGTCGTGTTCGACTTCCTCGGGTATCAGTTCCGACCGCGACGCGTGGCGAACACACAGCGAGATGAGTTCTTCTGTGGCTACACGCCTGCGGCCAGCCCAACGGCAATGAAGTCGATGCGAGCCACGATCAAAAGCTTGAACATCCCGCGGCAAACGCCGGGGACGCTGGCTGAAATTGCCCAACAGCTCAATCCACTCCTTCGGGGATGGATAGCCTATTACGGCCGTTACAGCCGTTCGGCCCTGTCCACTCTGGCTGATTACGTCAACCGGAAGCTCAGGGCGTGGATCATGCGTAAGTTCAAGCGCTTTCAGTCTCATAAGACGCGTGCCAGCCTCTTCGTGAGAAAGCTGGCGCGGGAAAATCCAGGACTGTTTGTGCACTGGAAGGCGTTCGGAACGAATACGTTTGCCTGATGGGAGCGGTGTGAATCGAGAGGTTCACGCACCGTTCTGCGAGAGGCCGGCAGGTGAAATTCCTCCGGCCTACTCACCCC
>NZ_JBVVPX010000087.1:0-1760 GCF_055811375.1 Mesorhizobium sp. WSM4848
CGCGGCGGCGCACAGAGCCGAACTGTGCCCATCTTGCCGTCGAGCTCAAGAAGCCGGGCGTCACGCTCCTCATCTTGTGGGAGGAGTATCGAGGAAGTCATCCCGACGGATATGGCTACAGCCGATTCTGCAAGCTCTTTCGCAGCTTCGAACAGCGGCTTTCCCCGACGATGCGCCAGGAACACGCCGCCGGCGACAAGGTCTTTGTGGACTATTCCGGCAAGAAGATCCCGATTGTTGATCGCAAAACCGGTGAGATCCGCGAGGCAGAGATCTTCGTGGCGGTGCTGGGCGCATCCAGCTTCACCTATGCGGAGGCGACCTGAACGCAAACGCTCCCCGACTGGATCGGCTCGCGTGTCCGGATGTTTCGTTTCTTTGGAGGCGTTCCCCGGCTGATCGTTACCGACAATCTGAAGTCTGGCGTCAGTCGCGCCAGCTTCTACGATCCCGAGATCAACCGTAGCTA
This sequence comes from Mesorhizobium sp. WSM4848, assembly GCF_055811375.1. NCBI lineage: Bacteria > Pseudomonadati > Pseudomonadota > Alphaproteobacteria > Hyphomicrobiales > Phyllobacteriaceae > Mesorhizobium > Mesorhizobium sp. WSM4848. The sequence goes on from NZ_JBVVPX010000087.1 coordinate 470, forward strand.
CGGCATGATGGCATCCCACTATGGCGTCGGCGTTCTTCCGGCACGCCAAGAAAGCTTCGGACAAATCGAAAATGGAGAATGGAGTGCGTTTCGCCCAGTCCTGCATTTTTGGGCGTCTGCGCAATCAGACCTTCTTCTCGCTAGCTGAAGCCAATGTCGCATTGGCCAGGCACTCGATCGTATCAACGACCACGTCATGCGCCGGCTGGGTGTCAGTCGCCGGCAACTATTTGAGAGTGTCGAGCGTGCCGTACTCGCCAGCCTTCCGGGCGAAGGCTACGAATTCGCCGAATGGCGTTTGGCCCGCATCTCGACGGATTACCACGTCGAGTTCAAAACCTTCTTCTATTCCGTGCCGCACAGCCTCATTCGCCAGCAGGTCGATCTGAGAGCAACGGCGCGCACCATCGAGATCTTCCACCGCGGCAAGCGCATTGCCGTCCACCAGCGCCGCTATGGAGGTCCTCGCCATGGAACTGACCCGGATCACATGCCCAGCTCCCACCGGCGATATGCCGTGTGGACGCCGGATCGGTTCCGCCCTGAGACGGAAGGCTTGATTGTCGCAATCCTCGCCAGCCGCCCACATCCTGAACAAGGCTTTCGAACATGCCTGGGTGTTCTGCGCCTGTTTCGCGATGTCACACGCGATCGCGCCGAAGCCGTGTCAGCCCGCGCTGTCGAGATCGGTGGGCTGAACTGCAAGAGCATCTCCTCGCTCATCGCCAGTCACAAGGCCGCAAGGCAGTCCACCGAACCAACCGCCATCGTCGATCACGCCAATCTGCGGGGCCCTGATTACTTTCATTGAGGAGACACACCCATGCTGATCAATCCCACCATCGACATGCTGCGCGAACTCGGCCTTTACGGCATGGCAACCGCTTTCCTGGAACTCGACGCACAGTCCGAAGCGCGCGGCCTCGAGCACGGCGAATGGCTTGCCATGCTGCTCGAACGCGAGGCGACCATGCGCCGCCAGAAGCGTTTCGAAGCCCGCGCCAGGGCAGCAAAGCTTCGCCATGACGCACAGATCGAGAATGCCGACTTTCGTGCCGCACGCGGTCTTGACCGCAATCTGTTCATGGCGCTCGCCGGCTGCGACTGGATCAGAAAGCATCACAGTCTTCTCATCACCGGGCCGGCGGGCGTGGGCAAGAGCTGGTTGGCCTGTGCGCTTGGCCACAAAGCTTGCCGAGAGGATTTCTCCGTCGCCTATCACCGCGTTCCTCGGCTGTTCGCCGCCCTCGCGCTTGCAAGAGGCGACGGGCGATACGGCAGGATCCTCAAA
>NZ_JBVVPX010000088.1:0-1716 GCF_055811375.1 Mesorhizobium sp. WSM4848
GCAGGTTCTGCTCCAGCAACTGGTAATCCCTGTGGATATGGGCGTCGCCCAGCAGGTCGGCGCCGAGCACCGCCCCCTGGGGGAGGTTGGACGAGCCTGACGGAAAAGCTCCGATCCGAGCATCGGAAGAGGTGGTCAGATCGACTAACGGAACACCGCGATAGGTGTCTGACAGCCTCGCGGTCGTAGGCAAGGCGTGTCCTGGAGCCCTTGCCGGTACTGCCGCCGCTGCAGCTTCCCTCATCGCACCGCGATGGACAGGCCAAACGTCGTTGCCTCCCTCTGGCCTCCGGGCGGTGTAGCCCTGACCTTTGATCTCGTAGTTCCATTCCGGCTGGTCCGCGTCCGGCAACAGGCCATAATGGTACAAAGAAGAGAGCATCGCGTCTGGGACGCGTTGAGTCCCATGGGAGAAGCCTTCAGGGACGGTGAATGAGACGTTTATGGAGTTCTCGATCGCAGCGGGGGTCGCCTCAGACCTTGCAAAGGGCCCGGCCTCCGCATGCAGGCTTCCAATGTGTTCGGACCCTGTGCCTTGAACAGGTACCCCTGCCAATGGCAATTCACCCAAGTGCTGCATGGGGGGCTGCATCGGCACGCGGCCGCCTGAATTGTCGATTTCGCTCGGCGGCTGCTGAATAGCGGCGGCTTGCGGCGTATTCAGGGCCCACTGCCTCTCCGCTGGCCGCAACGGCGCTGTCGAATGTTCATTGTTGATGATGAACCGCTCGGGTGGCAGGAGGTTGCCCTGGTCAAGCGCACCCGGCCAGGGCCGGTGTTGGCTGGCCGCTAACGCTGGCGGGGCGGCGGCCTCAACTCCGGCGTGTCCAGAGCCGGCCGCTGCGAAAGCGCCCGCCACGATCCTGTCTGACGCGGGCTCCGCATCGCGAACCCGTTCCAGCGCCAAGCGGAGATAATCGTTGCCTGGAAACAACACCTCGGCGAATTCGATCCGCGAATCATGATCCAGCCCAGAGATCGTCCGGCCCCGCCTCTCAAGCGCCTCAGAAAATCTGCGAAGACTACGACCATAGACAACACGGGTGCTTGAGGCCAAGCTGCTGTCACTGGTCACTTGTTCCAAGACATGCGCGTCTGCCTTTGACGGCACCGTCACTGGCCACCGGCCAGTCGCTGAATAGCCCGGATCATGATACGCACGCAGGACGTTCAACGCCGGCCTTATATCCTTTATGTCAGTGTTTTTCGGAAAGAAGGTCTCGAGGTGATCGACCAGGGATTGGTGATCTCTTAGATCAGTCGCTTGGCCACGAGCGCCGAGATCATTCGCCAATCGGCGAAGCGCATACGAGTATATTCGGAGCGTCTGCGCGCTATGGTGTTGCTGAGCCTCAGCATGGGCGATCGCCTTATCAATCACATCCCGGTGTTCGTCGGACAGATGGGGATAGCGGTTAGCCGGGGCACCTACAGTCGCTGAATAGCCCGGCTCATGATAGGCACGCAGGACGTTCAAGGCCCTCTTCATATCATCGTTTTTCGGAAAGAAAGCATCGAGGTGATCGACCAAGGATTGGTGATTTCTTAGATCAGTCGCTTGGCCACGAGCGCCGAGATCATTTGCCAATCGGCGAAGTGCATACCTGTATTTTAGGACCGTGCTCTCGCTATATTTTTGCTGAGCCGCAGCGTGGGCGATCGCCTTATCGATAAGGTCCCGGTGTTCGTAGGACAAATGGGGATAGCCGGTGGCAC
>NZ_JBVVPX010000089.1:0-1512 GCF_055811375.1 Mesorhizobium sp. WSM4848
AAGCGGTGACGCAGCTTGCCTATGCGCGCGCCGGGATCATCACCCCCGAAATGGAGTTCGTCGCCATTCGCGAGAATCTCGGCCGCGAGAGCTTACGCGGCGGGATGCAGCGCGACGGCAACTCTTTCGGCGCGGCGATCCCGGACTTCGTCACGCCGGAATTCGTGCGCGACGAGATAGCGCGCGGACGGGCTATCATTCCCGCCAACATCAACCACCCGGAGAGCGAGCCGATGATCATCGGCCGCAATTTCCTGGTCAAGATCAATGCCAATATCGGCAATTCAGCCGTCACCTCGTCGATGGCCGAAGAGGTCGAAAAAATGATCTGGGCGATCCGCTGGGGAGCCGACACCGTCATGGACCTGTCGACCGGTCGCAACATCCACAACATCCGCGAATGGATCGTCCGCAATTCGCCGGTGCCGATCGGAACCGTGCCGCTCTACCAGGCGCTTGAGAAGGTCGGAGGGATCGCCGAGGACCTGACCTGGGAAATCTACCGCGATACGCTGATCGAACAGGCCGAACAGGGCGTCGACTATTTCACCATCCATGCCGGTGTGCGGCTGCACTACATCCCGCTGACGGTCGACCGGGTCACCGGCATGGTGTCGCGCGGCGGCTCCATCATGGCCAAGTGGTGCCTGCATCATCACCGCGAAAGCTTCCTCTACGAGCATTTCGAGGAAATCTGCGACATCTGCCGCGCTTACGACGTGTCGTTCTCGCTCGGCGACGGCCTTCGTCCCGGCTCGATCGCCGACGCCAACGACGCGGCGCAGTTCGCCGAACTGGAAACGCTCGGCGAGTTGACAAAGATCGCCTGGGCCAAGGATTGCCAGGTCATGATCGAGGGGCCGGGCCATGTTCCGATGCACAAGATCAAGGAGAACATGGACAGGCAGCTCGAAGTCTGCGGCGAGGCGCTCTTCTACACGCTTGGGCCGCTGACCACCGACATCGCACCCGGCTACGACCACATCACCTCAGGCATCGGCGCGGCGATGATCGGCTGGTACGGCACGGCGATGCTCTGCTATGTCACGCCCAAGGAGCATCTCGGTCTCCCCGACCGCAACGACGTCAAGACGGGCGTCATCACCTACAAGATAGCCGCGCACTCCGCCGACCTCGCCAAGGGCCATCCGACAGCGAAGCTCCGCGACGATGCGCTGTCGAGGGCGCGGTTCGAGTTTCGTTGGGAAGACCAGTTCAACCTGTCGCTCGACCCCGAAACCGCGCGCTCCTTCCACGACGAGACCTTGCCGAAGGAGGCACACAAGCTGGCGCATTTCTGCTCGATGTGCGGGCCGAAATTCTGCTCGATGCGCATCTCCCACGACATTCGGGCCGAGGCACAGAAAGAGGGCATGGCGGCGATGGCCGCGAAGTACCGCGAGGGCGGCAATCTTTATATGCCGGTGGACGGCGAACCGCCCATGCCGAACATACCGGAGCCGTCATGAGGCTGCTGGTCAAAGGGGCCGGCGTCGCCGGCCTCACCGCCGC
>NZ_JBVVPX010000090.1:0-1462 GCF_055811375.1 Mesorhizobium sp. WSM4848
AGTGCGACGCCGCCGCCGGGAACGATGCCTTCTTCGACGGCCGCACGGGTCGCGTTGAGGGCGTCATCGACGCGGTCCTTCTTTTCCTTGACTTCGATCTCGGTCGCACCGCCGACGCGAATGACGGCAACGCCGCCCGCCAGCTTGGCGAGACGTTCCTGCAGCTTCTCCTTGTCGTAGTCCGATGTGGTCTCCTCGATCTGCTGCTTGATCTGGGCGACGCGGCCCTGGATCTCGGCCTTCTTGCCGGCACCGTCGACGATGGTGGTGTTCTCCTTGGAGATCGACACCTTCTTGGCGCGGCCGAGCATGTTGAGGCCGACATTCTCGAGCTTGATGCCGAGGTCTTCGGAAATGACCTGGCCACCGGTGAGGATGGCGATGTCTTCCAGCATGGCCTTGCGGCGATCACCGAAGCCCGGCGCCTTGACGGCGGCGATCTTCAGGCCGCCACGCAGCTTGTTGACGACCAGCGTGGCCAGGGCCTCGCCTTCGACGTCTTCCGAGATGATGACCAGCGGCTTCGAGGTCTGCACGACAGCCTCGAGGATCGGCAGCATGGCCTGCAGGTTGGAGAGCTTCTTCTCGTGGAGAAGGATGTAGGCGTCTTCCAGATCCGCAACCATCTTGTCGGCGTTGGTGACGAAGTACGGCGAGAGATAGCCGCGGTCGAACTGCATGCCTTCGACGACTTCGAGTTCGGTCTCGGCGGTCTTGGCTTCCTCGACCGTGATGACGCCCTCATTGCCGACCTTCTGCATCGCTTCGGCGATCATCGAGCCGACCGAAGCATCGCCATTGCCGGCGATGGTGCCGACCTGGGCAACCTCTTCCGAGGTCTTGATCTTCTTGGCGTTCTTGATCAGCGTCGAGACGACGTCGCTAACCGCGAGGTCGATGCCGCGCTTCAGGTCCATCGGGTTCATGCCGGCGGCAACCGCCTTGTGGCCTTCCTGGACGATCGACTGCGCCAGAACGGTCGCGGTCGTGGTGCCGTCGCCGGCGATGTCGTTGGTCTTCGAAGCGACTTCGCGGACCATCTGCGCGCCCATGTTCTCGAACTTGTCTTCAAGCTCGATTTCCTTGGCGACGGTGACGCCGTCCTTGGTGATGCGCGGTGCGCCGAACGACTTGTCGATGACGACGTTGCGGCCCTTGGGGCCGAGCGTGACCTTCACTGCGTCGGCGAGGATGTTGACGCCGCGCAGCATGCGCTCACGGGCATCGCGAGAAAATTTTACGTCTTTGGCAGCCATTTTTAGCTCCTGGCAGGGGCTTGAATTGAGCCCTGAGGTTTAAGTGATGGTGAGGCCGATATTCAGCCGATGATGCCCATTACGTCGGATTCCTTCATGATCAGAAGGTCTTCGCCATTGAGCTTGACTTCGGTGCCCGACCACTTGCCGAACAGGATGCGATCGCCGGCCTTGACGTCCAGCGGGACGAGCTTGCCGGCTTCGTC
>NZ_JBVVPX010000091.1:0-1461 GCF_055811375.1 Mesorhizobium sp. WSM4848
AGACAGTGATGGGCTCAAAGGCCGTATGATAGGAGCTTGGCGATTGCCCCTCGGAAGCCTATCTGTCGTTTGAATGACGCCGCGAGGAATGATGCCGGCTCAACGATCCGAACTCGCTGAAGCATCGCTGTCGACTGGTTCGGTGGGGGTGGAGTATCCGCCTGATCTCCAGTTGGTCCGGCGCCGACCCATTTCGCTACTCACGACAGATGACGGCACGGCGCTCGACTGGCTGATGTCGGGGACGGCAGCATCCGCCGGACCGGCAGAGCTGCTGGACGGCGTCATCGCCCGACTGGTCGCGGCAGGCCAGCCGATCGAGCGGGCAACGCTCAACATGTCGACGCTGCATCCGCAGCTTGTGGGCATCACGGCGCACTGGCGCGGAGATCTCGGTGTCTGTGATGAGGTGGAAGTCAACGCGCATGTCCGCGAAACGACCGACTACCTGACCAGCCCCCTCAGGCCGATCATCGAGGAGGGCCGGTCAATTCGGGTGAACCCCCAGGATTCAGTGGCGCAGTCGACATACCCGATCATGCAGACCCTCGCGGCGGCCGGATACACGGACTATTGGGGCTTCGCGCTGAAGCGGGACGACCGCCAGTTTACGCTGATGACGCTTGCCACACGGCAAGCAGGGGGCTTTTTCCGCGCCACCATCGAAGCCGTCGAGGCGTTGCGCCCGGCTCTGGCGCTCAATGTCGAGATCGTCTCGCGTGGCAAGATCGCGGAGCACGTGCTCGATGCGTATCTCGGCCGACGCATTGGCAAGCGGGTCCTCGCCGGTGACATAAGGCGCGGATTTGGCGAGACCATCGAGGCGGTCATCTGGGTATCCGACATGCGCAACTTCACCAGCCTCTCGGATCGCATCGATAGCGCCGAGATGATCCGGCTGCTGAACGCCTTTTTCGAAGGTCTCGTGGATGCGGTGCATGAACAAGGCGGTGAGGTCCTGAAATTTGTCGGTGATGGCATGCTGGCGGCCTTTCCCATTTTCGGCATGCAGTCGGCGCCGGCCGCCGCCGCTGCGGCACTCGCCGCCGCTCGGAACGGTTTGGTTGCGGTGGACAGCCTGAACGAGGCTCAGTCCGGCGAGCCGTCGCGCGACCTTTCCTGGCGGCCGCTCAGCATGGGAATTGCGCTGCATCGCGGTCCCGTATTCTTCGGCAATATCGGATCCAGGGATCGGCTCGACTTCACCGCCATTGGGCGCACTGTCAATCTGGCGGCGCGGATCGAACCGCTATCGAAAACGACCGGGCGGCGCTTGCTCCTGTCCGAGCGGGTTGCTGAATTGATCGAAGAGCCCGTCGAGGAACTGGGCGACTTCCCCATCCGCGGCATCCCTGACCCTGTGAGCCTGTTCACCGTACCGGAACACGGACTCTGACGCCGCTGGTTGAAGCGACGCATTGGAGTTCCAAACCTCGCGTCAGCCGGGTTCGGCGGTCGCAA
>NZ_JBVVPX010000092.1:0-1327 GCF_055811375.1 Mesorhizobium sp. WSM4848
GGGTTTTTCTCCATACTGCTCTGCACAGCGCCGATGCTTTCGCGGACGATTGACAGACCACGACGCAGATCAGCCTCGGTAATGGTGAGAGCAACAAGGAACTTGAGCACCTCGCTCCGTCCGCCACAGGTCTCGATCACCAAGCCGCGACGAAGAGCTTCCTGGGCGATTTGGACGGCCAATGAATAATGCGTTCGTGGTACGAGACCATACATCAGTCCGCGACCCCGTACAGTCAGCTCGAGGCTGGGGAAATCCTTTGCGATTGACTTGAGTTCCTCTACCAGGATCGCGGACTTGCGAGCGATTTCCTCCTCGAATTGGGAGTCGGCCCAATAGGTCTCAAGAGCCGCGCGAGCAGTGACGAAAGCAAGGTTGTTGCCTCTGAACGTACCGCTGTGCGCACCAGGCGACCAAATATCCAGTTCAGGCTTCAGAAGAACGAGCGACATCGGCGTTCCGATTGCCGACAAGGACTTTGACAGAGTGACAATGTCAGGAACGATCTTAGCAGCTTCAAAACTGAAGAATTGCCCCGTGCGGCCGACACCTGCCTGGATGTCATCGAGGATCATCAGGATCCCATGTCTCGCGGTCAGGTCACGCAGCCTTTGCAGCCATTTAAAGCTTGCAGGATTGATGCCCCCTTCCCCTTGAACCGCCTCCAGAATTACCGCGGCAGGTCTGTCGAGACCGCTGCTCGCGTCGTTCAGCAGCTTTTCGAAGTAATCGAGCGTGTCAACGGAAGCGCCGAGATACCCATCGTAGGGCAAAAATGTCACGTGCGCGACGGGGAAACCTGCAGCACTCCGGTACTTCTTGTTCCCGGTCGCAGCCAACGATCCAGCGCTGACGCCATGGAACGCATTGGTAAATGCGACGATATTCGCCCTGCCGGTTACTAGGCGCGCCAGCTTCAGCGCCGCCTCGATCGCATTCGTACCCGTGGGACCCGTGAACTGCAGTTTGTAAATCAGACCACGTGGTTTCAGAATATACCGCTCAAAGGCCTCGATGAATGCCTTCTTCGCGCTGGTCGCGAGGTCGAGCCCGTGCACGATGCCGTCGCGCTCGATATAATCGAGCAACGGTTGCTTGAAGGCCGGGTTGTTGTGTCCGTAATTAAGGGCGCCTGCCCCCGCGAAGAAGTCCAGATATTCACGCCCGTCTGCACCTATGAGGGTAGTGCCAACCGCGCGATCGAACAGGATTGGAAATGACCGGATGTAGCCACGCACCTCAGACTCAAGGCGCTCAAATATCGCGATGCTCGCATCGTTCGAATGCGCGAATTTCTTCTCCATAGTGGCAATCTCCTTGTTCATAG
>NZ_JBVVPX010000093.1:0-1326 GCF_055811375.1 Mesorhizobium sp. WSM4848
CTGAACTCGCCAACTTCGTTAGCGGCTACCCAGCAAGTGCAATGCCCGCGGCCACACGGCAGACAATCTCGTTGCTCCTGCTGGACCTTATCGGTGCTACCGCCGCGGGGTTGCAATCGCCGCTCGCGAATGCAGCCAGAAAGGCGGCCCTTAAAGCATACGGCGAAGGGCCGATAAGCATCTGGTTGACTGATGAGCGGTCTAGTGTCGTTGGTGCCGCTATGGCGAATAGCGCTGCGGCAAGCGCGCTGGATATAGATGATGGTCACCGCGGCGCAGCGGGCCACGCCGGTGCAGGCGTCATTCCTGCTGCCCTGGTCGTGGCTCAGGCCATCGGCTCGTCAGTTCCCGAAACAAACGTTGCAATCGCACTCGGATACGAAATCGCTCTCCGAATCGCGAGTTCTCGTCCTGTTGAGACAATCGACACGTATGCCAGTGGACGCTGGGTCGGCTATGGAGCTGCGGCAGCAGCTTCCCGTCTCTTGGGCTTAAGTGCAACAGAAACCGCTCATGCATTAGCGATTGCGGGATCCGAAGGACCGATTGTCTTTTTGACCACAAGCTCCAAGTTCGAAGGCAGCACAATCAAAGAAGGGATTCCACCTGCCGTGGTTGCTGGTGTCACTGCGGCTTATCGCGCGCGGGCAGGCGCAACCGGACCTCTTGATCTTCTTGATGATAATGTTCGTTTTACTCGCCGGCTCTTGACAGGCAATCTTGGGTTATCGTGGGAAGTCCAAAGGTGCTATCTCAAGCCATATGCTTGCTGCCGCTATGTCCACGCGGCAATCGATGCGATCCTTGCCATGCGTCGGGATGGGCAAGAGATACGGAAGCTGCGCATCGAGACTTTCCCACAGGCGATGAGCCTTGCAAACGAGCGCGCCCCCAAGACCTTGGAGGGAGGGCAGTATAGCTTCTATTTCAATTGCGCATTGGCCGCTCTACACGGTCGGGGAGCTCTGCAGCCTGTTCAACTTGAGCATCTCACTGACGCACGCGTGCTCGACTTGGCTGCGCGTATTGAGCTAGAGCCGTCGCCCGATTTCATTTCGGCATTTCCGGTTGGAACGCCTGCCCGCGTCGTTATTGACCAGGGTAAAGGACCGGAAGAGATGATTGTGTTGCATCCTTTGGGAGATGTCGCAAACCCGTTGTCGAGCGACCAGGTCGTGGAGAAATTCAAGAACATCGCCAGAAAGGATGTTCACCCGCAGTGGCAGGAAGAAATCCTCACCGCAGTCGCTAGCCTCGAAACTGCAGGGTTTGCGCGCCTTCTGGCCGCCCTGTCGCCACCAGGCGGCCGATGCTCGACATCCGAAA
>NZ_JBVVPX010000094.1:0-1263 GCF_055811375.1 Mesorhizobium sp. WSM4848
TTTGCCATGGTGGATCGCCCTCAATTACGCGAGAAGAGCTTGCGTTGCATGGTGGTTAGGCGCTCTGGGCCCTGTTCGGTCACGAGGACCGTCTCGCTGAATCCCATGCCGGCTGCCATCATCAGCATATGAAACACCATTCCAGCTTCCAGAGCCCATTCCACGCCTGGCACGAACTCGCGGATAAATTCGCCGGCAGAGGGATTGATATTGAGACTAAGCGAATAGCCGGCGCGGTTCGTGTATGTCTCGCGCAGACCAGACGCCAGGAGCGGCTCGCGACAGGCTCGGTCGATAACGCCGGCCGATGTGCCCGGCCGCATCAGCGCGATGGCCTCGTCTTGGATGCGGATGATTGTCTCGGCGATACGCTGCTGCTCGGTATTCGCAGGACCAACTACAGCGGTCCGCATCATACGCGAGTGGTGATTCCTATGGATGCCGTCGAGCTCAAAATAGACAGTGTCGCCAAGCTCGAGCCGCCGGTCGGAAAGGCTTCCATGTATGAACTTTGTTCGATCACCAGAGGTGAGCACGGGGTTGAACGGCAATCCCGACCCGGCGCTCACCAATGCGCTGAACACAGCCCCGGCGAGTTCGCGCTCCTTGACGCCGGGCGCGATAGCCTCGATGCCAGCACGCATACCCACTTCAACTAGGCGGGCAGCGCCGCGCAGATGTTCTATTTCCCGCGGCGATTTAATCAGCCGCAGATGATCGACGATGCGCGGTTCGCTGACTAAAGTTGCATTCGGCAGCAGCGCCTGCAGCATCTTCCACCGTTCCACCGTCAAGAACCATGAGTGCTCGTCAACACCGACGCGCCCGCCTGCCAAGCCAAGACCATCGAGGGCTCTTCGCGCCGCGTCAAGCCAAACGGGGAGCGGATCGGCGGCATCCGCATAGACGGAGTGGCTTTCCACCCACGAGGTGGTGTGCGCAGTGGGGACTTCCATATCGCGCAAGACCAGCACCGGCTCGCCACGGCTGGGAACCGCCAAGGCGTGATAGGAGAAATAGCCGACTTGCGGATCGAGACCGCTCAGGTAGTGGATATTCTCCGGTTGGTGCAGCAGCAAGACGGGAAGATCATGCTTGGCCATCTCTTCTTGCGTACGCTTCAGCCGCGCACGATATTCCCCAACGGGGAAGTCCATCCCGTTATTGGCAGGCTCACTCACTGTAGAAGGCTCCTTCATTGTTGACTGCCGCACTTAATTTGGTTCGTCGTTCACCCGCGGCTGACTGTTCCCAGGCCGGCAT
>NZ_JBVVPX010000095.1:0-1256 GCF_055811375.1 Mesorhizobium sp. WSM4848
TTCCTTCTCGATAGCCATGTGATGATTCTCTCCTTTCCATCATCATGGCCTCGCGCACAGAATTCCTGACAGTCCCCGGCGCGACAGGACTCACATAGGAGGCAAATATGAAAATGCGACTTTCCACTGCAGCCGCGGGATTTCTGCTGCTGGCAGGTATCGGCGCTGCTGCCGCTCAGGACGTAGTCATCGAGCCTGAACAGGAGACCGTCATCAGGGAATATGTGAAGAAGCAGCCGCTCGCATCGGTGAAGGTCCCTGGGATAGAGCTCAATATCGGCTCAACGCTGCCCGAGACGGTCGAGCTTCATGAAGTTCCCGACACCAAATACCGTTACGTGGTGGTCGACAACCGGACCGTTGTCGTTGATCCAGGCACACGCAAGATCATCAAAGTCATCGAGTGACCTAAGCGACTGGGAGCACAGCCCGCCGTGCCGAAAGGTGTAGCAGGACACCAAATCTGGAAGTCCTTCTGATCCAACAGACCATTGCCTGTCCTCTCCCGTAGGCAATGGTCTGTCGGCTCATCCGGTAACTTGCGGCCAACCCAACGCATTGGGGCTGCAACGGTTTCGCGCGGCAATGCCGGTCTCGTTATCGGTCAATCTCATTGCTGCTTTCGCTCTCGTTCTCTTTCAATCTCTTCAGGTTCCTCTTTGTCGATCTTGACCGTCTCGCTGTCAGCCTTGTCGACGGCGAAGCAGTTCGTCCGTCTTGGCGTGCAGGGCCTGGGTATCGCGATGTTCGGCGCGCTGGATGAAAAGAGTCATGGCCCGTGTCGATAGCGTCGCAATCGAATGCCAATCGAGGCTGCGTGCGTCATAGACAAGCCAAAGCCCGGCATAGGCCAGGAAAATCAAAAACGCCTGCGGGCGCGACGTCAGCGTGCCAATGTGTGTGATGGTGCCCCGAACTGGGTGGTTTGCCATGTGCAAGACCTCCTACGCATCTTCATAGGACAGCAGCTCATGCTCTGGCTCGTAGTGATGAAGCGCCTGGCCCAAGATCGCGCATATCGAAATCTTGCCGGCGAATAGGACAGCGCTCGAGATGCTCCGCTTTATCCGTTCCGATACGGTGTGGTTACGACCGGCGACGATGCCGGATGACATCGTATGGACCAAGCGCGTCATTCAGGCTGGTGGGCGACGCTATGAGGTGGTAGAAGACTCGTCGGACGACCCCGGCAAACGATCGCGAATGGCTTCCTCGGTTCGCTTTGCCGTCGATTCGACAACCTTGCCGACCTTGCC
>NZ_JBVVPX010000096.1:0-1251 GCF_055811375.1 Mesorhizobium sp. WSM4848
CGGGAGCCAAAAATGGTCGCCACAAAATTGAATTTCAGCTTGGAAGAATATCGAGCGCGGCTTGGCAAAACGCGCTCTGAGATGCAGAGGCGCGGCATTGATATCCTCATCCTTAGCGAACCTGCGAACATGGCTTGGCTGACCGGCTATGATGGTTGGTCTTTCTACAACCACCAAGCGGTCATCGTTCCCCCAGAGGGTGACCCCATAGTGTGGGTTCGTTCTTCGGATGAATTCGGCGCTAAGCGCACAGTCTATTTTTCGGACGATAATGTCGTCAGCTATGCGGACAAATACGTCCAGACGCCTGTTTGTCATCCGATGGAAGATCTTTGTAAAGTGCTTGCCGACCGCAAGCTCGACAGGGGCGTCATCGGCATCGAGAAGGATAACTACTATTTGTCTGCTACCGCATTTGAGACTTTGGTTTCGCGGTTGCCCAACGCCAAATTCGTTGACGCAACGGTGCTCGTTAATTGGCTGCGAGCGATCAAGAGTCCCCAGGAACTCGAGTACATGCGCAAGGCGGGACAGATCGTGACCCTGATGCATGAGCGGATAATGGAAAAGATTGAACCCGGTATGCGCAAGTGTGACCTCGTTGCAGACATTTACGATGCTGCGATTCGCGGGACGCACGATTTTGGAGGTGATTACCCGTCCATCGTACCTATGCTACCATCAGGCTCCGATTTATCCGCGTGCCATTTCACGTGGGACGATCAACCTCTTCGCAACAACGAAGGAATCTATTTCGAAATTGCTGGCGTCTACAAGCGCTATCATGTCCCGCTCTGTCGGACATACTGCCTTGGCAAAGTGCCACAACACTTCTTGGATGCAGAGAAGGTCACTCTAGAGGGAATGGAAGCAGGCCTCGAGGCCGCCAAGCCAGGCGCAACTTGCGAGGACTGGGCCGTGGCATTCTTCAATGTCCTTGAGAAATATGGGGTGGAGAAGATTACTCGAGCCGGTTATCCAGTCGGGCTATCTTACCCTCCAGATTGGGGTGAACACACGATGAGCTTGCGGCGAGGGGACAGGACCGTGCTCCAGCCCGGCATGATCTTCCACTTCATGACTGGTTTCTGGTACGACGACTTTGGATTCGAAATCACCGAAACCGTCCTCATCACTCCTAATGGGAATGAGTGCCTGTCGAAGGTACCCAGGAAGCTTTTCGTCAAAGACTAGCGGCTGGACCTTACCTTCTAGCACTGAACGAGCCACCGCTCCGGGCGGAGGGTGTTC
>NZ_JBVVPX010000097.1:0-1218 GCF_055811375.1 Mesorhizobium sp. WSM4848
CCCTCGTCAGCGATCTGGCACAGCAGGTCACAACCCTGCTTCAAACCGAAAGTAGGCTGTTGCGGGCCGAAATTTCGGAAAAAATTAGCAAGGCCGGCACAGGCGCCGCCGAGGTTCTGGGCGGCGCGATATGCCTTCTCGCGGCCTTGATAGTGCTTTTGCAAGCACTCGTAATCGCCCTGGCGAGTGCCGGCTTGGGAGCGGGATGGTCCTCGCTGCTGGTCGGGATCGTCGTCGCGATACTGGGAATCATTCTCTTGCGCTCTGGCACGAAAAGCATGGCTCCTTCCGAGCTGACGCCCGATCGCACACAGGACCAACTGAAGCGCGATGCACGCGTGATCAAGGATCAAATGAGATGACCGACAAATCCGCAGCCGAGCTTGAACGCGATGCCGACATCGCCCGGGCCAAAGTAGCAGACACCGCCGAATCGATCCGCAGCAAGATGACACCGGGTCAATTGATCGACGAATTTACCGGAATGTTTTCCGGCGGCGAGGGGTCTGCCATGCTTGGCAACCTCAAGTCGCAAGTCAGGGACAACCCGTTGCCGCTGACGTTGATTGGAGCCGGTCTGGCCTGGCTGATGCTCGGCAACGGCACGTCGGCAACCAACTCAGCTGCCGCCGCTTATCGGACAGGCCTGGCTCGTGACGCGTTCTCCGACCCGCACAGGGATGAGGATTTCAGCCAGGGCAGCGAAGCGTCCGGAATCGGGGCGATGCTCGCGGATACCGCCGGTTCGGTTGCATCAGCAGCAAGCGGCGCGGCCGAAGCTGCGGCAAACGCTGCAACGGGCGCCAAGGAGAGGATGACAAACACTGCCGGCCAGATCGGCTCAAGCGCCAGCGATATAGCGGCTCGGACGCGCCAATCGGCACAAGACCTCTTCGAGCGCGAACCGCTGGCTATCGCCGCAGTCGGTCTCGCGCTGGGCACTGCCATCGGGATGATGCTGCCCCACACAGCCACAGAGGATGAGCAACTTGGCGCCTACCGCGACAGAATTCGCGACAGTGCGGAGGAGGTTTTCGAAACGGGCCTGGAGCAAGCAAAGCAAGTTGCCGCCGAGACCTACGATACGGTCAAGGAAGAGGCCGACCGGCAAGGCTCGGGTGGAGATGCCGACACGCTGGCAGGCAAGGTCGGCAAGGTTGTCGAATCGACGGCAAAGCGAACCGAGGAAGCCATTCGCGATCGTTTGCCGGGGTCGTC
>NZ_JBVVPX010000098.1:0-1213 GCF_055811375.1 Mesorhizobium sp. WSM4848
GAGTGTCGGTGGAAACGCATACAGCGTGCCCGACGCCACCAGAAGGCGGCTCGTCGAAGTTCACACCTTGGCCAATGAGGTTCGAATCTTCGAAGACGGTGCGCTGATGCTGTGCATCCGGTGTTGGAAGGTCGCCATCAGCGACGCGTCGAACCAGGACACAGAACCCTTCGCTCACCGCCGCGATCGCGATCGCACGTCAACAATGACGAGATCGTTCTTCATGGATCCGGAGACCGGGTCACACAGCTCGCCTTCTACGACGCCTATGGCACAGGAGAACCGCCCATGAGCGCCGCGCTCGATGCCGTGCCGTCGATGATCGAGCGCATTCGCCATGACCTTGTCGGCTTGAAGATGCCACGTGCCCTGAAGCACTCGACCATATTGTCCGCCGCCTGGAGCATGGCGAGCTGTCGGCGCTCGAAGCGATCGACATTCTCCTTTCCGAAGAGCTGACCCTGCGCGCGAGAACAGTCGCATAAAAACGGCGTTGCGGATGGGTCGGCTGGCAACCATCAAAACGCTCGCCGGCTTCGATTTCTCCTTCCAGCCCTCCCTCGATCGCGATCGGATCTTCACGCTCGCGCAACTGGGCTTCGTCGAAAAGCACGAGGCCGCCCATTTCCTCGGGCCGCCGGGAACCGGCAAAAGCCATCTGGCTATCGCGCTCGGCGTCGAAGCTGTCAAAGCGGGCAAGAGCGTCTACTTCTGCACCTTGGCCGATCTCATTGCAGCGCTGTCCAGGGCCGAGCGCGAGGGACGGCTGCAAGAACGCATCCGCTTCTTCTGCAGGCCAAGTCTGCTGATCGTCGACGAGATCGGTTATCTCCCGGTCATCGCCGGCGGCGGCAATCTGTTCTTCCAGCTCGTCAACGCCCGATACGAGAAAGGGGCGATGATCCTGACGTCCAATCGCGGCTTTGCAGAGTGGGGAGATGTTTTTGGAGACGCCGTGGTCGCCACCGCGCTTCTCGACAGGCTTTTGCATCATGCCGTCGTCGTTCAGATCGAAGGATCAAGCTACAGGCTGCGCCAGCATGCCGAATTGATGCCTGAACACGTCCGTTCGAAAGCCCTGATTACTCCACCGTCCTTCGCGCCACCATCACGGCCGCGCGGTCGGCCGCCGAAAAATACCCAATTCTCCATGCCGTCCGAGACGGCATAATTGGGGAATTTTACTTCGGCACTTTTGGGAAAATTTCACCCG
>NZ_JBVVPX010000099.1:0-1154 GCF_055811375.1 Mesorhizobium sp. WSM4848
CCCCTTGTATCTGCACGGAAGGTTTTTTGTGCGATGTAAGCGACTGAGCCTCGAACCAGATGGCCATCCGGTTCGAGGCTTGGCGAAGTCGCCCGTTACCCCTCCGGTTACAACCGTGGATGAGCTTGGGATCTTCGCCTTCGTCACGCACGACCGAATAGTCGCTTGGCTCCAATCGCACGCACAAGGCAGGTTACCGTGAACAAGACTATCTGTGGAGTGGATGTTTCGAAAGATTGGCTCGATACCCATGTCGTGCCGGGCGGAGCGGCGGGCCGCTTCCGCAATGATGCGGCAGGCATAGCCGAGCTCGCCGCCTGGTGTCAGGCCAATGGCGTCGAGCTCGTCGTCATGGAGGCCAGTGGCGGCTATGAGCGCTTGCCCTTCCTGTTGCTGTGGGAGTTGGGTGTGGCTTGCGGCATGGTCAATGCGAGGAGCGTCCGCCGCTTCGCCGAGGCGATGGGCTTCCTGGAGAAGACCGACAGGATCGACGCCGCGGTCATCGCTCGCTATGGCGAGGTCAAGCGGCTGCAGCCGACACAGCCGCCGAGCGCGGCCCAGCAGCGGCTCAAGGCGCTGGTTGCCCGACTCTCCCAGGTGACCGGCGATCTCACAGTCCAGAAGCAGCGCAGGAGCGCTGCCGCCGATGCCGAGACCATTGCCAGCCTCGATGAGGTCATCGTTGTGTTCAAGCGTCAGAGCCGCCGGCTTGAGGGCGAGATCGCCTCGCTGATCGATGACGATCCCCTGTGGGCATGCCTCGATCAGGCCTTCCGCTCGCTCAAGGGCGTCGCCTCCCGCACCGTGGCGCGGCTGATGGCGGAACTGCCTGAGATCGGCGTCCTCTCCAACAAGGCCATCGCCAAGCTGGCCGGCCTGGCGCCGATCGCCAACGACAGCGGCAAGCGCAGTGGCCGACGGCCGGTGCGAGGCGGACGAGCAGGACCGCGCTCCATCCTCTTCCTCATTGCCCGTGGCGTTGCCCGCTACGATCCTCACTTCGGCGCCTTCCATCAACGGTTGCAAGCTGCCGGAAAGGAAAAGATGGTCATTCGCATCGCACTCGCCAGAAAGCTGCTCGTCATTCTCAATGCAAAAGCACGCGATGCGCGCAAAGAGTTCGCAAATGCAACTTGACACCCCAGATAGTCGCT
>NZ_JBVVPX010000100.1:0-1110 GCF_055811375.1 Mesorhizobium sp. WSM4848
AAAGCGAACCGAGGAAGCCATTCGCGATCGTTTGCCGGGGTCGTCCGACGAGTCTTCTACCACCTCATAGCGTCGCCACCAGCCTGAATGACGCGCTTGGTCCATACGATGTCATCCGGCATCATCGCCGGTCGTAACCACACGGTATCGGAAGTGATTGCGGATGTAGTCGTTGAAATAGCGGCCCTTAACCGCTGGCCATGAACCACACCGAGAGGGTTCTACGCTCCGGATCGTATTCCGTTTTGCGTATCGAGGTGGACGGCAGGACGGCGGCTCTATCAAAGGCATTCAACGATCGGAGAACCCGTCGAGTTCCTCGTTGGGAGGATTTGGCGCAAGCTCAAGCGCCCGAACCGATCGAGACGATTGGCATCACGGATCGTCCATCATTCTCCGCGGGGCGCGTGCTGAAGTCCCGCCAGAAGCCGACCGCGAAGCCGCAATCGCTCGGCCCACCGAACGGTAAACCAGCCCAGTAGCAACACAGTGGAACCTTTCAAAGCCGCATGCCTTAGCGCCAGGCCGAAAAGGGAACCCGCGTCCTCGCCCGGAGAGCGCGGCTGATCGGGCCATGCGATCTCCACAGCAATGTCTGCGAGAACATGCTGCAGAAGCCTAACCCGCTTGCCTACTAGACCTTTTGTCTTTTCGGTTCCTCTTCGGTTTCGCTGCCAATTCAGCAGGAAGAGCGGTTTCGGCCTTTAGTCGTTGCTGCCGCAGCCGAGCCGTCTTTGCTTCTCGTCCACACGCTCGAAGTCTGTGAATGCCCTTGCAGCATCCGACGTGCGCTCCTGCCTGTCGTGTCTTTCTTTATCGGTGAAGCCTTGCCTTTCCCGCATTGTTCCTCCCACTTTGACGCACGGCGATTTGTTGCCGCACCGAACGCTTGTGGCCAGATCGGGTTCCACCCGGACAGCAAAAAAGCCCGCCGCACCTTTCGGCACGGCGGGCAACAAGTCGGTTCACCAGGCACGAGGGGTGGGCGGGGGTGGTGTGCCCGGTGCGCAGAAATCCTATGCGCGCCGGCTGCGTCGCGTCTACCAACCGCCGGTTGGCGCGCGGTTGCTTGTTTGACAGACACGCGCTTTATGATGGCTGCTTAAAAGC
>NZ_JBVVPX010000101.1:0-1078 GCF_055811375.1 Mesorhizobium sp. WSM4848
GTCGCGTCTACCAACCGCCGGTTGGCGCGCGGTTGCTTGTTTGACAGACACGCGCTTTATGATGGCTGCTTAAAAGCGCCGATCGAGCCTTTTGCCGAGCGGCACGTTGTGCGGGAGGGACGCTATGGCCGAGCAGGAGCAGTGGCAGCTGGAAGGCAGCGCCGCGGAACTCTACGAGCGCTACCTGGTCCCGGCAATCACAGCCCTGTGGGCTGCCGACCTCGTGGATCGTGCCGCGCTTCTATCTGGTGAGCGGGTTCTGGACGTAGCTTGCGGCACCGGCGTGGTGGCACGCTTGGCGGCCGAGCGTATGGGAAGTGGGCAGGTCGTCGGCCTCGACATCAACACGGGCATGCTTGCCGTTGCTCGATCGCTCCCGAGAGGCGCTGGACCGCTCATCGACTGGCACGAGGGAAGCGCGCTCGAAATGCCGTTCCCTGACGCCACCTTCGATCTGGTTCTTTGCCAACTCGGACTGCAGTTTTTTCCGGACCGATCGAGTGCGCTACGTGAGATGTTCCGGGTTCTGGTGCCTAACGGCCGACTGGCCTTAAGCGTTTTCAGCGCTATTGAGCGCACTCCTGCGGCAAAGGCGCTGGCGGATGCCTTGGATCGACACCTCGGTCCAGGCGCTTCGGCAACGAAACGGTCCGAGCATTCACTCGCCGATGCAGACGAGCTTTACCGATTGGTGGCCGGGGCGGGATTTCGTCAGGTGACAATCGACACGACGACACAGAACATCCGATTCCCCTCGTCAAAGGAATATGTGCGACTACAGCTGGCAGCGACTCCGCAGGCAGGGCTGGTCAGCGGAATGGATGCCGGACATCGCGACGCAGTCATCGCAGCGATCATGGGTGATGTAAGTTCCTCGCTGGCAATCTATTCAACTGGAGGGGAGCTGATGTTCCCCCAAGAGGCTCACGTCGTGCTCGCACGCAAATAGTGCAGCTGACTCTGCGGCATCCGGTGTTCAACAGCGCCCACGCAAAGTGAGCCTAATTAGAGGAGGAGCGTAGCAACCCCTCCTCCTCGGCAGCAGCCTCGAAGGCCTTCCTTACGTCGTCTGGTGTGC
>NZ_JBVVPX010000102.1:0-1075 GCF_055811375.1 Mesorhizobium sp. WSM4848
GAACAGGGCCCAGAGCGCCTAACCACCATGCAACGCAAGCTCTTCTCGCGTAATTGAGGGCGATCCACCATGGCAAACATCCAACCGATTATAGGTGTCGTTAGCGAATTCGACCTGGAGAAGCAAAACTACATCTGTGACAAGCAATATGTAAGCGCACTCGCAAAAGCCGGGGCAATTCCAATCATTTTGCCCTATGTCGAAGCAGATGACGTGAGCGCGGTACTCGACCGCATTTCCGGTCTCATACTTACGGGTGGCACAGATTTTCCGACGGAGCTTTACGGCGCAGCTCCGCATGCGGCGGTTCATCGAATTGTCCCAGAGCGCGATAAATTCGAATTTGCGCTTGCCCGATCAGCGCTCAATCGTTCTATGCCTATTCTTGGCGTCTGTCGGGGGATGCAGCTTCTGAACGTCGTAGCCGGAGGCACGATCTATCCTCATACTCTTGATGAACTTACAGATGTGCTGGATCATCGCGACGGCACACCTTTAGATCAAATGGTTCACGAGGTCCAAATAGACCGCAATTCGCTCCTGTGGCGGGTCTGTGGTGAGCAAGCATCTTCATTCCGGGTGAATAGCTACCATCACCAAGCTATCAAAGGACTGGCTCCTGAATTCGTGGTTTCCGCGAGTGCCAACGATGGAGTCGTGGAGGCTATTGAGTCACCCGGGCGGCCCTTTGTGATCGGCATACAGTGGCATCCAGAATGGATGTACGAGAGTGAACCTGCGTGTCGTAGTTTGATCGATAATTTTGCAAAGGCGTGCAGTTTGACTGATGGAGGACCAGCATGACGTGTGCGACCCAGCACGCGTGTGCACTGTCCTACGCAATTCCCCTACGCAGCAGACCTTGCCCTAGCACACAACACTGGCGGCGAACGCGAACATGTGCAACGCCGTCCAAGTACAACCTTAAGCGTCCCTGTGTGACGCAATTTCACGCCAAAGAAATCTAGTCTATTGGAGGGCGAAAGTGCGCGCGCTAACTGAACTCGCCAACTTCGTTAGCGGCTACCCAGCAAGTGCAATGCCCGCGGCCACACGGCAGACAATCTCGTTGCTC
>NZ_JBVVPX010000103.1:0-1034 GCF_055811375.1 Mesorhizobium sp. WSM4848
TGACCAACAGCCGGCCGCCGGGCCTAACCAGCAAACGGGGTAGGTTCGCCGGCTGGGAAGACTGTAGGCCGCTCAAGCATCGCTGCTAACTTAGCAAAACGGCTGTGCTCGGTTCCTCTAGCCCTAAAATCGGATGAGCCTAGACTCGGTTCCATGAGTGGGTGTCGGGCAGGCTTGTTCAACGCTTTAGTCAGAACGCGCATTTCTTGTATTTAATGGCACCAACCATCGCATCAAAGCGCTCAAAGTGGGTTGCGTCGATGATGCGGAATGACCATGAAAACTTCCGGGATACAACAGCGTCCGCACAGGTTAATAGGGCGGAGAAGCGGTCGTTCTCCTCGTTGACTTGCGAGATCGTGCAGGTGCCCCCAACCGGGCCCTTTCCCTTGTTGCCGGTAATGATGAAACCGTCCTCGGACGCATAGGTACGGTCCTTGAAGCGGACTTTCCCCTGGATCTTCTCGAACACCCTCGTGCAGTCGGTGCGTTCCCGGACCCAGACGCCTTGCAAAACCTCAAGAGCATCGGCCCATGCTACGGATGCGCTAGCGGCGAAAAGTGCCGATCCCAGGAGCAGTGCTGCCTTCGAACGATTGGACCGCCATCTCAGTGCTGCTATGACGAGGTGCATCAGGAATCTCCAAAGCGGTTTCAGTTGATGCCCCTCCAACCGCAAAAGCGGAAGTCACTAGAAAGCTTTTACCGGCAGAATGTTGAACGACTAGGCCACTAGCTTTGGTTCGATGCAAGCTTCCTCCGAATTGCGCTAATGGCGTTGACGATCGCCTCCGCTGCCTGGCGGTTGCAACATCCAGGCGGCCTTCTGTCGTCTGGATTGAGAGGATTCCGAGATTGCCGATCTTGTCCGTGACCGTTCCGACATGAATCTCTGTCGCCACATAAGGCGGCTTTTCCATAGGACCCATCGCTTACCTCCTGGTAGCGGTGTGCTGCTGGAGATCTCTCCTTTGACAACTCCCAAGGGCAGCATCGCGCCGATCTGGCGCAAAGGCAAGCCAGAGCAATCCGCA
>NZ_JBVVPX010000104.1:0-1000 GCF_055811375.1 Mesorhizobium sp. WSM4848
AGGACATGCAGCCGCAGCGATTGGATAAGCGACCAGAATTTCTCGCCACCCTTGCCGCCGGCCATTTCGCGGCGCAATGAGACGGTCACCGCGGACGCGCAGGATGCCTTGACCGCATCGGCAAGAATGGCGGGCGAGGGGTACTGTGCGGTGCCGAGAAGCAGGCGCGACGGAAGCTTGGTTCCGTAAAGCTCGATCACGTTCCTAACCTCCTTGCATGGGTGAGAGAATTTCGATCCGGTCGCCGTCCTTCAGCTGGAACAGCGCCCGCTCAGTCGCGTGCACAAGGTCGCTGTTCACGGCCGTGGCAAGCCAGTTGCCTTCGTAGTCAAGCGCCGCGAGAAGCTCCGCCAGGGTGGCGGCGGTGATCTCATGCGCTTCGCCGTTGACCGTCAGTTTCATCAGCAAGTTCCACTGGTTTGTCAGAATCGAAAACAAGGTCGGCCGCCCGGCGCGCCATGGCGGGGGCCAGAAGGAAACCATGGCGGTAGAGCCCGTTGATCGCTACGGTCCTGCCATGCGCTTCGACGCGCGGCAGGTTGTCGGAAAACGCCGGGCGAATGCCGACGCCCGTCTCAACGATCGCGGCCTCGCCGAATGCGGGATGAACCGAATAGGCGGCGTTCAGGAGTTCCATCATCGCCCGTACCGTGACCGGCTCCGTGGACAGGCTCTCGACCATCGTTGCACCCGCCATGAAATGGTGGTCGGCGCGCGGCGCCAGATAGAGCGGCAAACGCGGGTGCAGCAGCCTGACCGGGCGCGACAACGAGATGTCGGGTGTACGCAAGATCAGCATCTCGCCGCGAACGCCGCGAAGCCTTTCATCGCTGGACGCCATTCCCATGCAGTCGATCTCGCGGTCGAATCCCGTCATGTGCCGGGCGTCCACTCCGAAGCGGAACTCGACGCCGCTTCCGGCGAGTTTTTCATGCAGCGCCGCCATTGCACGGCGTGGGTCGAGATGGGCTTCGCCCGGGAAGAACAGCCCGCGACGGAA
>NZ_JBVVPX010000105.1:0-954 GCF_055811375.1 Mesorhizobium sp. WSM4848
ACCCGTCGGCCCGATCATGACGTCGCCTTCAGCGCGCGGATCACTGCGGCCACCGTCTTGGTGTCGGCGCCGCGGCCGACGCGCATCGAGATGCCGTCGATCTCAAGCTCGATCATGCCGGCACCTCGGGTGGCTTGCCGTTTCCGCTGCTTCGGTGAACGGCTGGCTACAGGTTCCGCCGCCGCCAAAACCGCCGGCACAAAGGCAGGAGAATCTTGCTGCACCGAAGTGGCCTGTTTGCGCGCTTCGCGGCGCCAGGCGAAGACCTGCTGCGGCCTAAGGCCATACCGACGGGCTACCTCGGAAATGACTGCGTTCGGCTCCAGCGTCTCCGCGATGATCCGCGCCTTGTCATCCACCGACCAGTGACGCCGACCGCCGGCACCGTTGATCACCTCGAAACGCCGAAGCTGCCGCTCCGGGTCAAGCGTAAGGTCAAGTCCAGACACAAGCCGATCTCCGATCCCAATACAGGATCGGCAACCTCACAGATCGCGACCACTCCCGAAAGGTCCGGAAACACCGCTTACGCTCTTGCGGCCGATGGTGACGAAGAAAGTCAACAGGACATATTTGCTTCCGGTGCCGACTAGTATCTCTGTTGGCTATTCTCGCCGGAGACTCTGATTAAAAGCATTGGTGCAATCTGCGACCACTCAACTCGCGTTTTAGCTCTCGGCCCGCAAGAACGGCAATCTTTCTCGATATCGAATTGCACGTCACAAGCCATCACGTACGACGAAACGGCCGCACAATTCATCTCACACCAAACCCAGTTTCGCCTGCTGCGCCGTAAGCGGTGTTCCGACGGCACCTTTCGGAGATTGGCATGAAGGACGATGTTCGGAGCCTTTGAGGGCTTCGACATTTGACGATCTCAGAGCTAACGCTTAAGTCGAACGATTTGGAGCCGGTGCGCCGGTTCGAGGTGTTCACGGGCTCCGGCCGGCGACG
>NZ_JBVVPX010000106.1:0-949 GCF_055811375.1 Mesorhizobium sp. WSM4848
GATGTCGCCAAGAACGTCATCGGGTAAACGGCTCAACTGGTCCGTTGCCGACAAGAGAGCTTTTCGCTCGGCGCGGAGGCGCAACCACCTGCGAAATGGACCAATGGCGGCAGCATGAATTATAACCATGATCAGATCGTCCCTTCATTGATCTGAATTGACCGGTACGGAACGGCGCGAACGGCACTCCGGGCGAGAGCGTCAGCCGTCCGCGAGGCAAGTTAGGCGTAGTGGTCGATGGATTGGTTTTGCCGCGGCGTGCCCATACGGCGGGCGGTGGCTGGCCCCGGGCCACGCATGTAATAAAGCTCCGGGCGGTAGCGCGGCGCGACGAATTTGCGAAACCCCGCAGCAAATTTTGTGACGGGAGCCAAGAATTTCATGACTGTTCCCTTTCCCTTCGCCGGCTTGCACACGAGCCGGCGGGCCTGTCGTTGCAACAAGGATATGACAGTCGAACCAGGCTCGGCTGTGGGAATTCCCACACCGGGGAAAACATTGGCGAAATCCGCTCCCAGTTTGCATCCCGGAAAGGCGGGGCCTGCGGCCATCAAATTTCCTTGGATAGGGAGTAAGGTGAAGTACACTTGATTGAACAAGAGACCGTTGTGACAGGCTCTCTGGCCTTCATCTCAAGACTTTGCGATGCCGACCTCGCCGCGCTGACCAAACGGTGGCACGAGCGCAGCTATCGACACAACGAGCTAATCATTTCCCACGGCGACACTGGTCGCGATGTCTTCTTCCTGCTGGAAGGACGGGCTCGCGTGACACTGGTTTCAGCGGACGGCAGGGAGATAGCGTATCGCGATGTCGAACCGGGTGACATTTTCGGGGAGCTCGGAGGCATTGACGGGATTGCACGCTCTGCCAGCGTAGTCGCACTGGAGGCAACCCGCGCTGCACGGCTGTCCGGCACAGCATTCCGGGATATCGTGATGACCCACCC
>NZ_JBVVPX010000107.1:0-946 GCF_055811375.1 Mesorhizobium sp. WSM4848
AGCGGGTTAGAGCTTCTTGGGGTCGAGCGCGAGAGGGGCAAGCCGGCCTTTGCCCTGATGGCCGAGCCGGGCACCCGAAATATGTCGGCAGTGCGTTCGTCAGCGTCAATCGCGAGATGCGCGAGCGGCTGTGGAAGCGTGTCCAAGAGCATGCCGGGCCACCGCCCAAGGAGATGCCAACGCGGCCGGCAACGCAGTGGGTCAAGCCGGGGATCAAAGCCCGCGTGAAGCATCTAAGGGGCGAGGAAGACCTAAGGCACGCCTCGCTGCAGGATTTCTGGGATGAGAGCTAGTCGTTTGTCGCCTGCCACGCTCGATGCTATGTGTTTTTGGGTACAAAAAAGCCAAAGGCAAAGTGAGACGCCTCTACCTGGATTTTCGCTAGGTCACTAGCAGCCGCCCGGATTTCATCGGCAGTCACCTCAAAGAATTGGTGTGTTGCATTTTGCCGGTTGACTGAGAGTTTCTGCCAAGCCTTCTTTTCTACGAGGTATGCGCTCCACGGACCGTGAACGACACGATTGCGAAAAACGCAACGAGCCGATGAAGCGGATGCTTCAAGACGCCGCGCCGTTGCCGCACACGATAGCGAGAAGGTTGCAACGAGTCCGGCCGAAAGAAATGAGGCCCAACCCGATGGCAAAGAGTGGGCGTCCCCTTATTGCCGACGCCCTCGTTTTCAGGAATATAATCCTCCGTTGCGGCGACCCCTTTAACGGAGATCGCCATGCCCCAAAAGACTCTCGCCGACACTCTGGCCGCCCGCGAAACCATCTATGTCAATTGTGCGCACCCGATGTGCTGCAAATCGACGAAGCTCGACATCCAGGCGCTGATTGACGGGCTCGGGCGTGACCACGGCTCGATGTATGACGACCTGGTCGGGCTCTTTGTCTGCTCAAGTTGCAAGGCTGCCGGTCGTGACCGCCGGCAGGTGTTCTTCACA
>NZ_JBVVPX010000108.1:0-930 GCF_055811375.1 Mesorhizobium sp. WSM4848
TGCGCCGATTGGCTGCGGGTGGTGATGAACCGGATCGGACCGGACCTGTTCGCCTCCTGCTTTCTTGCCTTCGTTGCCGAGCGTCTGCCCGAAGCAGTCGGCCAGATCGCCATCGATGGCAAGACCTCACGCCGCAGCCACGATCGCGGGCGTGGACAGGCGGCGCTGCACCTGGTTTCGGCCTATGCGACAACCCACAGCCTCGTGCTGGGGCAACGGGCGGTGGCCGACAAGTCCAACGAGATCACCGCCATTCCCTTGCTGCTGCAGGAACTGGCCGCGTCCGGAGCGCTGGCGGGTAGTCTCGTTTCCATCGACGCCATGGGTTGCCAATCCAACATCGCCGAGACGATCGTCGATCTCGGCGGCGATTATCTGTTGGCCACCAAGGACAATCAGAAGACCGCCCATGCCGAGATCCAGCTCTATTTCGATGCTGCTCCGGCCAATGAGATCGATGCGCTCACTGAGGTCGAGAAGGGCCATGGCCGCATCGAGACGCGCCGCCACCTCGTCTCCCAGCGCGTCGACTGGATGAGCGGCAAGCGGCGCTATCCCGATGAGCCGCGCTTCAAGGGCCTCAGCACCATCGCCATGGTCGAGACCCGTATCGAGACCGGCGCCGAGGTCAAGATCGAGCGGCGATGCTACATCTCCTCTCGCATCCTCACCGCAAAAACCTTCGCCGAGGCCGCCAGAGCCCATTGGGGCATCGAGAACGGCCTGCACTGGGTTCTCGATGTCCAATTCAAGGAGGACCAATCGCGCCTGCGCCGCGGCCACGGCGCCACAAACATGGCGATGGTCCGCCACCTCGCTCTCAACCTCATCCGAGCCATGCCCGGAAAACAATCCATCAAGGGAAAGCGAAAACTCGCAACCTGGGATACCGACTACCTGATGGCAGCTCTCCAACTCCGTTAACCTGGA
>NZ_JBVVPX010000109.1:0-896 GCF_055811375.1 Mesorhizobium sp. WSM4848
ATGCGCGTCGGCTGCCCCCGGGAAATCAAGAACCACGAATACCGCGTCGGCCTGACGCCGGGATCGGTCCGCGAATATGTCGCGCATGGCCACGAAGTGCTGGTCGAGACCGGCGCCGGCGCCGGCATCGGCGCCGACGACAACGCCTATCGCGCCGCCGGCGCCACCATCGCCAAGACGGCCGCCGACGTGTTTGCCAAGTCCGACATGATCGTCAAGGTCAAGGAGCCGCAGCCCAACGAATGGGTCCAACTCCGTGACGGCCAGATCCTCTACACCTATCTCCATCTCGCTCCGGATCCGGAGCAGACAAAGGGCCTGCTGGCCTCGGGCGTGACGGCCATCGCCTATGAGACGGTCACCGACGACCGCGGCGGCCTGCCGCTGCTGGCGCCGATGTCGGAAGTCGCGGGCCGCCTGTCGATCCAGGCCGGCGCCACCGCGCTGCAGAAGGCCAATGGCGGCCGCGGCGTTCTGCTCGGCGGCGTGCCCGGGGTGCTGCCCGGCAAGGTCACTGTGCTCGGCGGCGGCGTCGTCGGCCTGCATGCCGCGCGGATGGCGGCCGGCCTTGGCGCCGACGTCACCATCATCGACCGCTCGATCCCGCGGCTTCGCCAACTCGACGATATCTTCGTCGGCCGCGTCCACACCCGCTACTCGACGGTCGAGGCGCTGGAAGAAGAGTGCTTTTCGGCCGACATGGTCGTCGGCGCCGTGCTGATCCCGGGTGCCGCCGCGCCAAAACTCGTTTCGCGCGAAATGCTGTCGGGCATGAAGAAAGGCTCGGTGCTGGTCGATGTCGCCATCGACCAGGGCGGTTGCTTCGAGACCTCGCACGCCACAACTCATGCCGACCCGACCTATGAGGTCGACGGCGTCGTTCACTATTGCGTCGC
>NZ_JBVVPX010000110.1:0-858 GCF_055811375.1 Mesorhizobium sp. WSM4848
GCTGTGAAAGCGGCTTCGACCCCGCTCTCGTCCGATATGAGCGCAGCAACGGCTATCGCGCGCATTGCAGTGGCCTGTCTCAGACAGTTTCGTCTCAATGAAACGGCGCTGGGCTGGTCCCGCGATGCCGAGTCCCTGCACCAGGCTCGTGTGTCGCTGCGACGGTTGCGCTCCCTATTCTCGATCTCCAAGTCCTTGTTCGATGACAGCCGTTTCGACCACCTGCGAGGAGAATTGAAATGGCTCGCCTCGGAACTTGGCGATGCGCGCAATATCGACGTGATGATCGACCGCACTTCGAGCGAGGCTCTTTCAGGCCGTCTTCAAGACGCGCGCGACGACGCCTATGCGGCGGTCGAAGCATCGCTCTCCTCAACGCGTGCCCGCTCCTTGACGATCGATGCCACCGAGTGGATTTCCCTCGGGGACTGGCGAACCCAATCGGACGAGCAGTCGTCAACGGATTTCGCCTCGATGGTATTTGATAAATTTCGGAAAAAGGTGGCGAAGGACGGCGACAACCTCATCGATGCCGATGACGAGAGCCGTCATAAAGTGCGCATCGCCGCAAAGAAACTGCGCTATGCGGCGGAGTTCTTCGAGCCGCTTTACAACAACAAGACGGAAGCCAAACGCCATCGACGGTTCATCAAGGCCCTGAAGGACCTGCAGGACCAACTCGGAAGCCTCAACGATATCGCCACCGCCCCCGATATGCTGGCAGCGCTGGAGCTTTCGGAGGTGGCTGGGGCGAAGGATCTCTTCAACGCTGAAGAGAAGTCCAAGCTTCTTGAGGACGCCGCGGAAGCGCACGACGCCTTTGTCAACACGAGGCGCTTCTGGCGTTGAGGCAGGATG
>NZ_JBVVPX010000111.1:0-206 GCF_055811375.1 Mesorhizobium sp. WSM4848
AGCGGGTCTCTCAGGCCGGCAATATAGAATTGGCCATCGCGCACCTTTTGTTCGGCAACGATGATGCCCGGCTGGGTACTCAGCCGCGACACATAGGCCTGCCAGTGTTCCGCCGCGCGTGCTTCGGGGCTCACATCACGAACCTTGGAGATGTCGAATACCGGTCCGCCTGCCGAAAGCTGTCGGGCCGCTGCGTGTGCCCGATC
>NZ_JBVVPX010000111.1:306-807 GCF_055811375.1 Mesorhizobium sp. WSM4848
TATCCAGGTGTCGGGAGCCTCACCCTCGGCAACGATGCGATCCTCGACGATCGAAAGCCGAACCGATTTCGGCGGAGTAAGCGACGCCACCAGCCGCTTCAGCACGAACTCCGGCTCAAGGCTCTGATAGAATTGCCACTGCGAATGAACGCGAGCAGGATCAACCCCTGTTCCGGACAGCAGCGACTGCGGGTCGGCGGCCTGCGGGTCTCTCAGGCCGGAAATATAGAAATGCCCGCCGCTCGCCGTTTGTTGGGCGACGATGATTCCCGGTTGGGCCTCAAGTCGCGACACATAAGTCCGCCAGTGCTCCGCCGCGCGTGCTTCGGGGCTCACATCACGAACCCTGGAGATGTCGAATACCGGTCCGCCTGCCGAAAGCTGTCGGGCCGCTGCGCGTGCCCGATCTATCCAGGTGTCGGGAGCCTCACCCTCGGCAACGATGCGATCCTCGACGATCGAAAGCCGAACCGATTTCGGCGGAGCCAGCGACGCCGTCAG
>NZ_JBVVPX010000112.1:0-791 GCF_055811375.1 Mesorhizobium sp. WSM4848
TACACGACGGACGATCTCGTCGTCGCCGAGCGATTGCTGGAAGCCGGATGCAGGGTGCTCATGCCCTGGTGCGCGCCGATCGGTTCTGCGCTTGGACCGGTAAATATCACCGCGCTCCGCTCGATGCGCGGCCATTTCCCGGATGTCCCGCTGATCGTGGATGCGGGCCTCGGCCGCCCATCTCACGCGGCTCTCGTGATGGAACTCGGCTTCGACGCGGTGCTCCTCAACACGGCAGTGGCCAAGGCCGCCGATCCGATCGGCATGGCGCGCGCGTTCGGCAAGGCGGTCGATGCCGGCCGTGAGGCCTATCGCTCGGGCCTGCTCGAGCCGCGCGACCTCGCCGTCCCATCGACGCCGACAATCGGCCGGGCAGTCTTTCAATGAAACTCGATCCTTTTTATCTGATCGTCGATAGCGCCGCCTGGATTGAAAGGCTGGCGCCGCTCGGCGTCAGGCTGATGCAGCTTCGCGTCAAGAACCTCGCCGAGGCTGCGTTGCGCGCCGAGATCCGCAAGGCGAAGGCCTTGTGCGCCCGATACAAATGCCAGCTCATCATCAATGACTTCTGGCGGCTGGCGATCGAGGAGGACTGCGATTTCATTCATCTCGGACAGGAAGATCTGCAAGCGGCGGACCTTACCCGGATAAGGGCTGCAGGTGTCCGTCTCGGCCTCAGCACGCACGACCATCTCGAACTCGAAACAGCCCTTGCCGCCAGACCGGACTATATCGCGCTCGGCCCAGTCTATCCGACCATCCTGAAACAGATGAAATGGGCGCCGCAGGGG
>NZ_JBVVPX010000113.1:0-766 GCF_055811375.1 Mesorhizobium sp. WSM4848
GCTCGGCAGCTCGTCCTGGGCCTCGCGAGTCCTGCCCAAGTGCTGGTCAAACGGCGCTGGCGCGACTTGTCGGGCTTGCTGCTCTTGCAACACGGCGTGTTGCACCTGCGACCCGGCTGCTCCCAAGGCTTCCGCGGGGATTGCGGCAAGCTCGTGCGGCAAGCGGCCCTGCCTCAGGCGGTTTTGCAGCGCCTGCCGATCGGCGACGAGGTTGTCGAGGTGCAGCGGCCGCTGCCGTTCCGGCCACTCTTGGTTCGCCAATCTCTGAACCAGCGCGCGCGTGCCGTCCACCACGAAGACGCCGCAATCAACACCGTTGTTCTGCCGGGCCATTTCGGGTGTCACCAGGGCGGTCGCGTCCAGTCTTGCTGCGAGCTCTCGTGCAGGCGCGTCATTGTATCCCCGTCTATCGCGCTGATGGATGGAGTCGTAGTGATAGGCGACCGCTCTTTCCGGGTCGCGGCGATCAACGAGCAGCAGCGACCAATGCTCGTTGCGTCCATCATTCTCCACCATAGCCATGGGATTGCCACTGTTCACCGGCAGGAACACGAAGTCGGCTGCGACGTCGTTTTGATGATAGATGGACAGCAATGTAAGTTGCGGGTCCCGATCGTGACGGCGCAGTTGCTGAGAGACCAAGGGATCCACCAGCCGCGTTCGGGCGGCGAGCGCTGGGTGGGCCGCCTGCAGGTTCTGCTCCAGCAACTGGTAATCCCTGTGGATATGGGCGTCGCCCAGCAGGTCGGCGCCGAGCACCGCCCCC
>NZ_JBVVPX010000114.1:0-757 GCF_055811375.1 Mesorhizobium sp. WSM4848
TCGACGGCAAGTCGATGCGTGGCGCCTTCGAGAAGGGCCGCCAGTTCGCGCCGCGCATGATGGTGTCGGCCTGGGGCGCGCAGTTGCGCATGACGTTGGCGGCCTTGCCGGCACAGGGCGGCAACGAGGCCAGGGCGGCCATCGAACTGTTGCGCCTGATCGACCTGCGCGGCGCCGTGGTTACGGCCGATGCGCTGCATTGCTCGACCCGCATGGCCGAGGAGATCACGCGGCGCGGCGGCGACTATGTGCTGGCCTTGAAGGGCAATCAGGGGCTGCTTCTGGCCGATGCCGAGCGCCTCATCGCCGGCCGCCCAACGCCCAAGGCGGCGCTGGCCGTTACCGAGGAGGTGAGCCACGGGCGCCTGGAGCGGCGGGCGGCGCGTGTCGTGCGTGCGCCGGGGCTTGGCCGCAAGCACGGCTTTGCCGGCCTCGCAGCCATCGGCGAGGTCAAGCGCACGCGTGTGATCGATGGCAAACGGCAGGAAGAGTGCTGTCTCTATGTGCTCTCGCGACCGATGTCCGCCAACGACCTGCTCGCCGTCGTGCGCCGTCACTGGGATGTCGAGAATGGCCTGCACTGGCAGCTCGACGTAGTCTTCCGCGAGGACGACTGCCGGACCAGAAAGGATCACGGCCCCGAAAACCTCGCTCTGCTTCGGCGATTCTGCCTCAATACCTTTCGAGCCGACAGCAAAAAGGACACCATGCGTGGCAAAATGATGCGTGCAGGCTGGAACGATGCTTATCTCTTCCA
>NZ_JBVVPX010000115.1:0-724 GCF_055811375.1 Mesorhizobium sp. WSM4848
AGGTGTTCTTCACATGCATTCCTGACTACGAAGGCCAGCAGCGGGCGCGCAATCGCGACTGGAAGCCAACTTTCGAACGAGGGGGCTGAAAGTGGCCGGCGCCACTGTGGGGGGCGTTGGGGTAGATTTGCCTGCAGGGCGCCGGCCGGGCGGATTGGGGTCCGCCGCCGTTGATACTACCGAGTTTGGCGATGCAAGTAATTCCGTGATCACGGAAGGGCCTACGCGCTGCCGTTCGTCTCGCTTTCCTCGTCAACCGTTCTGACTGGCAGCTAGGCGTTGGTTTCCAGCCATTCGCGCAGCACGATCTGAATGAGGTCCGACCGGCCAATGTTCATTTCAGCCGCGATGGAGTTGAGAGCGTCCTCCGTTGCGGGCTCCAGCGGCACGCCTGAGACATTTCTAAGCATCAATGCAGCGCGACGCAGGATGGCCTGCAGATCCGCGCGCGATATATCGCCGATGCGGTCGGCGGCGCTTTCAAGCTCTTCCGCAACAGATAGGCGGGTCATTGAGAGCGCCGCATATTCAGAAGCCAAGCACGGTTGTTAGCGGCGTTTCGCCACCCGACATGTACTTGAAAAGCCAGAGTGACCCAAGTAATTGGCCAGATGAACGCCAGCAGCGGCTCACCTGCGTTTCAAAATTCAACCCCAGGCGCTTGCCAAACGGCCAGCTTCCGGCCACGGCCCGCCTAAGAACGACATGGCAGGGAACCGATTTA
>NZ_JBVVPX010000116.1:0-616 GCF_055811375.1 Mesorhizobium sp. WSM4848
TGGCTTTCGCGGCGCAGTGACCCGTTGAACCTGATCCAGTTCATACTGGCGTAGGGACGGTGCAAGCGCTTTGCGGGCCTCCATGCCCGACAACCTGTAAGCAGGCAGACAGAAGCGTCTTTTCATCCTTCCGGCACAGAACTGGGTCTCCAATGCATGAGCAAAGGAGCCTCAAAATGAATGCCATTTCCCCCGCCGTGTCGACGGGACCGCTGCCCGCCTCAAGGAAGATCCACAAACCCGGCATGATTCACCCGCAGATCAGGGTGCCGATGCGGGAAATCGCTGTCCATCCGACGGCAGGCGAACCGCCTGTCACCGTTTACGATCCGTCCGGCCCCTATACACCGACCCGACTGTCGAAACCAGCATCGAAAAGGGCCTCGCCAGGTTTCGCCATGGATGGGTTACGGCACGCGGCGACGTCGAATTTCACGATGGCCGCAGTGTCAGGCCGGAGGTCAACGGCTTCGCGTCAGGTGAGCGCCTGACGCCGGAGTTTCCCGTGCGCCACCGGCCGCTAAAGGCAAAAACGGGCAAAGCGGTGACGCAGCTTGCCTATGCGCGCGCCGGGATCATCACCCCCGAAATGGAGTTCGTCGCCATTCGCGAGAAT
>NZ_JBVVPX010000117.1:0-602 GCF_055811375.1 Mesorhizobium sp. WSM4848
GGCCGCGGCGCCGACACCAAGACGGTGGCCGCAGTGATCCGCGCGCTGAAGGCGACGTCATGATCGGGCCGACGGGTGCGGTCAAGGTCATGGTGGCGACGAAGCCGGTGGACTTCCGCAAGGGTGCGGAGGGATTGGCCGCACTTGTGCGCGAGACCATGGGCGCTGACCCGTTCAATGGGGCGGTCTATGTCTTTCGGGCCAAGCGGACTGACCGGATCAAGCTGATCTTCTGGGATGGCACCGGGGTTTGCCTCTATGCCAAGCGTTTGGAGGATGGGGAGTTCCGCTGGCCGAAAGTGCATGACGGCATGATGCGGCTGACGGCCGCGCAACTGTCGGCGCTGCTCGAAGGTCTCGACTGGCGGCGAGTCCACGAGGCGCGCCGGACTCGCGTTCCAGCCCAGGCGGGCTGACCCGCGACGAAGTGAATCAGCCTGGATTCCGCTGTCGCGGACTGTCGGCGAATATGGTCTGATCCGCTCATGGCGATGACGGCTGACCAGCTTCCCGAGAATCCGGATGCGCTGAAGGCGATGGTCCTGGCGCGCGACGTCGAGAATGCCCGTCTGATTCAGATCATCAAGGAATTACAGCGTCAT
>NZ_JBVVPX010000118.1:0-553 GCF_055811375.1 Mesorhizobium sp. WSM4848
CCGCAGGCCGAGCAACTTATTCGCAGAAGCGGTGCGGATTTCCGTATCGGTGGCGATCGCGCTTTCTACATGCCCGGAAGCGACACCATCCAGGTGCCGCCCCAGCCGGCTTCGGCGCGCCGATGCGCCTGCGCGGCGCAGAAGCCGCTCGATATCGGCTTGTTCGATGAGGCCACGCGCAATCAACTCGACCTGTTCTGACAAGGAGTTTTATCATGATCCTGATTCCGGCTGCTCGCCAACGGCGCCGCCGATGCCGAACCCGACCACGTTCCGGTGGTCAACTGTTCGATCCGACCGGGCCTGCGACCGGGCTTCAGACCGAACTCGACGCCGACGGCGACACGCTTTCTCCGGACGAGGGGGGTATGGCCGCTGGTGGCAATGGCAACGCCGTTGCCACGGCGAGCGTCTTCGCTCGCCTTGCTGGCACTTTCCGACGACGATGTCTTGGGAGTTCTCAACATCGTCACGGCGGGTTTTTCTCCATACTGCTCTGCACAGCGCCGATGCTTTCGCGGACGATTGACAGACCACGACGCAGATCAGCCTC
>NZ_JBVVPX010000119.1:0-544 GCF_055811375.1 Mesorhizobium sp. WSM4848
TCAACCCCAGGCGCTTGCCAAACGGCCAGCTTCCGGCCACGGCCCGCCTAAGAACGACATGGCAGGGAACCGATTTAACAAGCTCTGAGTTTCAATTGTTAACCCAAGGTGAAAGTCTTAGGGAGCAACACAATGAAAACCATCCATCATCTCCTCGCCGGCACCGGTATGGTGCTGATTTCAAGTGCATTTTTCGGCTCAACGGCGACCGTTCCAGCATTTGCGCAGGCGATTGAGCGCCAGATCTCGGCGGGGCAGCAATGTCGCTTGTGCCCGCCGCTCACCACTGGCGAGGGCCATCCGACAGGCACAGCTAGTAAGGACACCATCGGCGGCAGCGGCAGCGTCGGCGACCACGGCACCGGCAGCGTCGGCGGCACCGGCAGCATCAGCGGCAGCGGCAGCATCGGCGGCAGCGGCACCGGCAGCATCGGCGGCAGCGGCAGCATTGACGGCAGCGGCAGCGGCAGCATCGGCGGCAGCGCCACCGGCAGCATCGGTGGCAGCGGCAGCATTGACGGCAGCGGCAGCGTCAGCGGCAGCG
>NZ_JBVVPX010000120.1:0-530 GCF_055811375.1 Mesorhizobium sp. WSM4848
TCTTCTCTTTACGATGTCATACAGAACAGGCGGAGAGCCAAGAAGCTCGCCGCAAATCTTTTTAACGAATGACTTTTGCAACCGGTTTCACATCTCTACTCAACACCAAGGTAATGGTGGAGCCGGACGGGATCGAACCGACGACATCCTGCTTGCAAAGCAGGCGCTCTCCCAGCTGAGCTACGGCCCCTTGATAACACCTCTTCGAAGTTACCTTTGTCGAGGAGATCGACAATCCTTGCGGATTGCGAAGTGGTGGGCCTGGGAGGACTTGAACCTCCGACCTCACGCTTATCAAGCGCGCGCTCTAACCAACTGAGCTACAAGCCCTAAACCGAACCCTGCTGGCACCATGTTGCACCGGCAAGGCACGCCTTGTGGGCAGAGCCAAAGGGAGGTTAGTCATTCGCGAAGAAAGAGAAACGAAGGCGGCAGACCCGCTTAAGGTATGCGCGACGGTAAGAGTGACTCTCTTCCGTCTTGTTCCAAGAGAACCGAAAGGCAGAGGCTCCCCATTTCATCCGAAGATG
>NZ_JBVVPX010000121.1:0-494 GCF_055811375.1 Mesorhizobium sp. WSM4848
AACACGGTGAACTATTCCAAGGCGCTGCCGCTGGCCCAAGGCGTGTCCTTCGACATCGACTGAGGCTGGTGAGACCCCTTGTCGCGGCGGCTACGCCATAGCTGCCACGATCTATCTCGGTCGCCGTTCAGCGGCTTCAGGGAGATCCAAAACAATCTGCGAAAGCCGCATCAATGATGGCGAGCTCGGGACTTCGGCGCTCGTAAGGGCCCTTGGCCGCCGCAAGATTGCTTCCAAAAATCACACATGTTGACGATAATTTAACACCATTGTATGGTCGATTCCGTTGGTTCGGCATTCCCATCGGTGTTCGGCGGTTGCTTCGCCGGGCAGCTTTCCCCGTCGTCGTCAGGCGCGATGCACCAAAATCCTATTCGCAACGCGTATCGGCAAGCGATGAGCTGAGAGGTAGCCATGTCCAGCCTGCTTGGGATCGACAACGGCCTGACGGTGACGAAGGCGGTGATCTTCGACGCTGACGGTTCGCAATTGTC
>NZ_JBVVPX010000122.1:0-479 GCF_055811375.1 Mesorhizobium sp. WSM4848
AGTTTTTCATGCAGCGCCGCCATTGCACGGCGTGGGTCGAGATGGGCTTCGCCCGGGAAGAACAGCCCGCGACGGAACCGGCCGGCGAGATCGGGTTCCAGGAGCGCGATTTCGTCTTCGTCGACCCGCCGATGACCCGACGTGCGACTTGCAAACCGGTCGAGTTCGCCCGCATCCCGAGGCATTGCCAAAACGAGCGTTCCGGCCCGCGTGACATGACCCGGCAGGACCGCATCCCACCAGTCGGCGGTGTCGCGTCCGAGATCCAGCACCGGCTGCTCGGCGCTTTCGCGCTCGCACCAGGGCGCCAGCATGCCGCCGGCCATCCATGATGCGTTGCCGCCAAGGCCATGCCGGGGCTCGGCAATGGTAACCGCAGCGCCGCGGGCGGCAAGTTCGAACGCGGCGGTGAGGCCGGCGACGCCGGCCCCTTTGACCAGCAGCCTCATGACGGCTCCGGTATGTTCGGCATGGGCGGT
>NZ_JBVVPX010000123.1:0-479 GCF_055811375.1 Mesorhizobium sp. WSM4848
AGTTTTTCATGCAGCGCCGCCATTGCACGGCGTGGGTCGAGATGGGCTTCGCCCGGGAAGAACAGCCCGCGACGGAAGCGGCCGGCGAGATCGGGTTCCAGGAGCGCGATTTCGTCTTCGTCGACCCGCCGATGACCCGACGTGCGGCTTGTAAACCGGTCGAGTTCGCCCACATCCCGCGGCATTGCCAAAACGAGCGTTCCGGTCCGCGTGACATGACCCGGCAGGACCGCATCCCACCAGTCGGCGGCATCGCGTCCGAGATCCAGCACCGGCTGCTCGGCGCTTTCGCGCTCGCACCAGGGCGCCAGCATGCCGCCGGCCGTCCAGGATGCGTTGCCGCCAAGGCTGTGCCGGGCCTCAACGACGGTCACCGCCGCCCCGCGGGCGGCAAGTTCGAAGGCGGCGGTGAGGCCGGCGACGCCGGCCCCTTTGACCAGCAGCCTCATGACGGCTCCGGTATGTTCGGCATGGGCGGT
>NZ_JBVVPX010000124.1:0-449 GCF_055811375.1 Mesorhizobium sp. WSM4848
AAGCCTCTTGAATCACGCCAACCTACGCCGTGCCACAAATTACAACTCGCCGTTAACCTGAACTCGTTGCCCTGGTGAGTCGGGCGGTTGTTTGTGACAGCTTTATGACGCACCATGTAGTGGGGTCCTTCGACTCCGTGAAGCGACGCTGCGCCGAGAACACCATGCAGGAAACAGAACTGAAGCTGGAGCTATCGCAGTTGGGTGCAGGGTCGCTCCTGAAGAAAAATCCGTTCGGATCCTCGCCCACCATTCTTCAGCAGAGATCCATCTATTTCGACACCCCCGGATGGGATCTGTCCAAGCGCGGCCTGTCGCTTCGCATTCGGCAATCGGGAAATGAACGGATACAAACCGTCAAAGCCGGCGATGGCGCCGCGGCCGGATCGTTCACACGCGAGGAATGGGAGCGACCGGTCGCCGGCGATGCACCGATACTTGACGATCCG
>NZ_JBVVPX010000125.1:0-430 GCF_055811375.1 Mesorhizobium sp. WSM4848
ACTCGCCCCGATGCTGACCATGCAATTGCGGTGCCAGCAGCAAATGACCCACTGTGGGACAGGCCCACGGGCGCCGTGGTTTAATCACGGAAGCCCAGGCGTCCGACTGAAGGCCAAGCCGTGATCGTGGATGATCTGGAGGCCAAGGGCTACCTGCCGAAAGGCGCAGCAGAATAGCTATGCTCGTCACCCTCGGTCAGGCGGAGTGGAGAGCGGCTCTCTGCAGCGATGAACCAAGCACTGGCCATCGCGCGTCGGCACAAACCCTACCGCTGGGATTAACGGCGAGTCGCACGCATTGCTGTACTGGCGGACGTAGAGGGCATAGGTGTTCGGGCCGGTGGTCAGCACCGCCGAGCCATGGCTCTGGATTAGCGCCTGCGTCTGTTGGCAGGTCATGGCGCGGGTGTCCGGCCTGGCCTGGGCGAGG
>NZ_JBVVPX010000126.1:0-428 GCF_055811375.1 Mesorhizobium sp. WSM4848
TCGATCCAGATGCCGAGGATCTCCTTCGTGCCGTCCGGCAGGATGCCGAGCGCGATGTAGACGGCCTTGTTGCGAACGAAGCCTTCGTCCCTGATCTTGACCCGGATCGCATCGAAGAAGATGAGCGGATAGATCGCATCCAGCGGGCGGTTCTGCCACTCGGCTACTTCCTCCAGGACGGCGTCGGTGACGGCCGAGATCAGGTCCGGCGACACGTCGATGCCGTAGAGCTCCTCCAGATGGCCGCGGATCTCGCGCACCGTCATGCCGCGCGCGTACATGGAAATGATCTTGTCGTCGAAATCGGGAAAGCGGCGCTGGTATTTGGCGATCAGCTTCGGATCGAAGGTTCCGGCCCGGTCGCGCGGGATCGACAGCGTCATCTTCGACGTGCCCGTCAGAACCGACTTCCTCGAATGGCCGTTGCG
>NZ_JBVVPX010000127.1:0-420 GCF_055811375.1 Mesorhizobium sp. WSM4848
TGAGGGGCTGTCGGGCCGCTCGAACTTAATGAGTGGAGCGTAGCAACCCCTCCTCCTCGGCAGCGGCCTCGAACGCCGTTCTTACATCGTCGGGCGTGCGCTCGCCTTTAATGAGAGCGACGCAAGCCTCGATGGCCTCCTTCACTTAGGTCCCCGCTTGGTCCACTTCATGAGTTCCGCCGCGGCACCCTCGACATTGGTACACACGTAGGTGAACTCAGGTCGGTCGGTTCCGATGTAGACCGGAGGGTGAAACCAATGGATACCCATGAGGGTGCCGCCGCTATTTTCGCCTGAGTTAAGGACGGTTGGATCGCCAGCCATGGCTACCTCTCCTACCTCTGAATTATCATTGGCCGGCAAACGGGACGGGCAGCACTCGGTTCCGCCGCTGGGCTATGGTCGACAAGCGGTAAGACT
>NZ_JBVVPX010000128.1:0-388 GCF_055811375.1 Mesorhizobium sp. WSM4848
CTAATTAGAGGAGGAGCGTAGCAACCCCTCCTCCTCGGCAGCAGCCTCGAAGGCCTTCCTTACGTCGTCTGGTGTGCCCTCACCTTCAATGCAGGCCATGCAGGCTTCGACCGCCTTCGTCCACTTGGGTCCCCGCTTGGTCCACTTCATGAGTTCCGCAGCGGCCCCCTCGGGCATCATTCGGCCTGCTCCCTTCAGGCCAGCACTGAAACCCACTGTTAACGTCGTTCGCGGGTGAGAGGATGCGGCCGAAGCTTGACAGTGTAGGGTACAGCTCGCTGCCAGGCACGGAGGCGGAAATGAAATTGCTTGGGATTGCGCTCTTGTGCACGGGCATGATCAGCGTAGCAATGCCGGCCGTTCGCGCTGAGGATCAGCTTGTTCCGCC
>NZ_JBVVPX010000129.1:0-362 GCF_055811375.1 Mesorhizobium sp. WSM4848
GCAGGGGCCGGCCCAAAGCTCGCGCCCTTGTTCGAGGTTCATGTCAAACGGCATTCTTGGAATGTGATGGATGGCGACGCCACGATCGAAGTCGCTTTGGATCTTGGCAAGGTCGTTGCAGCCGATCGCGAGGCGCCGCTATGCGAGATCGAGTTGGAAAAGAAGGCGGGCTCACCGACAGCGCTGTTTGCGCTCGCCCGGAAAGTCAACCTGATCACGCCGGCGCATCTCGGGGTGCTGAGCAAAGCGGAGCGGGGCTATCGTCTGCTTGGCCCGGCGCCCGGTGCTGTGAAAGCGGCTTCGACCCCGCTCTCGTCCGATATGAGCGCAGCAACGGCTATCGCGCGCATTGCAGTGGCCTG
>NZ_JBVVPX010000130.1:0-358 GCF_055811375.1 Mesorhizobium sp. WSM4848
CATCTTCGGATGAAATGGGGAGCCTCTGCCTTTCGGTTCTCTTGGAACAAGACGGAAGAGAGTCACTCTTACCGTCGTGCATACCTTAAGCGGGTCTGCCGCCTTCGTTTCTCTTTCTTCGCGAATGACTTTGACTTGCGCTCGCGCGCCGCATCGCACCCTTTGGGTGCTGGCGCTCCGCGAGGGCGCGGCAGCAAGCCGCGATGGCCTGGCCGCGACGGCCGTTTGGCCTTGCGAGACTTGCGTCTCGTTGGCGAAAGCCGATTTACGGCGCAGTCTTGGGGCTTGTAGCTCAGTTGGTTAGAGCGCGCGCTTGATAAGCGTGAGGTCGGAGGTTCAAGTCCTCCCAGGCCCACCA
>NZ_JBVVPX010000131.1:0-344 GCF_055811375.1 Mesorhizobium sp. WSM4848
ATCGGGTGCAGCCGCTCCGCCATAACCACCAGGTCGGCAAAGCGCACGTTGCTCGAG
This sequence comes from Mesorhizobium sp. WSM4848, assembly GCF_055811375.1. Classification (NCBI taxonomy): domain Bacteria; kingdom Pseudomonadati; phylum Pseudomonadota; class Alphaproteobacteria; order Hyphomicrobiales; family Phyllobacteriaceae; genus Mesorhizobium; species Mesorhizobium sp. WSM4848. The sequence continues at coordinate 58 of NZ_JBVVPX010000131.1, forward strand.
AAGCTTTTTGAGCGAATAGCGATGAGGGAGTAGCGAATAGGGAAGCCTATTTTCTGCTCTCTGTGAGCTGTTCGCTGGTCTTATGTGTGCCAAGGCGACATTTGCAGTCTGTTACGGGCGAAGCCCGCAAGTGCGACTGCACGTCGCCGGTCGTCCGGCGCCCTCGCGGAGCATAGGCCCCGTAAGGGCCGCTCATGCGTGAGCGCTGGTAAGACCATCTGACTTTGTCAGATGGGCATAGGGAATGAGAACGATCAAGCCGATCGAACTATTAGTACCGGTAAGCT
>NZ_JBVVPX010000132.1:0-341 GCF_055811375.1 Mesorhizobium sp. WSM4848
TTGCGCCGCGAAATGGCCGGCGGCAAGGGTGGCGAGAAATTCTGGTCGCTTATCCAATCGCTGCGGCTGCATGTCCTCCCCAACACGGCCGGTTGTCACTCCGTCAAGGAAGCCGTCACGACCGCAAATATGGCGCGCGAGGTCTTCGGCACGAACTGGATCAAGCTCGAGGTGATCGGCAATCATGACACGCTGCAGCCTGACGTCTTCGGCTTGGTCGAGGCCGCGCGAATCCTGTGCGACGACGGGTTTGCTGTATTTCCTTACACGACGGACGATCTCGTCGTCGCCGAGCGATTGCTGGAAGCCGGATGCAGGGTGCTCATGCCCTGGTGCGCGCC
>NZ_JBVVPX010000133.1:0-341 GCF_055811375.1 Mesorhizobium sp. WSM4848
GGCGCGCACCAGGGCATGAGCACCCTGCATCCGGCTTCCAGCAATCGCTCGGCGACGACGAGATCGTCCGTCGTGTACGGAAATACTGCAAAACCGTCTTCGCACAGGATTCGCGCGGCCTCGACCAAGCCGAAGACATCCGGCTGCAGCGTATCATGATTGCCGATCACCTCGAGCTTGATCCAGCTCGTGCCAAAAACCTCGCGCGCCATCTTTGCGGTCGTGACGGCTTCCTTGACGGAGTGACAACCGGCGGTGTTGGGCAGGACATGCAGCCGCAGCGATTGGATAAGCGACCAGAATTTCTCGCCACCCTTGCCGCCGGCCATTTCGCGGCGCAA
>NZ_JBVVPX010000134.1:0-339 GCF_055811375.1 Mesorhizobium sp. WSM4848
TTCGATCAGGCCTCTCTTGGCGAGGTCGCTCATTTCGCGCGAGACCGCTTCCCTGTGCGTGCTCATCGTTGCCGCCAACTCGGAATGCGTCGGTGCCGGGCTTATGGACACCTCGCCGTCCACGAGTGCGGCTTTCTCCGCCCGATGCAGGAGCTCGACGATCAGTCGTTTTCGCACGACCAGAGTGCTGTATTCGAATACCCGCTCGGTCATGCGCCGGAGCTGGGCAGATAGATGCTCAAGCAGCACCCAGGCAAAAGTAGGGTGGGTCATCACGATATCCCGGAATGCTGTGCCGGACAGCCGTGCAGCGCGGGTTGCCTCCAGTGCGACTACGCT
>NZ_JBVVPX010000135.1:0-339 GCF_055811375.1 Mesorhizobium sp. WSM4848
TCCGCGCCGAGCGAAAAGCTCTCTTGTCGGCAACGGACCAGTTGAGCCGTTTACCCGATGACGTTCTTGGCGACATCCGCATCTCACGTGACGAAATCATGTGCGCTTTGCGAAGCCGCGCCATCCGTCATGCGGAGGCAGGCGCGGCCGGCACGACGATCGAGCGCACTAGGATCGCTTCGGCCTCGATCCCGAAACGGTTTGGCCGCCGGCAGTGGCTACGCCTCGGCCGAGATCCCCTTTGGCTGGTCCACGAGCGCGCGATCGAGCCTTACATCGCGGCTTCGACAAGCAGCGGCGCGCGGACGGGACCTTCGAACGGCACTACACCTGCGACCC
>NZ_JBVVPX010000136.1:0-338 GCF_055811375.1 Mesorhizobium sp. WSM4848
TCCGCGCCGAGCGAAAAGCTCTCTTGTCGGCAACGGACCAGTTGAGCCGTTTACCCGATGACGTTCTTGGCGACATCGGCATCTCACGTGACGAAATCATGTCCGCTTTGCGAAGCCGCGCCATCCGTCATGCGGAGGCAGGCGCGGCCGGCACGACGATCGAGCGCACTAGGATCGCGTCGGCCTCGATCCCGAAACGGTTGGCCGCCGGCAGTGGCTACGCCTCGGCCGAGATCCCCTTTGGCTGGTCCACGAGCACGGGATCGAGCCTTACATCGCGGCTTCGACAAGCAGCGGCGCGCGGACGGGACCTTCGAACGGCACTACACCTGCGACCC
>NZ_JBVVPX010000137.1:0-319 GCF_055811375.1 Mesorhizobium sp. WSM4848
TCGGGTGCGATTGGCGGGCGCTGTTTTCGCATGCTTTCACCGGCGAGATCGATGCGATAGGCGTTGTGAACGAGGCGGTCCAGGATGGCATCGGCCAGAGTTGGGTTTGCAATGATCTCGTACCACCGATCCACGGGCACCTGACTTGTGAGGATGGTTGAGCGTCGTTCGTAGCACTCCTCAATGATCTTCAGGAGATCGCGGCGTGGGTCGAGGATCAGCAGCTCGGTCCTGGCAGGAGATTTGAGGATCCTGCCGTATCGCCCGTCGCCTCTTGCAAGCGCGAGGGCGGCGAACAGCCGAGGAACGCGGTGATAGG
>NZ_JBVVPX010000138.1:0-314 GCF_055811375.1 Mesorhizobium sp. WSM4848
ATCCTCGGCATCTGGATCGAGCAGACCGAGGGCGCCAAGTTCTGGCTGCGCGTCATGAACGAACTGAAGAGCCGTGGCGTCGCCGACGTCCTGATCGCCGTCGTCGACGGCTTGAAGGGCTTCCCCGAGGCGATCAACGCCGTCTTTCCCCAGACTGTGGTCCAGACCTGCATCGTGCACCTGATCCGTCATTCCCTGGAGTTCGTGTCGTGGAAGGATCGCAAGTCCGTCGTGCCGGCGCTGCGCGCGATCTACCGGGCCAAGGACGCCGAAGCCGGCATGAAGGCCCTTGAGGACTTCGAGGCCGGCTACTG
>NZ_JBVVPX010000139.1:0-313 GCF_055811375.1 Mesorhizobium sp. WSM4848
TGACCGGATCGACGATACCCATGGCGATCATGTCGCCATATTCGCCGGTCTGGGCGTTGAAGCCGAAGGTCGGGCCCTTGTTCTCGAGGATCTTGCCGGCAACGATCGATGCTTCCGCACCGGCGTTGGCCGCGATCTGACGGGCCGGAGCCTGCAGCGCGCGACGCACGATGGCGATGCCAGCGGTCTGGTCGGAGTTGGCGCCGACAGCCTTGATGCTCAGCGAAGCGCGCAGCAGTGCGACGCCGCCGCCGGGAACGATGCCTTCTTCGACGGCCGCACGGGTCGCGTTGAGGGCGTCATCGACGCGGTC
>NZ_JBVVPX010000140.1:0-295 GCF_055811375.1 Mesorhizobium sp. WSM4848
GACGGGTTGCTGGGCAGCAACAATTGCCCAGATATGTTCATAGGTAGCGATCCTTCACACCCCCCTCTGTCCTGCCGGACATCTCCCCCGCAAGGGGGGGAGATTGGCCGTCATCCCGGCTTTCGCTAATCTCCAACGTTGGAAGGATGGATGGACGGGGCTGCCGATCTCCCCCTTGCGGGGGAGATGTCCGGCAGGACAGAGGGGGGTGCTGTCCCGCCGACTTCAACGTTCTGCCCTGTCGCGGCGTTCTGATGTCTGTCAAAGTCACAGTGCCAAAGAACATTAGCAATCA
>NZ_JBVVPX010000141.1:0-291 GCF_055811375.1 Mesorhizobium sp. WSM4848
GCCGGGCCTAACCGGCGGGGGTATCTTGCGGAGGGCGGTCGCCGGCTGGTTCTACCATAAGCTCTACAGCATCATCGCTAATTTAGTAAAATGGTCACGTTCCGTTCCCCTGGCTGTCAAATCGGATGAGCCTAGAGTCAATTTGGTGCCTAAACGAGTGAGTGCCGGCGGCCGGCTAGAATTTATTCCTCCGATGATGCCGACCCTGGTAGCTAAGCCGCCCCAAGGCGATGACTGGATGCATGAAGCCAAATTTGACGGCTACCGCTCCCAGATCATCATCGACGCCGG
>NZ_JBVVPX010000142.1:0-285 GCF_055811375.1 Mesorhizobium sp. WSM4848
AGCGGGTTAGAGCTTCTTGGGGTCGAGCGCGAGAGGGGCAAGCCGGCCTTTGCCCTGATGGCCGAGCCGGGCACCCGGAAATATGTCGGCAGCGCGTTCGTCAGCGTCAATCGCGAGATGCGTGAGCGGCTTTGGAAACGCGTCCAGGAACATGCCGGCGAGGCACCCAAGGACATGCCAAAGCGGCCGGCAACGCAGTGGGTCAAGGCGGGGATCAAAGCCCGCGTGAAGCACCTCAGGGGCGAGGACGACCTTCGCCACGCTTCGCTTCAGGACTTCTGGGAT
>NZ_JBVVPX010000143.1:0-281 GCF_055811375.1 Mesorhizobium sp. WSM4848
TCTTCTCTTTACGATGTCATACAGAACAGGCGGAGAGCCAAGAAGCTCGCCGCAAATCTTTTTAACGAATGACTTTTTTCTCAAGCCCGCTCCACATCCACTCGACACCCTTTCTTCCGGAGAAGAAGCGACAATCCTGCGGATTGCGCAACGACAATCCTTGCGGATTGCGCGGAGTGGTCGACAATCCTTCGGATTGCGAAGTGGTGGAGCCGGACGGGATCGAACCGACGACATCCTGCTTGCAAAGCAGGCGCTCTCCCAGCTGAGCTACGGCCCCT
>NZ_JBVVPX010000144.1:0-279 GCF_055811375.1 Mesorhizobium sp. WSM4848
GGTTGCGGCTGGTGGGTGTTTGTGGGTGGTTTTGTTGTGTGTGTGGTGTTGGCTCCCCCTGGCGGTCTCGTGGGGGGGGGGGGGGGGGGGGTTTTTTTTTTTTTTTTTTTTTTGTTTTTTTTTTTTTTTTTTTTTTTTTTTTTTGGGGGGGGGGGGGGGGTTTTTTTTTTTTTTTTTTTTTTTTTTTTTTTTTTTGGGGGGTTCTTGTTGTTTTTTTGTTTCTTGGTGCGGGCGCGGGGCGGCCCCCCCCAAATTTTTTTCCTTAACGTGGGCCGGCGC
>NZ_JBVVPX010000145.1:0-278 GCF_055811375.1 Mesorhizobium sp. WSM4848
CGAAAACTCGCAACCTGGGATACCGACTACCTGATGGCAGCTCTCCAACTCCGTTAACCTGGACTCGTTGCCCTGCCGGTGGATCAAATACAGCTGACCTGCCCCCGAATTTTCATCCGGCTGCAATTAGAGCCTCGGCGGGTTTTACGCGCCGTATGGCGCGGGGTGAGCAACGGACGATCGGCGGGGCTGGTCGGGGTTGCGCGCTTGGGACTTTTCGTTGCGCTCCCCGTGGCGGAGCGACTCGGCAGTCGCTGCGCGCATATGCCGCCAGAGGA
>NZ_JBVVPX010000146.1:0-270 GCF_055811375.1 Mesorhizobium sp. WSM4848
GGCAAGGGCTGGGCCGCGGTAGTGGGTCGCGCGATCGAGCGAACCAACGCCTTCTTCATCATCATGCTCTCGGCGAAGCTGGTAAGCGGCTATGCCGCCACCCCGCCGGAGGTGGCCAAGACCGCGACCTTCCTGTTCACCGTCGCGGCAGTGTTCCAGGCAGCGATCTGGGCGCGCGAGCTGATCCTGGGCGCGATCGAACATCGCACCCGCTCCGACCATTACAATGGCGAGGCACTGGTCAGCGCGATGGGGCTGATCCGCCTGCTC
>NZ_JBVVPX010000147.1:0-263 GCF_055811375.1 Mesorhizobium sp. WSM4848
GGCCGCACAATGCGGCTATTGTCTCAACGGCATGATCATGACCACCAAGGCGTTGCTCGCGATCAACCCGCGGCCGACCGAGCAGGAGGCGCTGGCGGCACTGCGCTACAATCTCTGCCGCTGCGGCACGCATGTCGAGATCCTTCGCGCGGTGATGCGCGCATCCGGCCAACTCACCGAGGCCGCAGGTTGATGGCCTTCTTTGTTTCGAACGGAGCTGAGCGCACGGGTTCGCTCGTCGTTGCGCGCAGCGTGGACGAGGT
>NZ_JBVVPX010000148.1:0-262 GCF_055811375.1 Mesorhizobium sp. WSM4848
TTCGACAAGCAGCGGCGCGCGGACGGGACCTTCGAACGGCACTACACCTGCGACCCCAAGGACTGAATGTTGACCGACGGGAACTGGGGAGGGTGATGCGAATGAAGTACGTCGGCGGTAATTCCGCTGTGTAGAAGCCATAAGGTGCCCCGCGATGGGTCAATAAGTCTGGCACGGCAGTTGCCTGGTCAGGTATGGGGGAATGGGGCGGAGGCCCGTCGCTTCGCAAATGTAGCGGCGGGTCTTCTGCATAGAGGTCGCG
>NZ_JBVVPX010000149.1:0-260 GCF_055811375.1 Mesorhizobium sp. WSM4848
TTTCGGGAACAGCTTGACCACCTTTTCGCGGTTTTCCGCCTCATGCGGCCGGGCCCGCGGCGAATAGGCGCCGAGCGCCATGCAGTCGGCGATCGAGAGATCGGGAAACAGCCGGTTGCCTTGCGGCACATGGATCAGGCCGGCGCCGACGATGGCGCGTGCGCTGTGGCCGACAATGTCTTGCCCGTCGAACAGGATGCGGCCGCTCTTCGGCTGCAGAAGCCCGGAGATCGCACGCAGCAGCGTCGTCTTGCCATGGC
>NZ_JBVVPX010000150.1:0-258 GCF_055811375.1 Mesorhizobium sp. WSM4848
AAGGCTCCTTCATTGTTGACTGCCGCACTTAATTTGGTTCGTCGTTCACCCGCGGCTGACTGTTCCCAGGCCGGCATAGATCAACACTGTGAACGCGATCAGCAGACTCGAAACTGCAGCAATCGTGGGTGTGATCTCTTCACGCATTCCCGACCACATCTTGACTAGGGGAGAATTGCGGTTTCGGATGTCGAGCATCGGCCGCCTGGTGGCGACAGGGCGGCCAGAAGGCGCGCAAACCCTGCAGTTTCGAGGCTA
>NZ_JBVVPX010000151.1:0-258 GCF_055811375.1 Mesorhizobium sp. WSM4848
GCCGGTGCAGATCCGCAAGCGCCGTGGCGATTCTGGCGACGAGCTGCCGCGCCTCGTCATAGGGCAGCGGCAGGTCGGGGAGCCGCTTGTACAGCGTGGCACCTGGAATGCGCTCGATCACGACATAGGCTTGGCGGGCGAAATCACCTGTGCCGAAGCAGGCCGGCACGTGCGGCACCGCCAGCCGCTGCATGATCATCATCTCCATCTCTAATGAAACGATCGCGGCGGCGTCCTCGCCCTCCGACACCCGCGGGA
>NZ_JBVVPX010000152.1:0-256 GCF_055811375.1 Mesorhizobium sp. WSM4848
CCAGCGCTGATGGTACTTCGTCTCAAGACGCGGGAGAGTAGGTCGCTGCCAGGTCTGCAAAACGCACGTTGTCAAAAATCCAAATCTTCTCCTTGCCAAAAGGCCCGCCAATCGGGAACCCGGGCCGCGCAAGCGGCCCTTTCAGTTGGTGGAACTTACTAAGCGCTGACTTGTTGAAAAGTTGACGCGGGGTGGAGCAGCCCGGTAGCTCGTCAGGCTCATAACCTGAAGGTCACAGGTTCAAATCCTGTCCCCG
>NZ_JBVVPX010000153.1:0-255 GCF_055811375.1 Mesorhizobium sp. WSM4848
GCGCTGAGCCGCAGAGCAGTGGGCACCGCTGTCTTCGCTGGTATGCTCGCAGCAAGCTCGATCGGGATCTTCCTGGTGCCGATGCTCTACGTCACCTTCCAGCGCATACGGGAGCGCGCGAAAGGCACAATCAAAAGCGGCTAAGAATGCCCGATCCTAACAAAAACATAGAACGTAACGAAAGAATGTCGTCTGGCTTAGATGAGCTACTTCGATGATTGAGGAGTACGCTGCCGGATTACGAGAGATTATTAG
>NZ_JBVVPX010000155.1:0-251 GCF_055811375.1 Mesorhizobium sp. WSM4848
TGGGTTGTGGCCGGCGGCTCAAAACCCGGCGGGGCCCCCCGCCCCGCCGGGGGTGGTGGCTCCCCCGCCCCCCCGCCGGGGGGGGGGGGGGGGGTGCCCCCCCCCCCCCCACACCCCCCCCCCCCCCCCCCCCCCCCCCCCCCCCGCCCCCCCCCCCCGGGGGCCCCCCCCCCCCCCCCTTTCCCCCCCCCCCCCCCCCCCCCCCCCGCCCCCCCCCCCCGGGGGGCCCCCGGGGGGCGTTGCGGGTGGCG
>NZ_JBVVPX010000156.1:0-249 GCF_055811375.1 Mesorhizobium sp. WSM4848
CGCGAGACCAGCTGCGCCTCGGCATTCGAAACCTGTTCGTTGAGCTTTTGGCCCATTGTCTCGGCGGAGTAGGCGAGGCGGTTCTCGACGCTGGCGACCTGCTCCTCGACGCGGGCGGCTGTAACAGCAGCACTCGATGCCAGGCGTTCGTCGGCACCGGCAAGCACCTGCTCGATTTCACGGGCATGGACGGCGAGTTCCTGGCCAGTCTGCCTGGCGCGTTCGGCAACCCGTTGCTCGGTGCTGGTG
>NZ_JBVVPX010000157.1:0-246 GCF_055811375.1 Mesorhizobium sp. WSM4848
GCGCAGAACAAGCCCGCGGTGGTTGCAAACGATACCATCCTGCTCATCACGCCATAGCTCCCGAATCCGATCGCGACGACAATACCGATGCCCCCGCAAATGTTCACGGCGCCTTTCGCCGCCTGCCAAATCCCACGTCAGCTCATGCCCGCACGATGTGCATCATCCACGATGCCTCGTACTGGAAAACAGGCCGGATCGGTGCGACACATTATAGATGCACGGCCGCCGGTTGCGGCGATCAAG
>NZ_JBVVPX010000158.1:0-244 GCF_055811375.1 Mesorhizobium sp. WSM4848
CGATAGAACAGATCCTCGGGGGGGTGGGCGGGGTTTTTGTTGGGGGGGGGGGGGGGGGGGGGGCCGCAGCGGGGGGGGGGGGGGGGGGGGGGAGGGGGGGTGGGGGGGGGGGGGGGGTGGGGGGGGGGGAGGGGGGGGGGGGGGGGGGGGGGTGGGGGGGGGGGGTGGGGGGGGGGGGCGAGGGGGGGGGGGGGGGGGTGTGGGAGGGGGGGGGGGGGGGGGGGGGGGGGGGGGTGTTGGGGGG
>NZ_JBVVPX010000159.1:0-239 GCF_055811375.1 Mesorhizobium sp. WSM4848
GCGGCACGCCCTGGACAACGACGAGCTGCGGCTGTTCTACCAACCGATCGTGCACCTGTCCGACGAGGCGCTGCTCGGCTACGAGGCACTCGTGCGCTGGCAGCACCCGACCCGTGGCCTGCTGCCCCCGGCGGCCTTCCTCGACTCGGCGGAGAACAACCGGCTCACCGCCAAGCTCGGCGAGTGGGTGCTGCGACGGGCCTGCAACGACGCCGCCACCTGGCCCGACGACCTGCGCG
>NZ_JBVVPX010000160.1:0-239 GCF_055811375.1 Mesorhizobium sp. WSM4848
GGCGAAGGCGGGGGGGGGGTGTTAAAAAAAACCACCCCCCCCCAAAGAAAAAGGCGCGCGGGGGGAAAAAACACAAAAAAAAAAAAAAAGAAGCAGCCCCCAGCAGCGAGCGCTAAGAAAAAAAAAAAAAAAAAAAAAAAAAAGGAGGAGGAGGGGGGAGAGGAGGGGGTGGGGGGGGGGGGGGGTATGGGGGGGGGGGGGGAGGAGGGGGCGGGGGGGGGGGGCGAGACGGAGGGCGA
>NZ_JBVVPX010000161.1:0-236 GCF_055811375.1 Mesorhizobium sp. WSM4848
TCATTCAAACGACAGATAGGCTTCCGAGGGGCAATCGCCAAGCTCCTATCATACGGCCTTTGAGCCCATCACTGTCTGTACAGGGTCAGGAGCTACGTCAAATCCTCACTATGGATCGTTCCGTTCATCTCCCTCCTGATCTACGCGGTAGCAATACGTCTAACCCGTCTTCGCCGATTGAGCCGATTTTGAAGGGACCGAATCAATAGAATCAGAGTGTTAGACTAAAAGGTCTT
>NZ_JBVVPX010000162.1:0-236 GCF_055811375.1 Mesorhizobium sp. WSM4848
AAGCCCGACAAGTCGCGCCAGCGCCGTTTGACCAGCACTTGGGCAGGACTCGCGAGGCCCAGGACGAGCTGCCGAGCGCACCTGACAGCAGCAACCGCGTGAACAGCGGGGGCGTCATCATCAACGATGAACATTACACAGCGCTGGTGAGACCGGCGAAGAGGCAGAGGGTCCTGAATACGCCGCAAGCCGCCGCCATTCAGCCGCCGCTGAGCGAAATCGGCAATTCAGGCGGC
>NZ_JBVVPX010000163.1:0-236 GCF_055811375.1 Mesorhizobium sp. WSM4848
GCTGGTACTTTTTCGCGCCAATTAATTCAGCGCAATTTTTTATCGAGTAAGCGTGCACCAACGAATCCGTTGCCTCCATTTTCACCACGTGAAGCACGCACCCGGCAAAGAGGTTCGCGTCAAACTGAACGAGTGGGGCGGTCGGGCTGAGCTGCCGCCGCAAGCGGTTCAACCGAGCGATGTACTCCTTATTCAATGCTGCCAAGTCGCACGGGGGCACGAAAGCAGGACTAGGT
>NZ_JBVVPX010000164.1:0-235 GCF_055811375.1 Mesorhizobium sp. WSM4848
GCGTCTGCAGCGTCTGGGTCGCGGTTTCGAACGAACGCTTGGCATAGTCCGCCGCGCCCTGGCCCAGCGTCTGAGCGCCCTTGGCGGCGATCTTCGACGACTCGACGACCGCTTCCAGATTGTCCTTGTTGAAGGCGACCATGTCTTCGAACAGCTTGCTGCTCTTTTCCATCGCGGCCTGGGTGCGCTGCTGCGCTTCGCCGAACATCGCCTGGGTCTTGGCGGCGGTGTCCTG
>NZ_JBVVPX010000165.1:0-235 GCF_055811375.1 Mesorhizobium sp. WSM4848
ATGCAACGCTATTTGCGAATAGTGCGGCTCGCGGCCGCTCGATTGTATGAACTGGCCCACACTTTCCGAACTTTCCGTTGCGGTCAGCGGTCGGAAAGTTCGACGGAGCAGCGCAATCCACCAGGACTGAGCGACCTCGGGTTTGAGCTCGGTAAGGGGCGATATCGGCTTCGGGCATCTGAGCACGGAACGCTTCCTCAATCAGGCAGGTCTGCAGATGGTCCACGTCCCATAC
>NZ_JBVVPX010000166.1:0-233 GCF_055811375.1 Mesorhizobium sp. WSM4848
TTCTCCCCCCGGGGGGGGGGGGGGCGCCCCCCCCCCCCCCCCCCCCCCGCGGGCGCGGCCCCCCCCCCCCCCCCCCCCCCCCCCCCCCCCCCCCCCCCCCCCCCCCCCCCCCCCCCGCCCGGGCCCCCCCCCCCCCCCCCCCCCCCCCCCCCCCCCCCCCCCCCGGCCGCGCGGCGCGGCGGGGCTCCCCCCCCGCCCCCCCGCGGCCCCCCCCCCCCCCCCCCCGGCAACGG
>NZ_JBVVPX010000167.1:0-233 GCF_055811375.1 Mesorhizobium sp. WSM4848
ATACACCCGGCTCGCGGGGCGCGGCCGGGGCCGGTCCACCCCCCGGTGGCGCCCCCATCCCCCCCCCCCCCCCTCCCCCATAATAAACCCAACCCCCCCCCCCCCCCCCCCCCCCCCCCCCCCCGCCCCGCCCCCCCCCCCCCCCCGCCCCCGGGGGGGGGGGGGTTGGTGTGGGGGGGGGGGTGTTTTTTTTTTTTGTGTTGGGCCCCCCCAACCGGCCCCTGCTGCCGCGG
>NZ_JBVVPX010000168.1:0-218 GCF_055811375.1 Mesorhizobium sp. WSM4848
GGGTTTTGGGGGGGGGGGGGGGGGGGGGGGGGGGGGGGGGGGGGGGGGGGGGGGGGGGGGGGGGGGGGGGGGGGGGGCCCCCGGGGGGGGGGGGGGGGGGGGGGGGGGGGGGGGGGGGGGGGGGGGGGGGGGGGGGGGGGGGGGTTTTGGGGGGGGGGGGGGGGGGGGGGGGGGGGGGGGGGGGGGGGGGGGGGGGGGGGGGGGGGGGGGGGGGGGGG
>NZ_JBVVPX010000169.1:0-201 GCF_055811375.1 Mesorhizobium sp. WSM4848
GGCCAACGCGATCTATCATCTGATCGACAAGGCCGGCCTGGAGGGGATGGTATCGAAGCGTCGAGACAGAAAATACCGCAGCGGCCCGACCACCAATTGGCTGGAGACAAAATCCTTCACCGAAAGCGGGTTAGAGCTTCTTGGGGTCGAGCGCGAGAGGGGCAAGCCGGCCTTTGCCCTGATGGCCGAGCCGGGCACCCG